>JBARDN010000117.1:0-25515 GCA_049795175.1 Binataceae bacterium (SeqCode) | reverse complement strand
TTTTCGCCGCCGCCCTCGAGTGGAAAAAGAAATCCCGCGTTGGCCGGATAAACCAGGCCCGTGCGCTGCGCGTCCGGCGGGAGCACGCAGACCTCGACCCCATGTGCGACCAGCTCGCGCGCGAGCGCATGCCACTGCGCGCGCGCCCGGTCCGCATCGACGCGCTTCCTGACGCCGAGTGCGTTGCGCGTGTGAGGATTCGCACCGCCCTGCACTGAGAAGTGCGCCGGATCACCCATCAGGATCGTTCGCGGCATATTGGCCTCGCTACGGCGCCGCCTCTCGCAACTCGCGCATGATTGCGAGCGCGGCAGCGACGATCTCCTCGCCAGATCCTTCCGCGACGCGCGCGCTCTCGACCTCGTAGCCGCCTTGCGCATAAGCCGCTCGCGTCGGAAGGTAACCGACCAGGTCATTGCAGTAGCAGGCGACGAGCGTGTGCGCGAAGTACGGATTCGCGCGCAACGCGAGGCCGAACTCCACGAATGCTTCGCCGGGAATGCCGACGATCGCGAGGTCGCCGAGCGCGAACACGCTCATGCTGGTGGTCATTTCGCCACGCTCTAGATCGACGCGCCGGTCGCGCCGGTTAGTGCCTTCGAGCGCTTCGAGCGCGCGTATCGCGTCGAGCGATTGACGATGATGATCGCGCAGGCGCTTTAGCTGGCGGCCCTCGCCGCCGCGATGGTTCGCGAGCGAAGCTTCGGTCTGCGCGGTGCAGTTGCGCGCGATCGCAAGAGCGTCAGCCGTAGGCTTGAGCTTGAGTTTCAGATCGATCCGGCGTCCCGCAATCGTCGACACGCCGAGCGTCGGCGCGGTTGTGAGCGCCGCTACGATCGCGCGTCCGGCAGCGTGGCCCCAATCGGCTGCGACCTCGAAGCTGCCGCGGCTTCGCGGGTCGATATTGCCGGTCGCGCCCTGCATGAAGATCGCGATCGGCGCCGCACCCGCGCCGCGTGCGAGTCCGCGTTCGATTTCATCGAGCGCGAAACCCATCCAGTCGCGCGAGTAGAGTAGGTTGTCCTCGCACAGCACGACGCCGTGGCACGGATAGTTGAGAATCACGCCAATCGCGCTGCCGTCGGGGCGAAACGCGCCGATCGCTGCGGCGGTATCGTCGGCGACTCCGGCATAGTTGGCCGCGAGCTGAATTTTGCCGTCGGCGCGCAGCAGCCGCCGATTCGTGCCGAGCGTAAACCGCGCACGCGCAACCTTCAGCACGGCGGGTTCTCGCGCGCGATTGGCGGCGAGAATCGCCGCCGCGATCTTGCCCGGCAGCGCGCGTTCCCAATCGGCACTGCGATTTTCCGATATTGTCGCGTCCGCGCGCGGAGTCGCAAAGATATTGAACGCGGGAGCCGAATGCGTGTGCGTCGCGCCGATCAATATCGCGTCGGCGGCAATGTCGCTCTGCGCCGCAACGATGGAACAGATGTCGTCGGCGATTCTGTTTCCGATCGCGAGCAGATCGACGCCGCAGAGCGCGAGCTTGCGCGCGCCGTCGTCGATAACCAGCGCCTGCGCGCAAAGATCATCATGCACGCCCGTGGCGCGTCCGACGCGCGAGCCGTACCCGAGCATCGCGAGGCCCAGCGGAGGTTCGAGCCGGATACGCGCCGCTCCCGCCTGGAGCTGAGTCATCGCGAGGTGCGCTCGAGCTTTGAGGTGCGCAGCACCGCGGCTTGCTCCGCGATTTTGCGCGCGGCAGCGATCACGTCGTCAACGTCACGCTCGTCGCCAAGCAGCACTTCGTGCGGTATTGCCGCCATCGCATGCTCGAAAAGTTTCTCGGCAACCGGGCAATCGGGCGGCGCCGGATTCGGAGCGCCCGCGAGCTCGCACGCGGTGCGGTAGGGCGCGGCCTCGGCGGGAAACAATGCGGAGCGATAGACCGGATCGTTGCCGACGCCGCACGGAATCCCCTCGGCGCGAAGCGCGCGCACGAAGCGATTGCGCGAAACGCCGAGCGCGGTCTCGTCGATCATGAAGATGAACGCGTAGATCGTCTCGCGCGTCAGCCGCGGGTCGCGCGCGACCGCACGCAGTCCTTTGATCGCGTTCAATCCCACGCGCAGGCGCTCGGCGTTGCGGCTCTTGCGTTCGATCTGTTCGGGTAGCCGCTCGAGCTGCGCGAGAAGCACACCGCACTGCCATTCGGACATCCGGTAATTCGCTCCGAGCAGTGGCGTCTCGAAAATGTCGCCGGGGCGGCGCCGTCCGCAGTTGACCAGCGACTGGCAGCGCTCTTCGAGGTCGGGATCATCGGTGATGATCATGCCGCCCTCGCCGGCGGTCATCGGCTTGCTCGACTGGAAGCTGAAGCATCCCAGCGCGCCCCACGCGCCGAGTCCGCGCTCGTGCCATCTGGCGCCGGGAACGTGCGCGCAATCCTCGACGATCGGAATCGAGCGCTCACGCGCGAGCGCGGTTAGCGCGTCGAGGTCGGCGGCACTTGCGCCGTAATGCACCGGGATGATCGCCTTGGTGCGGCGCGTGATGAGCCGCGCCACTGACGCAGTGTCAATACAGGCGGTTGCGGGATCGACGTCGGCGAAGATCGGGCGCGCCATGCATGCTACGGGAGCGTATGCGGTCGCGGCGAAGGTGATTGCGGGAACGATCACCTCATCGCCGGGACCGACCGCGAGGGCTTTCAGAGCCACTTCGAGCGCCGAGGTGCCCGAGGTTGTAGCGATCGCGAAGCGCGCGGTCTGCATCGCGGCGAAGCGCGCTTCGAGAAGGGCGGCCTTGCGATTCGGGGACGGGTAGCCGCCCCAACTGGCGGAGCTCAGAACGTCTTCAAGCTGCGCGCGTTCGCGATCGTCGAAGACCGGCCAGCGCGTGAACGCTCGCGTGCGAAGCGCTGGTCCGCCAAGAATTGCAAGCCGTGAAGCCATCACTTCGATTTATAGCGCGCGCAATTCGCGGGCGGAACCGGGAAAAAGAAACGGGCGGCGAAAGCTCGCCGCCCGCCTCCGATTTTCGCGAGGATTTACTTGTGTGCGATTTCAGTCAGCACGTGAATTTCCGGCCGCCCTTCGAGCAGCGCGCCGATCTTGCCGCCGAACGCTTTCATGTGGTCGGTCTTGCCGTGCAAATCGAGCGCGGCCTGATCCTGGTACACCTCGTAGTAAACGAACGTGCTCGGGTCGCGCACGTCCTTGTGCAGGATGTAAGTCTTGGTGCCGGCCTCGCTGCCGACCTTGCCAATCATCTCTTTGCCCGCCTCTTCGAACGCGGCTTCGCTGCCGGCCTTCACCTTGAGCTTTGCAATTACGGTAATCGCCATCGGAGTCTCCTTGTCCGGATAAATTGGTCCGGTTAAATTGCTCCGGACTTAAGGGCCATTGCCCGCGCCCGAGAGCGTGCATCAAGCTCTGGGTCTATCCGGCGCGGTGCCGATTTTCAAGGCAAACCTGACGACCGCGCAGCCTCTTTCAATGACGCGCGCCGCCAGCTAACACATTTCTGTGCGTCCGTTTTCACCGGCCGCGCGCATCATGGAGACCGCCGATGTTTGGATTTGACTTGACCGAGGAACAGACGGAGCTCAAGTCGCTCGCGCGGAAATTCGCGGAGCAGGAAATGATCCCGCGGGCGCGCGAGTACGACATAAAGGAAATCTTCGCGCGCGACATCTGCGAAAAGGCGTTCGCCGCCGGCCTGATGAATTACTCGGTGCCCAAAGATCTCGGCGGTGCGGGACTCGGGGTGCTGGACAGCTCGCTCATCACCGAAGAACTCTGTTACGGATGCGCCGGAATCACCAATTCAATCACCGCCAACGATCTTGCGACGCTGCCGCTTTTGATCGCCGGCAACGACGAGCAGAAACGCACCTTCCTGGGCGGACTGATGAAGCAGCTCAGTTTCTGCGCGTTCGCGATCACCGAGCCGGGCGCGGGGTCCGACGTGGCCTCGATGAGCACCACCTACCGGCGCGAGGGCGACGAGTTCATCCTCAACGGCATCAAACATTTTATCTCGAACGGCTCGGTCGCCGACTGGATCGTCACCTTCGCGACCAGCGACAAGCGCCTGCGGCACAAAGGGATTTCGTGCTTCGTGTTTCCGGCAAATCTGGCGGGGATCACCCGGCGGCGGATGCACGGGAAGCTCGGGCAGCGCGCGGCCGACACCGGCGAGATCGTTTATGAAGACTTGCGGATCGGCGCGAGCGCGATCGTCGGGCGTGAGGGCGAAGGCTTCAAGTACGCGATGGCGACGTTCGACCATAGCCGTCCCGAGACCGCGGCGATCGGGATCGGAATCGCGCAGCGCGCGCTCGACGAGTGCTTGAAGTACTCGCGCCAGCGCACCGCGTTCGGGCAGACGATCTCGAACTTCCAGGCGCTGCAATTCATGATGGCCGACATGGCGATCGAGCTCGAGGCGATGCGTCTGCTGACGTACAAGGCCGCGTGGCTGGTCGATCAGAAGGCGCCGCCCAACGTCAATTCCAGCTACGCCAAGGCGTTCTGCGCCGACGCGTGCATGAAGATCACGACCGATGCGGTGCAGATTTTCGGCGGCTACGGCTACATGGACGAGTATCCGGTGCAGAAGCTGATGCGCGACGCCAAGCTGTTGCAGATCTATGAAGGCACTTCACAGATTCAGCGAGTCGTGATCGCGCGCAACCTGCTGCGCGACTGACGCGCTGCGCGGACGCGGCTACTCGCCGCCGGTCTTGTGCGGCAGGGGAGGGTCTTCGCCGGTGGGCTCATCGCCGGTTACAGCGCCGACGTATGCGCCGTCGTGATAGACCTCGACCTTGCCGCTGGTCGGGTCCGGAAAGATATTCCAATCCTGCATCAGCGGGTCGGGCTGTTCTTTGATGGGCTCCGCCGGTGCGGCCGCGACCATGGGAACCGGCACGGGTTGCGGCGCCGCGGCCGGTTGCTGCGCCGAGCATGCGGCGCACAGCGATGCGACTGATAATCCAGCGATAATTGAGCGCGCGGTCATTGCTCTAAATTGACGGCGCAAACGCCGGTGCTAATGCCTGAACATCGAGCCGGCGACTCTCCGCACCAGCGCGCGAGGAACCACGCGCGGAGTCTGCGCCATCAGCAGGTTCATCGTACCGTTGATCTTTACCGCTTTGCCATCGCGGGCTGCGGCGATCGCCTGGCGGACTACGGTGGCTGCGTCCATATATGCAAATGCAGGAAAACTCGCGTCGCCGTTGTGCGCGACGCTCTGGAATTCGGTGCGCGTCGGACCGGGGCACAGCGCGGTGATCGTCACGCCGGTGCCGCGGAGTTCTTCGGCCACAGCTTCGGAGAAGCTCAGCACGAACGCTTTGGTCGCACCATAGGTCGCCATCCATGGCACCGGCTGGAACGCTGCGGTCGAGGCGACGTTGATCACAATGCCCTGGCGCCGCGCGATCATCGCGGGCAGGCAAACTCGCGTCAGCGCTACCAGGGATGCGATATTGAGATCGATCTCTTCGAGCTCGCGGTCCAGCGGCAGCGAATCGAAACGGCCGTTAGTACCGAAGCCGGCGTTGTTGACCAGGTAGCCGATTTCGCCGCATTCCGCGACGGCACGGCGATGCACATCCTCGGCGGCTCCCGAATGCGACAGGTCGGCGGTGACAATCGAGACCCGCGCGGCACCGAGTCCATGCGCGCGCTCGGCGACCGACTTGAGCTTGTCTTCGCGGCGCGCGACCAGGACGAGATCAAATTTCTCGCGCGCGAGTTGCAGCGCGAATTCTTCGCCGAGGCCGCTGGACGCGCCGGTGATGAGTGCGGTGGTCATGTCTTTACGAGTCCCAATTCGGCGCGCATGTGCTTGATCGTCCTGCCGAGTCCGTCGCGCAGTGCGATGTGCGGCTCCCATTTTAAGATTTTCCGCGCCAGCGTGATGTCGGGTTTGCGGCGCACCGGATCGTCCGGACGCGTGGGCATGATTTTCGTCTTCGATGAGCTGGCGGTCAGCTCGATCGCGAGCGCCGCCAGCTCGAGCATCGTGAATTCGTCGGGGTTGCCGATGTTGATCGGCCCGATATGCGCGTCCTGGTTCATCATCCGCACCAGCGCATCGATGATGTCGTCAACGTAGGCGAACGATCGCGTCTGCTTGCCGTCGCCATAGAGCTCGAGGTCTTCTCCGCGCAGCGCGGCGGCGCAGAAGTTCGAGACCACGCGCCCGTCGTTGATCGCCATCCGCGGTCCGTAGGTATTGAAGATGCGCACGATGCGGATGTCGACCTTGTTCTGCCGATGATAGTCCATCATCAGCGCCTCGGCGACGCGTTTGCCCTCGTCGTAGCAGGCGCGCACGCCGATCGGATTGACGTGTCCCCAATAGCCCTCGGTCTGCGGATGCTGTTCCGGGTCGCCGTAAACTTCACTGGTCGAGGTGAGCAGGATTCGCGCGCGCACGCGCTTGGCGAGTCCCAGCATGTTGATCGTGCCCATCACGCTGGTCTTGATGGTCTTGACCGGGTTGTACTGGTAGTGCACCGGCGAAGCCGGGCAGGCGAGATGAAAGATGCGATCGACTTCGAGCAGGATCGGCTCGACGGTGTCGTGCCGGATCAATTCGAAGTTGCGATTATCGAGCAGATGCGCGACGTTGGCGCGCTTGCCGCTGAAGTAGTTATCCAGGCAGATAACTTCGTTGCCGTCTTTGAGCAGCCTGTCGCACAGATGAGAGCCGAGGAACCCCGCGCCGCCGGTAACCAGTGCACGCACGTGAACCTCCTGGGCCGCGCCGCGGTCAGCGGCGGGTTTCGCGTTCTACAGATTTAACGGTTTCGATCACGTAGTCGATATCCGCGTCGCTCATCGATGCGTAAATCGGCAGCGACAGGCAGCGGCTGTAGATGTCTTCGGCGACCGGAAAATCTCCGCTGCGGTAGCCGTAAGCGTCCTGGTAGTAATGCATCGTGTGCAGCGGGATGCAGTGGACCGAGACGCCGACTCCACGATCGCGCAGCGCTTCGACGAATTGCGCGCGTCCGACGCGCAGCAGCTCGGGCCGCAGCCGCAGCACATAGAGATGCCACGCGTGCTCGATGCCGGCTTCGGAGTACGGCGTCTGCAGCGCATCGATTCCCTTGAGCGCGTCGTTGTAGCGATGCGCGATCTCGGTGCGCCGGCGCATGAACTCGTCGGCGCGCTTGAGCTGCGCCACTCCGATCGCGGCGTGAACGTCGGACAGATTGTACTTGAAACCCAGGTCGTGGATTTCGTAGAACCACGAGCCGCTCTTGTCGTAACGCTTCCACGCGTCCTTGTTCATGCCGTGCAGGCTCGCGACCGCGATCTTTTCCGCAAGCTCGTCGTCTTCGGTGGTGATCATTCCGCCTTCGGCGGTGGTGAAATTTTTGGTCGCGTAAAAGCTGAAGCAGGTCAGATCGCCGATCGTGCCGATCTTCGCCATCCCGCGTCCGTCCATGTGGCGCGCGGCGCCGGCCGCATGGGCGGCATCCTCGATCATCTTGAGATTGTATTCGCGCGCGATCTTCATCAGCCGATCCATGTCGCATGGATGACCCGCGAAATGCACCGGCAGAATCGCCTTGACCCGCGGATGACTACCGCCCTCGAGCGCTTCCTCTACGCGCGCGGGATTAAGATTGAACGTGCCCGGATCGACGTCGCAGAAAACCGGCCGCACGCCCAGGTAGCCCATCACCTCCGCGGTCGCGGTGAAGGTGAACGGAGTGGTGATAACCTCGTCGCCGGGTTTTAGTCCCATCGCCCACAGCGAAAGATGCAGCGCGCCGGTGCAGTGCGCGACGGCCAGCGCGTGGCGCGCGCCGACATACTCGGCGAATTCCTTTTCGAAGCGCTTCGCCTTAGGCCCGGTGGTGATCCATCCGGAGCGCAGCGTGTCCAGAACCTCGCGCTCCTCTTCGGGACCAATCGATGGGCGATGAAAAGCTACCTGTCGCATTCAATCTCTCTTGAAGTGAAAATGTGACGCGCGCGGAGGATCTTCCAGCGCTCGCAGAAGTATAAGGGATAGCGAGAAATCGTCGCAAGGCGGCGCGCGCGCAAGCGCCGGCGGCTCAAGATGGTGTGCGGCTTCAGCCCGCGGTACCGGCCGGAGGATCGCCCGGCATTACGTAGGTTGGGATGCCGGTTTTGCTCTCGACCGCTTTCTCGAGCTTCTGCAGATCGACCTGATCCTCTATACCAAGGCGCTTGATCTCGTCCTGCGCATGCGCCCACAGACCCGGATAGACGCCGTACAGATCGTCGTGCACCTCGACGTACAACGAGTCGCCGCGCCATCCGAATTTGATCGGCTGATAGACGAATTCCCCCGGCGTGCCCACCCTAACCTTGTTAAACAGCCGCTCGATATCTTCCGGATACAGCCGCACGCATCCGTGGCTGACTTCCATCCCGACGCCCCACGGAACGTTGGTGCCGTGCAGTGCATACTCCGGCAGTGTCAGCTCGAGGCGGTAGTGGCCGAGAGGATTGTCCGGATCGCCGCCGGGAATCATGTGCTCGGCCTCGCCGTCGCGTTCGAGATGCTCTTCGTAAATGTCCTGAGGCACAACCCAGGTTGGCTCTTTGGTTTTGCCGCGCACGGTAAACGCGCCGAGCGGAGTTTTCCAATCGAAGCGGCCGAGTCCTACCGGAAAAGTGTAAACCACGTCCGGATGAATCCCGCTATGCGCTTCGCGGCGCGCCACTCCGCCCGTCTTGAAAGCGGCCTTCTTGAGCTTTCTCTTGCCGCCGAGAACCGGTCCGGTCGGCGACGGAAAGTAATAATAAATCCGCATCTCCGGGATATTCAGAATAATTCCGACGTGCGGCGTGTCGGGAAGAATATGTTCGTCGGGCAGGATGATGTTCCTGCCGACCGGCGGCGTCCACCAATCGATCTTGCCGTTGGCCGAGGAGATTTCCGTGGCCGTCACGCCGAACCATCGCCCGACGTCGAGCAGCGTGTCGCCTTTCTGGATTTGATAGGTGATCAAGTTGCCGATGATATTGTCGCGGCCATGCGGCAGCGGGTATGCATAGAGCGGACGCTTATCGAATTCCGAATCGGTCCATCCATGCGCCATGCGCGGCGCGGACCAGGCAGCCACGGCCAGGCACAGCGCCGCCGCGAGCCATCGAAACTGATTATGTGTTCGGTACTTCAATGAATCGCGCAATGGGACATCCGCCGCCCACCAACAGTCAAACCCCAGCCCTCCAAAATTGTAGGGGAAGTGCGCCTAGTCGGCAATCGGCTTTAGATTGGCGAATTTCAGCACCAGCAACTTGACTCCCGCGCGATCGAAATTCACCCACGCCTTCGCGCCGTCGCCGCGCCCCTCGCGACGGCGGACCACGCCGCGCCCGAAAGTCGGATGCATCACGCGCGCGCCAATCGCGAGCGCGCCGTCGCCGGCCTCATCATCGGAGAGCTGGCTGTCGCTGTAGTCAACGTACGGATGATTCGGCGCGGCTGGAGCACGCAGGATGGTGCGCTCGCGCTCGGGCGCGATTCGCCGCAGCAGTCCGCCGTCGATCTCGGCCAGAAAGCGCGAGGGCCGCGGCTCGTCGCGTCGTCCGTAAAGCTCGCGCGAGAGCGTGTTGGTCAGATAGAGCATCCGCCGCGCCCGCGTCATCCCGACGTAGCAAAGCCTGCGTTCTTCCTCGATTTCGTCGGGACTGTCGGCCGAGCGGCTATGCGGGAACAAACCTTCTTCCATCCCGGCGATAAACACGACCGGATATTCGAGACCCTTCGAGGTGTGCAGCGTCATCAGCGCCGCGCGTCCCGACGCGCCTGAGACTTGATCGGCGTCGTTGACCAGCGCGACGCGCTCGAGGAACTCGGCGAGTCCGCCGCCGGAATTCTCGGCGTCGAAGGCTCCGGCCGCGGTGAGCAATTCGGCCAAATTCTCCTTGCGCGCGGCCGCGTCAACCAATCCGTCGAGGTATAGCTCGAAGCCGGAGTTGTGCACGACCTCCGCGACGATCTCGCGCACGGCGATCGAACTGGCGCGCGCCGCCAGATCGCGCATCCACGAGTATAGCGCTCCTGCGGACTTCGCGGTCCGCAGCGCGATGTTCGATATCGTTTCGAGCCGTCCGATCGCCTCGAATGCGGTGATCTTTTCGCGCGCGGCGATCTCGTTTATCACCTCGAGCGTCTTGGCGCCGATTCCACGCGGCGGCGTCGCCACGATCCGCTCCAGGCTCACGGCGTCAGCCGGATTTGAGAGCACGCGCAGGTAGGCCAGCAGATCCTTAATCTCGCGCCGCTCGTAAAAGCGAGTTCCGCCTACCATGTAGTAGGGGATTCGCCGGCGTACCAGCGCCTCTTCGATCACTCGCGACTGCGCATTGGTCCGGTAGAAGACCACGAAGTCCATCGGACGCAGCCCGGCCTCGGCGACCAGCCGTCCGATCTCGCGCGCGATAAAATCGCCTTCTTCACGCTCGGTCATCCCGGTGAAATAGACCACCGGATCGCCCGCTTCATTTTCGGTCCACAGGGTCTTGTCTTTGCGTTCGGTGTTGTTGCGGATCACTCCGGCCGCCACCGCGAGGATGGTCTTGGTCGAGCGATAATTCTGCTCGAGCTTGAAAATTTGCGCCTCGGGATAGTCGCGCTCGAAATCCAGGATGTTGCGGATATCGGCGCCGCGCCATCGGTAGATCGACTGGTCCTCGTCCCCGACCACGCACAGGCTGCCCGAGCGCTGCGCGAGCGCGCGCACCAGCAGGTACTGCACACGATTGGTGTCCTGGTATTCGTCAACCAGCAGATGCGCGGCGCGGTTCTGCCATTTTTCCAGGATCTCCGGATGCTGCCCGAACAGCGTCCAGACATTCATCTGCAAGTCGGAAAAATCCATCGCGTTCATCGCGAGCAGCCGCTTCTGATAGAGCGCGTACAACTCGGCGACGCGCTTGTCGCGATCGCTTTCGACCCGCTCGGCCATCGCGGCCGGAGAGATCGCCTCGTTCTTGGCCTGCTCGATTCGCGCGCGCAGAACCTCGACCGGCGGCGAGTCGGCGAGCATCGCGTCCTCGAGCACCCGGCGCATCACCGCGGACGAATCGCCTTCGTCGAGAATCGAAAAGTTACGGTCGAATCCGAGTGCATGGCCCTCGTAGCGCAGGATTCGCGCGCATGCGGAATGAAACGTGCTCACCCACGGCGCGCGCGTGTCCTCACCGATCAGGGCCGCCACCCGCTCGCGCATCTCGGCGGCGGCCTTGTTGGTGAACGTCACCGCCAGGAGCGCCTCGGGCGCGGCCTTGCGCGCCTCCATCAGGTGGGCGATACGGTAGGTGAGCACGCGGGTCTTGCCCGAGCCGGCACCGGCGAGAATCAGGATCGGTCCGGGCTCGGCGATCACTGCGGCGCGTTGTTCAGGATTCAGATCGTCAAGATTGATGGACGGCATCAGGCTTACTTCGATGCGACGAGTTCGCAGAGCCCTTCAGAATACCGGCTCGGACGCGCGGATCAAACCGCGGGGCGAAAATCGCACCGGTTTTTTGCGAACTGTTTTGATCATTCGGTAACTCACGATGGCTACCTACGAACCGCGCGACAAGTACTATCGCAAGGCGCGGGAGCGCGGACTCCCGTCGCGCGCGGCGTTCAAGATCGAGGAACTGATCGCGCGCGCGAAGCTGGTCGCGTGCGGCGCGCGAATCGCCGACCTCGGATGCGCGCCCGGCGGATGGCTCGCGATCATGGCGCGAGCCGCGGGTCCGTCTGGGCGCATCGTCGGCGTCGATCTCGCGCGATGCACCAATATTCCGGCTAGCGTCACCGTGATCACCGGCGACATTCTCGATCCCGCGATCGTCGAGCGCGTGATCGCGGAGCTTGGCGGCGCCGCCGACCTGGTGACCAGCGACCTCTCGCCGAAGCTCACCGGAATCGCGGCGCGAGATACCGCGGCCTCGCGCGAGCTGATGTTCGCGGCGCGGGGCTTCGCGCGGCGGGTGCTCAGGCCGGGCGCCGCGATGGTCGCCAAAGTTTTCATGGGCGCGGAGTTCAAAGATATTGTCGCCGAAATCGAGCGCGACTTCGCGCGTGTCGAAGCAACCCGCACCGCCGCGACCCGCCCCGGCTCCTCCGAGCTATACATAATCGCAAAAGGCTTCCACTTGGCTTCCGGGGCGTCGCGCGCGTAACCTGATGCTCATGCGAGTATTCGCGGGGCGCCATCTATGCCTGCTGATCATTGCCGCGACGCTCGCGGCATGTGCGTGCGGGCAGCATGCTTCAGCGCAGGATCCTTCGCCGGCTCGCAGCGCCGACGCCGTTCGGGTCACCGTCGCGACGGTCGGCTTCGACGAGGAAGCGCAAGCGCATTTCGTGCTTTTGGTGGATTCTGCTGATCGGCGCGAACTCCCGATCCTCATCGGCAATGTCGAGGCGCAGTCGATCCTGCTCTCGCTGCGTGGAGTCAAGCCGGCGCGTCCGCTGACCGACAATCTGCTCGGCACGGTGATCAGCCAGACCGGTAATCGGATCGACCGGGTCGAGATTTCCAATCTTCGCGGCGAGATTTACTACGCGAAGATTTTCATGGACTCGGGCAAATACACGATCGACAGCCGCCCGAGCGACGCGATCGCCCTCGCGATGGATTCCGGCGCACCGATCTATGTCGCCGCGCCGCTGTTCATCAATGCGCCTCGCGCGAAACTTGCTGAACGCCCATCAGCGCAACCGGATCCGCAGGTTGCGACCGCGCTCGGAATCACGGTCCAGGATCTGACTCCCGCACTCGCCGCAGCATTCAGTCTTCCTTCAGGAACCGGAGTCCTCGTCGCCGATACGACACCCGCAGCCGAGCACGCCGGAGTAGCTCGCGGCGATATCGTGACCCAGGTGGATTCACGCGCGGTGACGCAAGCCTCCGACTTCAGCGCCGGCATCGACGCGGCAAAAAGAACGGAACCCATCGCGATAACCCTCGACCGCGCGGGCACGACGCGAACGATCACGATCGCCCGCTAGCGACCTTCGCCAGGAGCGTAGGGGCCGCGCGCTTCTGGAATGTCCCTCTCCCAATGTTTTTTTTTGGAGAGGGAATCGAGCAATCAGCCGCGCTTGATTAGGACGCTGCGGATGAAGCGCGGATCGATTTCGCGCTCGGCGCCGAGGCCGGCAAACTCTTCTTCAAACACGTTCAGGCATGAGTTCAGGAACTCCGCGCCGGCGTTGCGCTCGGATTCATCCAGCCGTTCGGCTACCGCCTTCGCGACCAGCTCGTGCAGCGCTTCGCTCAGCTTGCCGATTCCGCCGCGATAGGTCATGAGAGCGTCGCGCATCGCCGTCAGCCTCGAGGCCTCGATCGGCTCGGGCGATAGCGAGCCGTCCAAAGCGGCGCGCGCGAACGCGGTTAGCAGAATCTGGCTCAGCCGAATCTCGCGCGCCGCGACCGACGCGCGGAACCCCGGGCTCGCGATATCGATTTCGAGCAGTGCGCGGAACAGCGGCCGCGCCGCGCCGATCTGATCGAGCATCGCATAGCCAAGATGCAGATCGCGCATCGTCCTGAAGTCGCGCATCTCAACCGAGCCCTTGCCGTCGAGACCCGCATAGAAGCGCGGTTGGCGCTGCGCGATTCCGGTCAGCGCCTCACGATAGGGAGAATCCAAAAACGCGACCTCGACCGTCCGGCTGCCCGCGAAGCCGAGCCGCGCGAGCGATTCCTCCGCGCGCTTGCGCAGATCGATCGTCAGGCTGACGCCGAGGCGGAACAGCAGTTTCAGATGGGTGTCACGCAGATGCTCGATCGCCGTATCCAGATCGCCGCCGGCCAGATTCTCGAGCCCGAGGTTGAGGTAGTTGTGCGTCATCTCGACCGCGACGCGGACCGCATCCAGATCACCGAAATCGACCGCGCGCGCCATCAGCACCTGGTTCGAGACCATCGCCATTTCGGCGCGCACTTGCCGCTTGCTGTGCGCCGCGAATCCCGCCGTCAGCGCGGTATTGAACAGCGAGCCGTCTGAACCCGCGATTGCGGGCGCCATCTCGGGCGGCAGCATGTCGCGCTCGTCGAGCAAATCGGCGCGGGTCGGCTTGTCGTACTGTTCGCGAATTTTCAGAAACTCGCGCGGATTGATATACGCGAAAACGTCCTGCGCCTCGAAGTAATCCGGAAACCCGCGATCGGCCAGGCGCGCGCTGCGGAACGAATAGGCCTCTTCCTCGAGCTCGGCCTGAACGCCCCAGTAAATTTCTTCCATCACGCCGGCGAAGTAGTTGTAGTCGCGCTCGAAGGCTTCTTCGATGAAATCCGAGATGTGCTGCGTGATCGCATCGTTGCGGATGAACTCGATCAGGTAGTGCTCGTCGAATTGGACGTAGCGATTGAACGGCGGATCCTCGGCAGCGTTGGGATCGTCGAGGCGATGCACCTTCACGTAGCCGCGCAGCAACAGCGCGACCATCTCCATGTCAAGCTGCATCAGGCTGTCGGCCAGGCGCCGGCGTCCGGCCTCCGAAAGCGCCTCGATCCATTCGCGCATCCGCGCGAAGTTCGGCCGGTCCTTGTTCCAGCAATCCAGGTCGAAGAGTGATTGCACCTGCTCAGGCAGCGCGAGGCTCAGTAGATCGCCCGCATCGGCGGAACCAATTTCCTTGAGCGTGTAGTAAAGCGTCTCGGGCGAAAACGACTGCACCAGCCGCTCGGCTTCGGGCGCGGAAAGAATCAGGTCGCGCTTGGTGCGCGCGGGCAATCCGTACAGGAACTCGAGCTTCTCCTGAAACGGCAGATGCAGAAAATCCTCTTGTGACTTGCTTTGCATAGCGATCGCCGGCCTGGCGACATCGCGGTCGCGCAATGATGCGATCTGACCGGCAAAATACCCTTGCGCTCGATCGTCAAGCAATCCACCCCGCCCGGCGCGTGCCGTTTGCGAATCTGCTATAGTGTGATCGTTTGTAAGTCGCCTCCATTTATCGCCGAGCTGTCCGAAAAACTTAACGTCATTCACCGCCGATGCCCTCCCGACCTGGACGACGAATCGCGCTCACGATCGCGGGCAGCGATCCGGGCGGTGGCGCCGGAATCCAGGCCGACCTGAAAGTTTTCGCCGCGCTTGAGGTCTATGGATACTCCGCGCTGACCGCCGTGATCGCGCAGAACAGCTCGTCGGTCGGGCGCATTCAGGCGGTGCCCCCCGCGATAGTCGCCGCGCAGATCGAGGCTGTCGTCGCGGAGAAAACGCCCCACGCGCTCAAGACCGGCGCGCTCGCAAACGCTGCGATCGTCCGCGCCGTCGCGCGCACGATAGACGACCTGCGGCTGCCCGCGCCGGTGGTTGACCCGGTGATGCTCTCGAGTGCGGGTGTGCGGCTGCTCGATCGCGCAGGCGAGCGCGCGCTACGCAGCTACCTCGTTCCGCTCGCACGCGTGATTACTCCGAATATCGCCGAGGCGGAGGCGCTGACCCATCTGCGAATCGATAGCGCGGCGGCGATTCGCGCGGCCGCACGCGAGATTCTCGCGATGGGCGCGCGCGCGGTCGTGATCAAGGGTGGGCATCGGCACGAACGCGATCAATCGGTCGATCTGTTGTACGACGGCCGCAGCTATATCGAGCTGCGCGCCGCGCGCATTGCGGGTGGCGGAGCGCACGGAACCGGGTGCGCTTTTTCGGCGGCGATCGCGGCGTCGCTAGCGCTCGGGATGGAGCTCGAGGCGGCGGTCCGCGCGGCCAAGCGCTATGTGACCGCGGCGCTTAAGAGCAGGTTTCGCCTCGGTGCCGGCCGCGCGCTCCTCGATCACTTCGCGCGGCGATAAGCTGGTACAAATTTTCGCGCCAGCGTGTTAATTGAATTTGAGGTCGCCCGTCAACGACAGGGAGGGTAATCCATGAAGATCGTCGTCATCGGCGGAACCGGATTGATCGGCTCGAAGACCGTCGTCATTCTGCGCCACGGTGGTCACGAGGTCGTCGCCGCCTCGCCCAAAAGTGGCGTCAACACCATCACCGGCGAGGGGCTCAAAGAGGCCGTGGCTGGTGCGCAGGTGGTGATCGACCTCGCCAATTCACCCTCATTTGAAGACAAGGCGGTGCTTGAATTCTTCAAGACCTCCGGGCGAAACCTTCTCGCGGCGGAGGCCGCAGCCGGCGTCCGGCACCATGTCGCGCTGTCCATCGTTGGAATCGATCGGAGCGACAATGGCTATTTCCGCGCCAAGGTCGCCCAAGAGAAACTGATCGAGACCTCCGGCATTCCTTACACCATCATCCGTTCGACCCAGTTCATGGAATTCCTCGGCGGCATCGCTGCTTCAAGTGCGGATGGAAACATTGTCAGGATTTCGCCCGGCCTGTTCCAGCCCATCGCGGCAGACGACGTTGCTGCAATCGTCGCCGATGTGGCGCTCGCGGCGGCGCGAAACGGCATCGTCGAGATCGCCGGCCCGGGACGAGCACCGTTCAACCAGATCGTCGCCCGCTATCTGAAGGCGGTCGGCGACGCTCGTGAAGTCGTGAGCGACCCCCAGGCCCTTTACTTCGGCGGCCGGGTCGAGGAGCGCTCGCTCGTGCCGTTGGGCCAAGCGCGCCTCGGCCGCATCGCTCTCGACGAATGGCTCCGCCGCTCACAGGCAAAAGCCTGATTCTGCATCCGCCAACCGAAGAAGAGGGCTCCATGAAACGCATCCTCTATTCGCTGCTTGTCTGTTCGCTGCTTGTCGCCACCCTGCCGCTCAGAAGCGTGCTCGCGCAAGCGCCGAAGTCGAAGAACGCCAAGGTGACTCTCGTTTATCAGCACGAGCTGCCGAACTGTCCCGGCAAGAGCATCAAGGGTGTGCTCGTCGAATACGGCCCGGGCGGTTACTCGCCTGGTCACACGCATCCCAAATCCGCCTTCATCTACGCGACCGTGCTTGAGGGAGCGATCCGCAGTCAGGTCAACGACGGACCGGTGACGACCTACAAGGCCGGACAGAGCTTCTCCGAGTTGCCCGGCGACCGCCACGGCGTCAGCGCCAATGCCAGCGAGACGAAGCCGGCCAAGCTCCTCGCCGTGTTCGTCGTGGACACGAACGAGACGGAACTGACGATCCCGTTGGGGGACTGAGGTCTTAAGTACCGGGCGAAAGGGCGGACAGAGGGTATCGGACAACATCGCGCAGTGCGCCTCGCGGTTGTGAATTAGAGGAGGATCGCGTCAATGCCTGATGGAAACCCGGCTGAGCCCGTTGGCAAATCCCTCCACGAACCGGCGCCATCTACACCGACACCGGAGGGCGATGCGCCAATCGCGCAAGCCCCAACCGGGAAGCAGCTTCAAAGGCGGCAGCTGTGGATGTGGACCGCCGGCGGTGTGCTTCTCCTTTTGGCGCTATACGAGGCCGTCCCGTGGGCCATCACCGCCTTCAGAACAGAGTCAACAGACGACGCCTACGTTAACGGACATGTAACGTTTGTGGCACCTCGAGTGCCTGGTCAAGTCGTGCGCGTGTTGGTGGACGACAACAATCGGGTGCGGAAGGGCACCCTGCTCGTGCAGCTTGACAAGGAACCGTACCAGGTCAAGGTCGAAATCGCTCGAGCTGCGCTGAAGGTTGCGCAGGCCAGCATTGTCACAGCACAAACGAAAGTTCGGGGGCTTGAGAGTCTGGCGCGCAGCCAACGGTTCGATCTGGCAAATGCGATGCACAACCTCAACAACCAGGTCGTTGACCTTCACTCCGAAGTAGACGCTCTTCAAGCCGCGAATGCCACCCTCGTCAAGGCCCGGGCCGACTACGGGCGCGAGCAGCAGCTTTACCAACAGCATGTTATATCAAAAGAGGAATTCGATTCTTTCCAGGAAGCCTTTTCGGTAGCTCAGGCACAGCAGCAAAAGGCTCAGCATGACGTCGGAGCGGTTCGCGCCGAACTTGGGCTGTCAGCCACATCCAAGAATGGTGATGAGCTCAGCGGCATTCCCGCGAATCTCGACCAGACTTATTCAGCGGTCAAGGTTGCGCAGGCGCGACTCATGCAAACTGCGGCCGAGCTTGGGTCCTTTCATTCATTCAAGGAGTCTCCGGACGAGATGCTCGCGGAGTTCTACAAGCGCGATTCGTCCGGCAATATCGACGCGATCTTCGATGAGATATCCAAGAATGCACCCGACGTGAAACAGGCTGAGGCCATGCTGAGTGAGGCCCAAGCAAATCTCCATCAAGCCGAGCTGAATCTTTCCTATTGCGATGTCGTGTCCGATATTGACGGTGTCGTGACGCGTCGCAGCGTCAACCCCGGCGATCAGGTTATCGCCGGGCAGCGGCTGATGGCGTTGCGGTCTCTCACCGATATTTGGGTCGACGCCAACTTCAAGGAGACCCAACTGGCGAATCTGCGCATCGGACAACCGGTGGAGCTCGACGTCGACATGTACGGCAGTCACCGGCATTTTCAGGGTCGCGTTTCCGGATTTACGATGGGAACCGGATCTACGCTGGCGCTTTTGCCGGCCGAGAATGCGACCGGAAACTTCGTCAAGGTTGTGCAGCGGCTGCCGGTGCGAATCGAGTTGACCAACTACGATCCTGACCTCGCTCCACTGTTCATAGGGCTATCGGTCACTCCGTACGTGTACATCCACGAGACGCCTACCGGTCCGAACGCTGGCAAGATGCTTCAAGCCTCAGTATCCGCGACTGGTCCCGTTTCTGCGCCCGACTCTCAATGAGTGCTGCAGCGCTCCAAGTTCCGCTCGCAAGGCGATCGGTCAATCCCTGGCTGATAGCGTTTGCTGTGGTAATCCCGACCTTCATGGAGGTTCTGGATACCACAATCGCGAATGTTTCCTTGCGGTACATTGCCGGCGGTTTGTCAGCCGCCAATGTCGACAGCGAGTGGGTCATCACCACTTACCTCGCATCCAATGCGATCGTTTTGCCGATTTCCGGATGGTTCGCGCTGCGGCTCGGCAGGCGAAACTATTTCCTGCTCTCGATAGCCGTCTTTACTTTGGCGTCCGCTCTGTGCGGAATGGCCGGAAGCCTTGGTTTTATAATCGCCGCTCGAGCGCTTCAGGGTGTGGCAGGAGGTGGTCTCCAACACTCGAGCCAGGCCGTGCTGCTGGATGCGTTCCCGCAAGAGAAACAGGGTCAGGCGATGACGATCTTTGGGATGGCGGCACTTCTCGCGCCGGTTGTCGGGCCAACGCTCGGCGGCTATATCACCGACAACTATGGCTGGCGCTGGATCTTCTATCTGAACGTGCCTGTCGGCCTGTTGGCCTATTTGATGTGCCACGCGCTGGTCGAAGATCCAGAATATCTACAAGTTGAACGGGCCAAGAATCGGAATCGACGTGAACCCTTCGATGTAATCGGACTCTGTCTGCTAACTGTGACGATGGTTTGCTGGGAGGTCATGCTCAGCAAGGGGCAGGAGTGGGACTGGCTCGGTGATCCGTTCTATCGCGTGCAGGGGCTGTTGATCCTGTTCGCGCTCGGCTTGGGCGGCTTGATCTATCGCGAATTGCACCTGCGCAATCCACTAGTCGCGCTACGGACGATGGCCGACCGAAACTTTGGCACCTGCTGCGTGATTATCTTCTGCGCCTACGCAGTACTCTACGCCAACACCATTTCGCTTCCCGCTTTGCTGCAGTCACTTTTTGGCTACGACGCCACAACCTCGGGGCTGGTTCTATCGCCATCAGGAATCTTTGCGATCATCATGCTCGTTGTCGTCGGCACCATGCTATCTCGCGGAGTCGATGCCCGCTATCTAATGGCGGGCGGTCTAATCACGATGGCCATCGGAAACTACTGGATGGCACACCTCAACCTTGAAATTAGTCCGTGGCAGGTGGTCTGGCCGAGAGTGGTGGTGATCGCGGGACTTTCGATGCTATTCGCCCCACTTAACGTGGCGGCGTTTATCTACCTCCCGAAGGAAATCCGCGGCGCTGCCGTCGGATTGCTGGCTCTGCTGCGCAACGAGGGTGGCAGTGTGGGGACCTCTGTTGCCCAAATCATTCAACAACGGCGCGAGCAGTTTCATACCCTGAGGCTGAATGAAAGCCTCGATCCCCTGAACCCGCCGGTCAACAATCTGTTGACCCGGGGCCAGGCATTTTTCCTGCAGCACAACGGCGATGCTGTATTGTCACATAAAATGGCGTTGGGCGTGCTTGGCCAGGCGCGAGCTCAACAGGCTTCGTCAATGGCTTACTTTGACGTATTCTCATTTTCGGCTGCAGTCGGGGTTTTGTTGGTGGCATTCGTTCTGCTCATGCGTCGCTCAGTAGCGGAGAAAGGAGCCCATATCGGCGCGGAGTAAAGGCAGTCAGGTCAACGACGGACCGGTGACGACCAACAAGGCCGGACAGAGCTTCGCAGAGATGCCCGGCGACCGCCACGGCGTCAGCGCCAATGCCAGCGAGACGAAGCCGGCCAAGCTCCTCGCCGTGTTCGTGGTGAACACGAACGAGACGGAACTGACGATCCCATTGGGAACTGAGGTCTTAGGGACGAACCAGTTCTCGATCTCCCGCGGCCGCCTGCTTATACGGCCGACTGTGGTAAGGTGAGGACGCCGAGGCTCGCACGGACACTCCGCGCAGGCCGCACGTTATGCAGAGCAGGGCTTCATCTCCATCAGCGGACGCTCCCGATCCGGCTGCGATTGATGAGATCGAGAAGATCGTGGCCGCGCGCCGCGATCTGCCCGGGGCGCTGCTCCCAATCCTGCATGAGGTGAATCGCCATTTCGGATATATTCCTCATCAGTCCGTAGCCGTGATCGCGGCCGGGCTGAATCTCTCCCGCGCCGAGGTTCACGGCGTGGTGAGCTTCTACCATGACTTTCGCACCGCTGCGCCGGGCCGCCATGTGATTCGCATATGTCGCGCGGAATCGTGCCAGGCGATGGGCTCGGCGGCGCTCGAGGATCATATTGCGCACGCGATTGGCGCCACGGTCGGCCAGACCAGCGACGGCGGCGAGTTCACCTTCGAGGCGGTGTACTGTTTCGGCAACTGCGCCTGCTCGCCGGCGCTTGAGATCGACGGCGAACTGCAGGGCCGCGCGACGCCGCCTAAGTTCGACACCGCGATCGCGCTGCTCAGGAAAACAACGTGAGCGCGCAAATTTTTGTCCCGTGCGATTCCGGCGCGGTCTCGGTTGGCGCAGAGGCGGTCGCGCGCGCGATCGCACAGGAAGCCGAGCGCCGCACTCTGGAGATTCAAATCGTCCGCAATGGATCGCGCGGCGCGTACGCCTTCGAGCCGATGGTCGAAGTTGCAACTCCGGCCGGCCGAATCGCGTATGGACCCGTGACCGCTGCCGAGGTCCCGGAGTTGTGCGACGCAGGCATCCTCGAAGGCGGTGCGCATCGCCTGCGCCTGGGACTCGCCGAGCGGATTCCGTTTCTGGCGGCGCAGAATCGGCTGACCTTTGCGCGTGCGGGAGCAATCGATCCGCTCTCGATCGACGACTACCTTGCCCACGGCGGCTTCCGCGCGCTCGCGCACGCGCTCGAAATGGGTCCGGCGCGGGTCGTAGAGGCGATCAAGGCCTCCGGCTTGCGCGGCCGCGGCGGCGCGGGTTTTCCCGCCGGAATCAAATGGGAGACCGCGCGCGGAGCGGCGGCGGATCGCAAGTATATCGTCTGCAACGCCGACGAAGGCGACTCGGGAACTTTCGCCGATCGCATGATCCTCGAAGGAGACCCGTTCGCGCTAATCGAGGCGATGGCGATTGCGGCCGCCGCGATCGGCGCCTCCTATGGCTACATCTATATTCGCTCCGAATATCCCGACTCCTGCCGTACCGTGAACGCCGCGATCGCGGCCGCGCGCGCGCGTGGATTTCTGGGCCGCGGCGCGGCCGGAGCGGGCCACGATTTCGCTCTCGAAGTTCGCGTCGGCGCGGGCTCCTATGTGTGCGGCGAGGAGACCGCGATGCTCGAAAGTATCGAAGGGCGGCGCGGGATGGTGCGGTACAAACCTCCCGTTCCCGCGATCAGCGGGCTTTTCGGCAAGCCCACGCTGGTGCATAACGTCGTGACGCTGGCCAGTGTTCCGGTGATCATCGAGCGCGGCGCAGATTTTTACCGCTCGCTCGGAACCGCGTCGTCGCCGGGCACGTTGCCCTTCCAGCTCGCCGGCAATGTGAAGCGTCCGGGGCTGGTCGAGTTGCCGCTGGGCGCGACGCTGCGCGAACTCGTCATCGGGATAGGCGAGGGCACCGCCAGCGGGCTGCCCATTCGCGCGATCCAGATTGGCGGACCGCTGGGCGCGTATGTTCCCGCCACGGCGCTCGATATGCCGCTTGATTACGAGAGTATGCAGCGCGTCGGCGGGATTCTCGGGCACGGCGGTATAGTAGTCTTTGACGAGACCGTCGATATGGCGCGGATGGCGCGGTTCGCGATGGAATTTTGCGCGCTCGAATCCTGCGGCAAATGCACCCCGTGCCGGATCGGCTCGGTCCGCGGCATCGAAGTGATCGATAAAATTATCGCGCGCCGCGACGCGCGGGCGAACCTGATGCTGCTGCGCGATCTTTGCAATACGATGACTAACGGGTCGTTGTGTGCTCTCGGAGGACTCGCGCCGCTGCCAGTGCTCAGCGCGCTGCGCCATTTCCCCGGCGACTTCGGCCTCAGCGCCCGCGAGACTGCGGACCTCTAAATTGGGCGAAATCCAGAAGCTCGACCACTAAGCGCTTTCGCACTTTCTCGATGGGTTATGCAAATCTCCCGCGTCAGTGAGAACTGTCGGCCAAGGAGGCCGATAGTTGCTGCTGCTTCTCGCGCAGAGGCTTCGGCATTGTCGGGCCGATCTTGTCGAAGAATTCGGCGGCCGATGCCAGCTCGATCTTCCATTCTTCCGGTTTGATCGCCAGGTCTTCGCGCAATTGCTCGGCCGAGATCTCGAGGCCGCGGATATCGAGATCCGCAATTCTCGGCACGCCGCCGACCGGGGTCTTCTCCGCGCTGACGCGCCCGCCTATCCGATCGAGCATCCATTTGAGCACGCGCAGATTGTCGCCGAAGCCGGGCCACAGGAAGTTGCCTTCCTTGTCCTTGCGGAACCAATTCACCATGAAAATTTTCGGCGGATGCTTGATCGATTTTTCCATCTCGAGCCAGTGCCCGAAATAATCGCCGATGTTATAGCCGCAGAACGGCAGCATCGCCATCGGATCGCGCCGTACCACTCCGACCGCTCCTGCGGCAGCCGCGGTCGTTTCCGAGCCCATCGTGGCGCCCATGTAAACGCCGTGCGCCCAGCTCTCGGATTCGAGCACGAGCGGCGTGGTGGTGGCGCGGCGACCACCAAACACGATCGCGGAAATCGGAACGCCCTTGGGATCGTTGGCGTGCGGCGAAAGCGCGGGATTATTGATCATCGGAGTGGTGAAGCGGCTGTTGGGATGCGCCGCCTTCTCCTTCGATGACTTGTTCCACGGTCGTCCCTGCCAATCGAGCAATCCTTCCGGCGGCGGCGCGTCGGTCCCTTCCCACCACACGTCGCCATCGGGCGTCATCGCGACGTTGGTGAAGATCGAATCATGCCCGAGCATCTTCATCGCGTTCGGATTCGACTGTGAATTGGTGCCGGGGGCTACGCCGAAGTAGCCGTTCTCCGGATTGACCGCCCACAGCCGGCCGTCGTCGCCGACCCGCAGCCACGCGATATCATCGCCGACCGTGAAGACTTTCCATCCGGCGAAAGCCGGCGGCGGCGTCAGCATCGCGAGGTTGGTTTTTCCGCACGCGCTCGGAAACGCCGCGGCGACGTATGTGGTCTCGCCCTTGGGATTCTGGATCCCGAGAATCAGCATGTGCTCGGCAAGCCAGCCCTCGCGCTGTCCCTGCACGCTCGCGATTCTCAGCGCGAAGCATTTCTTGCTGAGCAGCGCGTTGCCTCCATAGCCCGAACCCACCGACCAGATCGCATTGTCCTGCGGAAAATGGCAGATCAGGCGGCGCTCGGGGTTGACGTCGAGCGTGCAATGAACTCCGCGGCAGAAGTTGTCGCTCGCGCCCAGCATCTCGAGCGCGGGCGCGCCCATCCGCGTCATGATCCGCAGGTTCAGCGCCACGTACACGCTGTCGGTAATCTGTACTCCAACTTTTGCAAACGGCGAGCCGAGCGGCCCCATCACGTACGGGATAACGTACATCGTGCGCCCGCGCATCGAGCCGTTAAGCCATCCGCGCAGCTTGGCGTAGGTTTCGGCGGGGTCGCCCCAGTAGTTGGTCGGGCCGGCGTCTTTTTTTTCGGGCGAGCAGATGAGCGTGAGTTGTTCGGTTCGCGCGACATCGTTCGGATTGGAGCGATGCAAATAGCTTTCAGGTTTTTTCTTCGGGTTGAGCGGGATCAGCGCGCCGGATTTCACCGCGGCTTCGGTCAGCCGACGGCGTTCCGCTTCCGAGCCGTTGCACCATACGATTTGATCGGGGGTGACAAGCCGGGCGATCTCGGCGACCCAATCGATCAGGGCGCGGCTTTCGGTTGGGGCGGATTTGGTGTCAAGGTTTTGCGTCACTGCATCAGACTCCGTCTCGTTAGATCCCGTCGCATGCCGCCATTATGCAAAAATCCGGACAGCGCGGTTAACCAAATTGTAACATTTAGCCGTCCTAATAGTCCACCTCGTGATGCCGTCTATAAGACAGGCTTCATCGTGATGCCTGCGCGGTCCGAAAAGCGGACGCAAAGCTTGACCGGCCGGCCCCTTGGCGAAAAATCCGGAGCGTTCAATACTCCGCCAACGCCGTTCGGGCAGAGAGCGATCGTAACGATGTGTTCGGATGGGCGGCTCGTGAGCCGCCCGAAAACTCAGTACGCCGCGCTCTTGCGGGTCGATTCCACCAGCCGCTGAATTTCGGCTTCCGTGAATCCAGCCAAGAGCCGCGCCTCGCGCGCGATCGTCAGCATCATGCCGTCGTCGATCTTGAGGTCTTCGGCCGCGCGCCGTCCGCCGCGGAAGTTGAAAACTTCATCGACGGTTTCCTGGAATGCCTGCGCGCGCGCGAGCCGCTCCGGATCGCCCTCGGTCAGCTTGCGCATCCACTTCGAGCCCATCCGGACGTGGGTGATCTCGTCGGCGAGCACATAGTCGATCGCGCGCTCGATCACTTCGTCGCCGTTGCGCTGCGCGATCCGAATCAGTTGATCGAACACGTCGCAGGCAAGCCCTTCGAGTCCGCGATTGATCCCGGCCACTCGTGCCGCCGGATCCTCCGCCTGCGTGCATCGCCACAGGATCTCAGTCTCGACGTAGTCGCCCATCTTGCCGCCCATGTAGTTGAGCAGCCGCTCGAAGATTTCCGCGTGGCGCGATTCGTCCCACACCTGGCGCGCCATGTCGAGTTGGAATTCCCACGGCGCATCCGGGAAATCGAACAGCGTGCGTCCCGCCGCTTCCATCGCCTGGAATTCGCCCGTCATGATTCCGTGCATGCGCGAGCGCAGCGCTTCTTCGTCGAAGGGCAGCGGACGGCTGTCGATCCCTTGCTCTTCCTGAATTTCGCGCACCTGTTTTCCGCGCATCAGCACGATATGGTCGGGCCGCGCAAGGCGATCAACCGG
>JBARDN010000116.1:0-22333 GCA_049795175.1 Binataceae bacterium (SeqCode) | reverse complement strand
GGACCAGGTCGGCCTTTGCGGAGGTGGCTGCCACTGGCATCCGATGCGGCGCGCGCCGGTCCTAGTCAGAGGAAGGAAGCGGCTTGGCCTCTTTGATCTTCATCTGCAGCTCGCAGCATTCGAGCTCGCCGGGACCCGCCTTGTTGCACAGGACCTCGGTGCCGCACTTTTCGCACTGGTAACGTTTGCCCAGGGTGTTTGCCATTTCTGCCTCTCTCCTTTGGATGGTCGATAGCGTCCGCGCCGGCGGCCGGCGGACGGACCAAACTTAAAGTACTGCTTTAATCATTGTAACCATTATTGAAAAGGAATCTCGCTGGTGCGCGCCGCGATTTCACCGGCCGGATCGGCAATCGAAAGCGCCGATGCGTCGTCCCACGCGCTCTGATTCAGAATCGCAAGCCCGATCAGCCCAAATTTTGGCGATAGCACCACGCTGGTGACGCGCCCTACTTCCTTGGCCGCGAGTATCACCGGCGCTCCGGGCTGCGGGGCGCGCGTGCCCTCGATTCGCAGGCCGAACAGGCGCTTGCGCATCCCTCCGCGGGCGGTGGCGCGTTCGATCGTCTCCTGTCCGACGTAGCATCCCTTGCGCAGCGAGATCGCGCGGTCAAGGCGCGCCTCGAGCGCGATAGTTTTTTCGCCGGTATCGACACCGGTCAGCGCGAGGCCGTTCTCGACCCGGATGATCTCGAGCGCGCCCTGGCCGACCGCGCGAAAGTCGGGACCAAGTGCGGTTATCTGTGCGAGGATCGATACGGTCTTTTCGGCGGGAGCCATAATCGTGAATGCATTCGAGCCGAGTCGCGGCAGATTGCCGACTGTCAAATCCTCGGCGCGGACAAAGGTCCATTCGCCGAGCGCCGCGGCCTTGTCGCTTGCGACTGTGCGAACCGCCTCGGCGGCGCGCGGACCTTCGATATCGATCACCGCAAGTTCGGTCAGCTCATCGAACTCGACGTCGTCGGCAACCAGCAACTTTTCGAGATGAGCCCGCGCGCGCGTCCATAGCGCGGAATCGATATCGAGCAGAATCGCGTCGGGCTCGATCCACGCGAGGAAGTCGGCAATCAGATGCGCATGCTCGGTCAGGAACAGCGCCGGCAGGATCGTGCCCGCCGTTGCTTGCTTGATATCGTTGCTGCTCATGCCGTGCAGGAACGAAACCCGGTCGTCGCCGGTCACGCGCACGACGGTGCGAGGGGCAAGCGCGATCGCGCCCGCGCCTTCACGCATCGCGCGGTAATCGTCAGCCACAGCATTGATGTCAGGATGTCCCACTTTACAGACGTTGGATCACGAGTATATCGAGCGAGGTATCAAGAAGGATTTTACTAACAGATTACCGCGCGACGCCACAACCTGCCGAATGGAGCCGCTGGGACCTGAAATCTGGTTTCTTTTATGGATGCATGTTGGACTATAATTGGGCCTTGAGGAGCCGAAGATGGGTGCGTTTCTTCTAGGACTGATTATTGGGGCGGCTGGCGCGCTCGCGCTCTTCATCTACAACGAAGGCGAGCTGTTCTTGAAGCTCGGGCGCCAGATCAAGCAGACCGCGGATCGGTACAAACAATCTTCCTGAGGTGAGTCGCGGGAGCGATGCGAACCGTACGGAATTTTCTTTCTCTGCGCGAGACGATTTGGGCGCGGACCGTCCAAACGTCGGCCGCGATCGTCTGGTTTGTTTTGGCGCTGGTGCTGGCGGCGTTCGCTCCCGTCGCCGCGCGCGCCGATACTCCGCAGGCGATAGCTTCGAGCCTCAGCGACGCCGCCTTTGCGATGCTCAACTCGATCGACGCCGACGCGAAGGCCGGCGTGATGCTTGCGCCGGTGGCGAGCCTCGCCAGCGACGCGCAATCCTTGAGCGGCGCGCTGGATAAGAGCGATCGCACGGGAGCGGGCCATGCGATGGCGGCGATAGTGAAGGATCGCAATCAAATCGATGCGGCGCGCGCGGCCAAAGGCGCGCCGGAGCTGCCGCAATGGAATTCAATCAAGGGACAAATCGCGGCGCTCGAAGCGCAGGTGACGCCGGTGGCGGGAGCGGTCGCGACCAGCGCTCCGCCCGCGTCCAGTGTTTTGACTCCGTCAGCGAGTCTGCCTCCCGAGGCGCCAAAAGCTCCGCAGGTTGTGATCAGCTCGCGGTCGTTCACGGGCGGCGGCGTGCGGGTGCGCGGCTTCTTCGAGGGGACCAATCTCCGTTCGGCGGGAATTTACGACGGCTCGACTCCGGTCAAGACGATCACCGTGACCGACGTGAGCGGCGAGCAGCGGGTGAATTTCGATTTCGGATTGCAAGATCCGTCGTCCTCGCAGACCCTCGAGGTGACCGACGCGCTCGGCCGGGTCGCGCGCGCACAGCTCGCGCCGGACGCCGCGGCGCTGACGCATTCGCATGAAGGACGCGAGAAGATGATCGAGCTTGGCGGCGGCGAGCTCGATTCCGAGGCGGTTGCCTCGGCCGATCCGGCGGCAATTCCCGGTACTCGGAATAACACCGAAGAGATTCCGCGCGCCGACGGCTCCGAGGACGCGACCGGCGCGCCCGGGCGCAGGCTTCCGGGAGGCGTCGAGGGTCCGTTGACCAACGTTCAGATAAACGTGCTCGGCGTGATGCCGTCGCGGTCACAGCCGGGCAGCTATGAAGTAGTCGGCCAGATCTCCGGTGCGGGAGTGCATCGCGCGGGCGTGTATGAGAACGGCCGTCTGATGAAGGCGATTCCGATCGGTGCGGGCGCATACAACTCGTTCGACGTCGTCTTCCAGATGGCGCCGGGGCAGCAAGCCTCGATTCGTGCATACGGACTCGGCAGCAATTTCGTCGAGGCATCGGTGGATGCGAACAGCGACGGGATGAGCACCGCGAACGCGCCGCCGATCGTGGTTGTTCCCGGCGCGAGCCCTTATGGCTACGGATCGCCGTACGCATACCGAAGTCCCTATGGCGCGCCGGTATATCCGGGTTATCCTTCGAGTTATCCTCCGGGCTACGCGGCCCCCGGATATGGCGCGCCCGGCTACGGCTATCGCGCGCCCGGCTATGGCTATCCTCCGGGCTACGGGCCGCCGGCGGCTCCGTGGTATCGCCACCTGATTCCGTAACACCGAGCGCGTCCTTGCTCCGATAGTCCGCGTTGGATAAGTTTTCGTTCTTAATCTTCGAGTCGAGAGTGCATCTACAATGTTAATTCAAGCGACGCAGCTGCGCGCCGGAATGGTGGTCGAATACAACAAGGATCTGTGGCGGGTGATGACGATCACGCATATCACGCCGGGCAACTGGCGCGGGATGGTCCAGACCAAGCTGCGCAATATCAAGACCGGATCGCAGACGGAAAACCGCTTCCGCTCTGAAGACCGTGTCGAGCGCATCATCCTAAGCCAGCTCAAGATGCAGTTTCTCTACCAGGACGGCGACGACTACCACTTCATGAACACCGAGACCTACGATCAGATCACGATCCCCAAGGAGCTGATCGAGGACGTGGCCGGGTTTCTGACGCCGAACCTGGAAGTCGAAGTCGAGTTTCATGAAGCGACGCCGCTGAACGTCACGCTGCCCAAGACCGTCACGCTCAAGGTCACGGAGACCGAGCCGGGCAATCGCAACGCCGCCGTGACCAACACGCTAAAGAACGCGACGCTCGAGACCGGGATGGTGATCCAGGTGCCGCACTTCGTGAACACCGGCGACACGATTACGATTAACGTCGAGAATCACGAGTATCTCTCGCGCACCAAGTAGAGAGCCGCCCACAGCCGGAAGCGGCTCAAGGAAAGCCGTGAACCGGTTTCAACCTCAGGTCCGGGCAAAACGCGCGCCGCGTCCCGCGCCGCAAGCGCTGCACTTCGGGCCGAATCAGTACATCGCGCAGACCCAGCCGGGGTTCGAAGCGATCGCGACGAGCGAGATCCTCGCGCGCGTCCCGCACGCTCACGAAGTCGGCCAGCGGATTGTGCCGGAGCGCTGCGGGATGGCGATTTTCTCCGCGCCGGATCCATCGGCGCTCGTGCGCCTGCGATGCTCCGAAGATATCTTCGCGCTGGTCGGCTATCGCGCCGGCCCCGATCCCGAAGCGGTTACTCCCGACCGAATTCGCGCGGCTGCGCGCGACGCTCCGCTGGTCGAAGCGGGAATACTCGCGCGCGTACGATTCGACCCGAAGGCGCGCGGAGGGCGGCGGCTGAGATACCGGGTGGTCGCGCGGCAGGCGGGCGAGCATGAGTTTCGCCGGGTGGATTTGCAGCACGCGGTGGAACGCGGAATCTCCGAGCGCACCGACCACACCTGGCGCCACGACGACAACGAGGCCGACGTCGAGTTTTGGGCCACGATGTTCGAGTCGGAGCTGCTGCTGGCGGTCCGGCTTTCGAGCGAGGCGATGCGGCATCGCGACTACAAGGTGGCGCATCGCCCCGCGTCGCTGCGCCCGGCGGCCGCGGCGGCCCTGGGATGGCTCTCCGGCGTGGACGAGCGCGACGTCGTGCTCGATCCGTTTTGCGGCGCGGGCACGATATTGATCGAGCGCGCCGGTCTCGGGCGATACGCGGAACTGATCGGCAGCGATCGCGATAGCGAGGCGCTGGCCGCGTCGCGCCTGAACGTCGGTCCGCGCTACAAACCTATCCGCCTGGAAGGATGGGACGCGGCGGCGCTGCCGCTGGGCGATTCCAGCGTTACGAAGATCGTCACTAATCTGCCTTGGGGAATCCGCTACGGCACGCACGGCGAGAATCGCAAGCTCTATCCGGCGTGGATCGCGGAGTTCAACCGGGTGCTTGCCCCGGGTGGGCGGATGGTCCTGCTCTCGGCCGAGTGGACGCTGATGCGCGAGCTCGCGGCGCGCCGCCGCATCCGAATCGAGAAGGCACTGCAGATCGCGATCCTCGGCGCCCGCGCGTCGATCTTCATCTGCGGGAAAGCGTGAGAGCGCAATGGACTACGACACGACAAAGATGCCGGCGGCGTACGACGCGGGGCGCAGCTACCCTGCGGCGGTGCTGGCGTTTTGGCTCGAAGTGATTTCGCGCTGGATTCCGAAAGACACCGTTTCGGACATTGTTGATATTGGCTGCGGCACTGGCCGCTACTCTGCGGCGCTGGCGAATCATTTCGATGCGCGCGTGATTGCGCTCGATCCGTCGGAGAAGATGCTCGCGGAGGCGCGCAAGAAAAAATCCGAGAAGGTGCGGTACGAACAGGCGTCGGGAGAAACGCTGCCGCTGGCCGATGCGTCGATGGATTTGGCGTTCATGTCGATGGTCTTCCACCATTTTACGCGCCCTGATCGCGTCGCGCACGAATGCCACCGCGTGCTGCGTCCGAACGGCGCGATATGTATGCGCGCCGGCACCATCGAGCGCATTGGTTCATATGCATACGTGCCGTTCTTCCCAGCCAGTCAAACGATGTTGAGCAAGTCTTTGACCTCGCAAGCGCGCATCGAATCAATTTTCGCCGCAGCGGGGTTTCGTCTCATCGCGCATGAGCTGGTGCCCAGCCAGGCGGCCGAGAGCTGGAATGCATACGCGAAGAAGCTCGCGCATCGAGCGGATTCGTTTCTGAGCCAGCTACCAGATCGCGAATTCGAAGACGGCCTCGCAGCCGTGCGCAAACATGCAGCCGCCCGTCCGTCGCACGAGCCCGTGATCGAGCCGGTGGACTTCTTCGTCTTCCGCCCGACTTGAATCTCGCGCCGGACTCTCGATCAACGGATGGTCCGAGTCTTTGCCGTGCCCATTGGGGACGTGTGCTATTGCCGAGAGCGAGATTTTCTTCGGCCCGCTCAGGACAGGCTCTCGCGATCTCTGCCGCTCTATATGCCGCGCATTACGCAATACACATTGCCGGCTCGCGCTCGGAATGACACAAGAATAAGGCTCCGGTCGAGAATTTGAGCCGGGCCGCGCCATCAACCTTTGCTGTGATTCCCGCGCCCTTCGACAGGCTCCGGCTGCCGCGCGAGGAATCCCGCTTTTCATTGGTGAGACGGGCCTCTGGCCCGCCATCTACGAGACGCCCGCCCCTCTATGGAGACTCGCAATCGCAAGCAAACCACGGCATTTTCGATTCTCTTGGAAACATTCAGTTGATGTCATCCTGAGCCGCAGGCGAAAACGATTCTCTTCAGCGCCACCCCGGCTTCTCGCACTAATCGCTTCGCGGAGATCCTTCGCCTACGGCTCAGGATGACAAAAGTCGCGATCGCGTTTCTTCGGAAATGACCTTTGCCAGTAGGACCGGTGTCTCGCCGGTCTCTTTGAGTCGCGCGTGAGCAATGACCGGCGGGACGCCGGTCCTACACGAAGCGGTAATCGTGCGCACCACACGCTCATCGCTCGGGGTCTTCTCATTCACGGCGACAGCACTGTGTTGTCGATTAGGCGGGTCTTGCCGACTCTCGCCGCGATTGCGATTAGGAGGGGCGCGTCGAGGGAGCGGGTTGGGGCTAGCGTTCGCGCGTCGACCACTTCGACGTATTCGACTTCGATTCCGGGGGTTCTGCGCAAGACGCGGGACACGACGGCGACCAACTCTTCGACGCAGCACGAGCCGCATTTGAAACGATCGCGCGCGGCGCGCAGCGCGAGGCTCAGGGCTAAAGCGCGCTCGCGTTGGTCGCGCGACAGGTAGGCATTGCGCGAGCTCATCGCGAGGCCGTCTTTTTCGCGCACTATCGGCACCGGCAGGATTTCGAGATCGAAATTCAAATCCGTAACCATCCGCTCGATCGCGCGCAGTTGCTGAAAATCTTTCTCGCCGAACACCGCGAGATGCGGCTTCACGATATTGAACAGCTTCGCGACGATCGTCGTCACGCCGCGAAAATGGCCCGGTCGAAACGGTCCGCATAGCCCGCGCGTGACGCCAGTCACCTCGACCCACGTCTCGGCGTCGGCCGAGTACATCGCGGAAGCCTCCGGCGCGAAGACAACGTCCACCGGAACCGTCCCGAGCATCGCGAGGTCGCGCTCGAAGTCGCGCGGATAGCGCGCCAGATCTTCATTCGGACCGAATTGGGTTGGATTCACGAAAATCGAGGCGACCAGCGCGTCCGCGCGCGAGCGTCCTTGCCGCATCAGGGTCATATGACCGTCGTGCAGAAAACCCATCGTCGGCACGAGCGCGATCCGCTCGCCGCGGGCGCGTGAGGCGTCGGACCAGCGCGCCATTTCATCGGGATGACTGATTATTTGCATGGTCAAATCTCCCCTTCGATTCGCTTGGCGGCACGTGCTCCCGCTTCCGCGTAGCAATGTTCTTCTGCCGGAAACGCGCGCTCGCGGACCTCGCGCACGTATGCCTCGGTCGCCGCCGATGCGTCTTTCCACAACGCCGCGAATGGTTTTGCGAAGCGCGGAATAAAGCTCTCGCCGAGGCCGAGCATGTCGTGCATCACCAGCACTTGGCCGTCGAGATGCGGGCCTGCGCCGATCCCGATTGCGGGAATATGCACGCGCGCGGCGATTTCGCGGCCGAGCGCCGCGGGCACGCCCTCAACCACGAGCGCGAATGCGCCTGCGGCCTCGAGCGCGAGCGCGTCTTCGACAAGGCGCTCGCGGCATCCGGGCGCGCCGCCGCGCTTGCGGCCCTGCACGCGATGCCCACCCATCCGATGGACCGACTGCGGAGTCAGGCCGACGTGTCCCATTACGGGAATATCGACCGCCGCGAGGCGGCGCACCGTCTCGGCGATCGCGACGCCGCCTTCGAGCTTTACCGCCTCGGCCGCGCCTTCCTTGATCAGGCGGCCCGCGTTGCGCAGCGCGTCTTCGGGCGTGACCTGGTAAGAGAGAAACGGCATGTCGGCGATCAGCAGCGCGCGTTTGCGAGCGCGCGCAACGGCGCGGGTATGGTAGATGATCTCGTCGATGGTTACGGTCAGGGTGCTGTCTTCCCCCCGCACCGCCATCGCCAGGCTGTCGCCGACCAACAGGACGTCAACGCCGGCGAGATCGAAGATGCGCGCAAACGGGTAATCGTACGCCGTCAGCATCGCGATCGGCCGCCGCGCCGATTTCATCCGCGCAAGGTCGGGCACGCGAACTTTTTCTTCGTGCATCGCAAGCTCCCAGAAACGAGAGCGGGGCTGCCGCATTCCGGCAACCCCGTGTGGGAGCGAACTTATCAGGCAGCCGATCCGATCTGCCGGATCGATCCTGAGTAACGCTCAAGTCCCGATGGAGTCCCGGTCCGTGTCGCGGATCCAGGCGCGAGCCCAAGCTTTCGTTTCGATATCGTCCGCCCAAATCGAGCGGAGTTATGCGCCCGTCGAGGGCGGTTGCATAAAGCCTCGCCGGGAGAGATTCCTCGACGGGCAGACAAAACACTTAGTACGAAGTTTGGCGCGCGGTAAAGAGGCGCGCTCGAATTACCAGGAGGCGAGGTTGGTGCCGAGCGGAACGTTCACGCGGAACTGATGACGGCGGCCGTCGCGCACCACGCTCAGGTACACGATTTCGCCCGGCTTGAGGTCGCGCATCCGATCCTGAAAATCAAGGAAGTCAGTTACGCGCACGCCGTCAACGCCGATAATCAGGTCGTAGCTCTCGCCGACTTCGGTGTAGTCGAGCAACGGGACGCCGATAATCGCGGGCGGGAATACCAGCGCCGCCGCGATCATCGCGCCGGTCAACGCATTGTGTATCCCGCGCGAGTACGCATGCAGCCCCGCAATCGCGGCGGGACTGCCCTTGGTGACCTGTGTGATCAGAAGGCCGTCGGCTTCTTCGCCCGACTTCAGCGTGCGCCGCGCCTCGCGCAACTCAAGCCCGATCGGCGAGGTAATCGCGTCTTCGGACAACGCGGACATCTGCATCGAGGACGGACCGAACGCCCCACCGCGCGGACCGGGCAGCGTGGCGTCTTCCTGATGCTTCTCGTAGTCAACTACTTCCGGATTGTTTACGAAGCTCGAAGAGTCTTCTTCGATAAGCGGCGGCGATTGCTGCGCGCGAGGCTCGGCCGCGGCAGGCGCAATCTCGACCGTCGTCGAGGGGACGGCGTCCGGCTCGGGCAGCATCTTCAGCAGATTGGGCGGAATAGTGGCGACGGGAGTATCGGCCGGATCGGGCGCGTCGGCGGTGGCATCACCGAGATCGGCAACCGGCGAAGACACGGGCACCGCCAGCATCCGCGGCGCTGCACTGTCAGCGACGTAAGACGAAACGCCGCCGACGGCCGACGGTGCCGCGGCGGGGGTAATCGCGTCGGCGGCGGCGCACACGCGCGCACGGCATAGGGCCGCGGCAAGCGCGATCGCGCATGCGACGCCAAGTATCGGCGCTCGAAAGACTGCGCGCGGGCGCGTCGCGCTAGTTAAGACTCCAATGCTGCTCATGCTCAGTGACCCGGCCCTCGTTACCGAGCTTTTTGAGATGGGAGCGAACCGAACGAGCGGCGGCCGGATGCAGATATTCCGGCACGTCGGTGTAAATCTTCTTGACGATCGTGGTCACTTCGAGCGGCCCCGCAACCAGCGTCTCGAGGATTTGGCGGTCGCGAAGTTCGCGATGCGCAATATACTCGCGAATCTTTTCCTTTGGATTACGGATTACCGGGCCGTGCGCCGGATAGATCGTCTCGAGATCGAGTTCGAGCAAGCGGCGCAGCGAATCCATGTATTGCGCCAAATCGCCCGTATCGTCAGGGATCACCGTGGTTCCTGCCCCCAGGACGACGTCACCGGTGAATAGCGCACGTTCCTCGACCAGGTAGTAGCACAGATGGTCCGGCGCGTGGCCCGGAGTATGAATCGCGCGCAGCGTGGCGCCTTCGGCCTCGACCACGGCGTCGGCGCCGATCACGGTAATCGAATCCGGCGCGACCTTGTCGTGGCCGGGCCACGGCATCTTGAGGACGGGAACATCGCCGAAACGCTCGCGCGCGTGGGCGACGCCGCCGTCGTGATCGGGATGCGCATGGGTCACAACGATTCGATCGAGCTCGCTCGAGTGCGAGAGCTCTTTCATCGCATCCACCAACAGGTCGGCCCAGATCGGCACGCCCTGCCCGGTGTCGAGCAGCATCGGACGCCGGCTCGAACCGACAATATAAGTATTGGTTCCGGGTCCGGTGAATGGACCGGGGTTGTGGCCGAGCACGGTTGCGACGCGCGGCGAATGACGCGCGTAGTCCGGCAGTTTCATTCCGATCATCGAATCGGTAACGATCCGCGCGGGCTGCTTTTCCATCAAACCTTCCTCTCTCCTCGATTCTTGCCTATCTGCGGTTGCGCTCGAAAATCAGCCTAAGCCCCTTGAGGGTCAGGAACTCATCCACCTCTTCTATGGTCTCGCTTTCGGGCGCGATCAAGCCCGCAAGGCCGCCGGTCGCGAGCACCCGGGTCTGTTCGCCGCGTTCCTTGCGGATCCGCTGCACCAGTCCGTCTACCAGCGCGGTATAGCCGAAAATCAGGCCTGACTGAATCGAGCCGATAGTGGTGCGGCCGACAACTTCGCGCGGGCGCACCAGTTCGACCCGATAGAGCTTGGCGGCACGCTGGATCAGCGCATTCATCGAGACTTCGAGCCCCGGCGCCAGCGCTCCGCCAGCGTACTCGCCGCGTCCGGTAACGTAGTCAAGTGTGGTTGCAGTGCCGAAATCGACGACGATACACGCGCTCGCGCATTTCTCGAAGGCGGCAACCGCGTTGACGATCCGGTCGGCGCCAACCTCTTTGGGATTCTCGTACAGAATCGGCATACCGGTTTTGATTCCCGGTCCGACCATCAGCGGAGCGCACCGGAAGTACCGCTCCGATAGTTGCTCCATAGCCTGGTTGAGGGGAGGCACTACGCACGCGATGATGACGCCGTCGGGCCTGAAGCCGGGCTCGATTCCAGCGCCCAGCAAGAGAGTGTTGAGCAAAGCGCCATGTTCGTCGGTAGTGCGTTCGGGGACGGTCTGGATCCGCCAGTGATGGGTCAGGCGCTCGCCCTCGTAAATTCCTATAACAGTGTGGCTGTTGCCTACGTCAAGCGTGATGAGCATGAAGTAACGCTCCGCCACGGACATGCGCCGCGGTCGAGAATGATAGTCCGAAGATAATAGCGCCCGCTTCAGCGGCGGCGAAACGGCCGCGCGCCTCCGTGAAACCGGAACCCGCCGCCCCGCGCGCGGTAGTGCGGCGGGATCATCCAGGGACCAGACCCGAACGGCCGCGCGATCGTGACCGGAGCAATCGGACGCAGAACAATCGGCGCGGCGGGCACGAAATAGGTCGTCGGGCCGAACGCCGCGACGGTATCGCGCGAAGTGTACACGGGCGCAATTGGCGCTTCGGCGATTCCCTGGTTTTCGTAGTCCTGAAGATTGCCCAGGCTCGGATCGCTCGAGGCCTCGTCGGTATTGCTGGAATCGGCCGAGCTCGGCGCGACGGTCGGGTCGGAGGCAGGATCGGCGCTGGCGGAACTATCGATCGCGGCGGAGCTTAAGGAATCATCGCCGGGCGCCAACGCGTCGCAGGTCATCACGACGCCATCGGGGATGCAGGCCTGCGGAATTTCGAGCACCTGCTCGGAGAGCTCCCAATCGTCGGGAGCAGGATCCTCGGCCCGCGCGACGCTCGCAGCGCCCAGGACGATCAGCAGGGCCGAGCACGCGATACCCGCCATTACTCGGGCAGAGTTGCGGGCGAATTTGCGCTCGGACCCTCGGGCGGATTTTCGATTCTCATCCACCGATATGCCGAACCGCGCGCGCAAGCACGCGGCGCTCCTTGGAATGAAAGGCTACCACTGGCAAGGTGCGTCGCCAAGGCTCGCATCCGAACCGGTTTGCAGGCGCGCGAAGTCTGGATAAGATTGCGCTCTATGCCGGAAGCAAAAGTCGCTCTTGTCACTGGCGCGGGCCGGGGAATCGGCCGCGACATCGCTCTTGGTCTCGCGCGCGAAGGTTATGCCTGCGGGCTGATCGCACGCACCAAATCGCAACTCGACGAAACCGCGGACCTGATCCGCAAGGCCGGAGGCAAGGCGCTCGTCACGCCGACCGATGTCTCCAAGCGCGAGCAGGTGCTCGCCTCGGTCGAGGCGGTCGAGCGCGAGCTCGGGCCGATCGCGGTGCTGATCAACAACGCGGGCGCGTACCTAAAGAAGCCGCTCTTAGAAATCACCGAAGAAGATTTCGATTTCCAGCTCAAGGTCAACACCTACGGACCGTTTTTCTGCACCCAGGCGGTGGTGGGCAAAATGGCTGAGCGCGGACACGGCACGATCATTTTCGTGCTCGGATCCGAGACCCGCGGCGGCCCGGGGCAGTACTCGGCCTACACGGCGTCCAAGGTGGCGCAGCGCGCGATCGCGGAATCGGTGGCCTATGAGTTTATGCATCGCGGGATCCACGCAGCGGCGCTCGACGTCGATGGTGCGGTGGATAGCGCGCGGGTGCGCGAGGCGATGCCGGACACGGATCCGTCGCACTTTGTGGCACCGGCGCAGATCTGCGCCGAGATTGTTCATCTGATCAATCAGCCGAAAAGCTCGTGGACTTTTCAGGTGGACCTGCGCTCCTACGTCCAATGGCGCCCGCGCGTAGCCGCGAAGAAGAAGCCGTAGGCAAGAGCCGCACGCGGCGGCGATTCTTTGGTCCAGTTTGAGTTGAGGACGGCCGATGTGTCATTCCCGCGCGCCCTCCGGCAGGCTCAGGGCAGAGTTCGTCTTGTAGAGTACCAGCGGCGGAAATTATACTGTCGGGTTCGATAGCCGCGAATTCACGGTCGGGGTGTGGCGCAGACTGGTAGCGCACTCGCTTGGGGTGCGAGTGGTCGCCGGTTCAAATCCGGCCACCCCGACCAACTTTCCCGAACGCGTAGATCACTGGACTCGAATATCGCCGCGAGTTGGAAAACGATCTCGCCGCGTGGGATCAAAGCAGCGTCGTGAATTCCTCAACCGTAAAATTCGCCTTGCGAATAAGACTGCGGAGCAGACCCGGCCCGACCGTGGAATGAAGAGGAACGGTCAGCACGGCTGTCTGGCCCTGCTTCGTGAGAGTGACATGACTGCCGCGCTGGCGCTGTCTGATCCAGCCTGCCCGTTCGAATGCCTGGATGATGTCAGCCCCGGAGCAGACTGGGAGTCGGCTCATGGGGCGAGCGGAACTTCAATTTCGGTCACCTGGATTTCACTTGAAAGGCCGAGGGTGCGACGCGTCTCGAGTGATGCCACAATCGCTTCGCGGATATTCGCGAGCGCCTCTTCGCGGGTGCGCCCCTGACTGACACATCCGGGAAGCGCCGGACATTCGGCAACCAACCAGCCGTCTTCGTCAGTCTCCAGTGTCACCAAAAACTTCATTAAGTCCCCGCCGCTGCGCAGATGGATTCGACCTATAACGGACAATACCACCGGGTAGCAGTCCGTACCAATACGGTATCGCCGACCTCCCTCCCTTTAGCGCGACTGTCATGAGGTGCGGATACCTCCTGGAGGTAAGAGGCCGCCGAGACGGCGCCCCTACTGGTAATAGGCTTTTTTTCAGCAGGACCGGCGTCCCCCGGTCATTACAAATCGCGCCGCGGTAGTTGTTGACAGGCTCTCACCGCTTGGGGTGCGAGTGGTCGCCGGTTCAAATCCGGCCACCCCGACCAGACCCAGTGCAAAATGCGGCGAGGGCGAACAAGAATCAGCTCAGTTCTGGATGCGCGTGAGGTCTACGACCTCGGTGCGCGATTCTAGCGTCGCCGTCTTGCCGTCGGGTGCGATGTGCAGCGTGTCGATATCGGCGCTGGTGTCGCCCTTGCGCGACTGCAGGATCCGCACGTTGGTCGCGCCGCCATCCATTCCGGCTACGCTGTAGTCGATATTGTGCTCGGTCTGGTCCGCGCTGCCGCCGCTGATGACGATCGAATCCTTGCGGAATTCGATCGTGGTCGCGCCAGTCGCGGTTCGGATGTCATGCGTCAGTTCATCGAGATCGGAAGTTTCGATTTCCTTCTCGCGTTTGCCGATACTCCATTTGCCGATCGCCGGATTGTGGCCGCATCCGACCAGCGTCAGCGCCACAATCATGATTCCGCATCGCCACCATCGCACGCCGCCCAAAGCATCAACCAAACCCTCTGCAACCGCCATCGACAAGTCCTCCAGGTGAAACGACGGTATCACCTAACCGCGCAGCAAAATCAATAACGCTACGCCAGCGGCGCGAGAGAGCCGACCGAGTCGGGAATTCCTGACGCCGGGAGTTTGCGCGAGCCGGGCTTTACGTCGAACGGCGACACCAGGCCGAGTTCCTTTGCGATCTCGCGCGTGGCCGGCATCACCTCTTCCGCGATCATCCGGATATTCTGCGTGCGCGCCTCGCCCGAGATCGGGCCGTCGTTCTGCCAGAAGCCGAAGATGCCGGGGCGCAGCACCTCGAGCACCTTGCGGATCTTGGGAATGACTGTCTTCGGCGTGCCGCAGATTACCTGCATCGCGCGCTCGACTTGCGGGAATGCGTCGAAGATCTGCTTGCGCGTGGCTTCGATATCGATATGCTCGTCACCCCACGCGCCCGCGCGCATATCGATCTGCGACTGCGCGATTCGCTCCTCCGCGGTCGAGTCTTTGTTGGACGCCGATGCTCCTCCATTGGTGCCCGCAAACGGACTGCCCGCGGCTGCCGCCGGGTCTGAGAACTGGCGCGCCACGCGGCGGGTCGCGTCTTTGCTGTTATAGCCGGGAGGGAACATCCACTGCGGCTTGCCGAACAGGCTGTAGCCGATTCCGGCGCCGCCGAACATGTCCCACTTGGCCAGCTCGCGCGCCTTCTCGTCAGTCTCGGCGACGAACACCTTTTGCAGATAGCCAAAATTCTCAGGGCCGACCTGGTAGCCCTCTTTTGCCGCCGCGTCGCGATAGATGTTCCATAGCTCGACGGTGGGTTCGAGGAAGGTGGCGAGCGCGATGTACGGGTAGCGATGCTGCGCGCACCAGACTACGGTCTCGGGGCTCAGCAGGCCGGGAATCCAGATGGGAGGATGCGGCTTCTGCAGCGGCAGCGCCCACGGATCGACAAACCGGTAGTGGAAGTGCTTGCCCTCGTAGCGCCACGGACCGGGCCGCGTCCACGCCTGCACGACCAGGTCGTGCGCCTCGTTAAAGTACTCGCGGTTGAAGCCGGGGTTGGCGTTGGTCGCGAATTGCTCGCTGCCCGCGCCACGAACCCATCCGGTGACCAGCCGTCCGTGCGAGATCATGTCGATCATCGCAAGCTCTTCGGCCATCCGGAGCGGATTGCCGGTTACCGGAAGCGGATTGCCGAGCAGAATGATTTTTACATGCTTGGTGATTCGCGCAAGGATCGACGCCTCGACGTTCATCACCGAGCCCATGCAGAAGGCGGTATCGTGATGCTCGTTCAGCATCACGCCGTCGAAGCCGAGCTCCTCGGCAAGAATTTTTTCGTCGAGATATTCGTTGAGCAGGACCGAGCCTTTCTCGGGGTCGAAGTGTTTGTTCGGAATTCCGAAGAATCCGTTTTTGATCACTTCGTCGTTGGGGACCGCCCGATACGGACGCTCGGTAAAATACATTATGTGCATCGTCGAACCTCCCTGGCGCTCTAGTCGCCGAGGAACGCTTTGGTCTCGCGGATGAAATCCGCGGACCTTTCTATTTCGGGGCGATGGCCGCATGCGTCGAACATCACGACTCGCGCGCCTTTGATCGCCGCACGCCACGACTCCGCCGCGCTGGGAGGCACCACGCCGTCCTGCTTGCCCCACATCACCAGGGTCGGCAATCCCGCCACGACGCCAAGCAGATGCGGCAGCGAGGGATTGTGCATGAAAGGCGTCCACGCCAGGCGCGCGGTTTGCGCGCGTGCATCCTCGAACGACTCGAACTGCTCGGGCGACATCGGACCGCCGTAAAGCTCGGCGAATTCTGGCGTTCCCGCCGGATCGCGCACGCTGGCAAGCACCTGCTGCGGCGCCATCATCTGGAAAAAATCCAGAATATCGCCTTGCGGCGGACGGATTCCGGCGGGAGCAACCAGGATCATCTTGCGGAACTGGCCGGGATTGCACGCCGCCATTTCGGCCGCGATCCATCCGCCGAGCGAAAACCCGATCACGTCAATCGGCGCGAGATTATTTTCGATCAGATAGCGCGCGTAGAACGCCGCCAGATCGCGAATCGAGCTGATCCACTCTGCACGCGGCGTCCGCCCGAAGCCCGGATGCAGCGGCGTGACGATGGTGCGCTGCTGCGCGAGTGCGCGGTTCCATCTGAGCGCGCCCGGATTGCCCAGCTCGTCGTGCAGGACCAGAATCGGCCGGCCCGAGCCACCGATTGCGATGCTCAGGTCGGTGCCGTCCACGCGGACGGTCTCTTCGCGCCATGGTTTCGCGCCATCAGCCATCGCCGTTTCGCTCCATCGGCATCGCGGTCACGTCCCTAAGCATGTAACTTCATACCCTTCAATTCCGGGTAACATATCGGCCTCAAATTTTCCACGCCGCGTGAAATCGATTCAGGGTTGTCGCCGAATCGTGATTCGTGGAATAAGATTAGAAGTACGTTCCCGGCGTCGGTTGGTCCGATCTGCCGATCGATTCGTCTCGAGGCTCGCGAGGCCCACGGAGGCATCATGCACGATCTGATAATTCGCAATGGCACTGTTATCGACGGCTCCGGGATGGCGCGGTATCGCGCCGATGTGGCGATTAGCGGCGGACGTATCGCCGGGATCGGAAGAATCCGCGAACGCGCCCGGCAGGAGATCGACGCCGAGGGCCATGTCGTCACTCCCGGAATTATCGACGGACACACGCATATGGACGCGCAGGTGTTCTGGGATCCGATGGGCACGTGCTCGTGCTGGCACGGGGTCACTTCGGTCGTGATGGGCAACTGCGGCTTTTCGCTGGCGCCGTGCGGCGAGAAGGAAAAGCAACTCGTCATGCGCAACCTCGAGCGGGCGGAAGATATCGCACCCGAGGCGATGGAGGCGGGAATCAAGTGGACTTGGGAGACCTTTCCCGAGTACCTCGACGCGGTTGATCGCACGCCCAAGGGAATCAACTACGCGGCGTATATCGGACATTCCGCGCTGCGCACCTATGTGATGGGCGAGCGTGCGTTCTCGCGCGAGGCCAACGCCGAAGACGTGGACGCGATGAAACGCGAGGTCCGCTCCGCGATTCGCGCCGGCGCGATGGGCTTCACTACCTCGCGCACGCGAAATCATCAGACCCCCGACGGCCATCCGGTGGCCAGCCGAATCGCTACCTGGGACGAGGTCCGGCAGTTGGTCGGCGTGATGGGCGAAGAGCATGCAGGAATTTTTGAAATCGCCGGCGAGAACACCGGCGTAGATCCCGAACGGGTCAACGATTACCTCGGACGGATCAAATCGCTCGCGGTCGATACCGGCGTTCCGGTCACCTTCGGGATGTTCAGTAGTCGCGCCGCGCCGGATTTCTGGCGGCCCTATTTCGCCACCGCAGAGGAAACCGCGAAAGCGGGCGGCAGGATGTTTATCCAGGTGCATAGCCGCTCGCTCAACGTCGTGCTGTCGTTCGAGACCGCGATGCCGTTTGACCGGATGCCGGTGTGGAGCGATATCCGCAAGCTGCCGCTTAAGGAGCAGGAAGCGGCGCTGCGCAATCCTGAGATTCGGCAGAAGCTGGTCAAGGCGGTCAATGAATCGAGCGGCGGCCGCGCAGTCGGCGCCGAACCGCGCCGGGCTAATTTCGACTGGATGTTCGTGATGGACAAGCCGAATCCGCCGCATCGCTCGGTTGCGGAAATCGCGCGCGCGGCGGGCAAGGATCCGGTTGACGTGATCATCGACCTGGCGCTGGAAAAGCATCTGAAACAGTTTTTCCTGCAGCCGCTGGCGAACGAAAACCAATCCGACGTGCTCGAGATGATGCGGCATCCGCGATCCGTGGTTACGTTCTCGGACTCGGGCGCGCATGTCTCTCAGATCATGGACTCGTCGCTACAGAGCCATGTGCTGAGCTATTGGGTGCGCGATAAGCAGGCGCTGACGCTCGAGGAAGCGATCAGGATGCTGACGTTCGTGCCGGCCTCGTACTGGGGCCTTCCCGGACGCGGGTTGCTGCGCGAGGGATGGGCCGCCGACGTGATCGTGTTCAATCCGGACACGGTAGCACCGATGATGCCGGAGCTCGACCACGATCTGCCGGCCGGCGCGCGGCGTCTGAAGCAGAAGGCGGCCGGGATGCTCGCGACGGTCGTCAATGGAGAGGTCGTGTTGCGCAATAACGAATCCACCGGCGCGCTGCCGGGACGGTTGTTGCGCGGACCGCTGGCCGCGCACTGACCCAGTCTGACGGCACCTGGCGCGATCGGTAGGGGCTTGAGAACCGGTCGCGATGCGCCGCGCATCCGCCGCGAGTGAATCTTTTCGTCCCCTCGTGCGTCCAATCGGATCGGATGAGCCGATACCGAACCGCATGCTGGCCGAATACCGCGCTGCTGATCGCGTGCAGCTTCGCAGTGCTGACGTTCGTTCAGCTCTTGCAGCCTCTGGGCTCGATCGCGCTCAAGCATTATCCAGCCGCCGCCACCTCACACTGGTGCAGTTATAAGCATACGGTCAAAGAAGTCGGGACAAGCGGAGGCTTGGGGCCGTCCTCGGGCGCGAATGGCTTTCAGAAAATCGACTTCAACTCGGCGCCGATTCGACCCGCCTTAGGCGTTCGGCGCGCAGGACTCGGCCTGTCGCTCTGGCAGGAGCAATCGCGGCTGTATCTGCGCAAGCTGCCTCCCTCATCCACAGATCCCGGCCACTAATTCTCTTCTGTTTCCGTTCCCCTCGCGGGCTGCCGGGCGTCTTCGTGACGCCGGACCGGCCACTGGTGGTTCACCAATGCTGTTGGATAACCAACTCGGAACTTTCGATTCGAAGGACGATGATCATGCATACAAAATCAAAATCCGCCTCCCAGGTTTTCAGTTCCGGCACGCGCCATGAGGCTGCGGGCCGTAATGTCTCGCGAGTATCACGGCGCGACGCGCTGGAGGCGATGCTGCTGCAGATGCGCGATCAGGAGCTTGCGCGGCTCGAGGAGCTGGCGCGCAACGAGACCCGCCACGATGCGCTCGCATTGCCCGACGATCTGGACAACGCGCGCAGCCAGGAAGATTTGGACGTACATATAAGCCTGATCGATCTCGCCGAATCCCGCCTGCGCGCGGCAATGGACGCGCTGGCGCGGCTCGAGCGGGGCGAATTTGGAATCTGTCCCGAATGTGGCGATGAAATATCGTTCGAGCGCCTGCGTGCCGTCCCGATGGCGGCGCGATGCGTCGATTGCCAGCAGGCGCTCGAGGGCTCGGCGCGGTCGCGGATGACGCGCGGCTCGAACTCGATCTCAGTGCCGGCGCTATTCGACGCGTATCAATCCGAACCGCGTACCTCCGAGCCCGGCGCAGAGGACGGCGCTCCGATTGCACCACCCGAGCGTGTCGGCCGCCGCCGCGGAGCGAGCGCCAGCCGATAACATGTCGGTGCGGCCGCAAGGGCGTATTTTTCCCTGCGGCCGCAGCGTTTAAGACCAATCGCCGCGCGAGTAACGTTCCGCGGCGGCGAGCAGATCGCGCAGGAATTCCAACCGATCGTTGGATGGAACGTCGGCCAGATCGAGCCGCGTGCGTATCGTCTCCGCAACCTCGGCCAGCAGCGCGGCGCTGCGCTCTTCGGGCAGCGAATCGGCGCGCCGGATGGTCGCGCGGATGAGCTGCAGCTCACGCGGTCCGATTCGCGCAATTTGCTGCCGCGTCAACGCGGACACCGGCGCACCGTCGCGCAGTGCGATCTCTGGCGCCGCCTGGGGACGGTCCAGCCGGATCACGATAGTTCCGGCGACGTGATCGCCCAGCCGCTCTCCGCTCGGCGACAACACCATCGAGATTAGCCCAACCACGTAGTACTCGGGCAGCATGTCCACGATCCGCATCAGGTTGCGCACGATCGAGGCGCGCAAATCGATCGGCATGCCGTCGCGCCGTACGACGCGCAAGCCGATAATGTATTTCCCGAGCGAGCGGCCGTTTGCCAGCATCTCCCACACGATGAAATATCCGAACTCAACCGCGAAATGCGCGAGCAGAAAGACCGCGATGATCAGACCCTCGACCGCTCCGAACGACGCAGAGTTTGGCTGCCCCGCGTTGGCGTTACGCGCAGCCTCCCGCGCGGCGCGCGCGACCTGATGAAAGAATGTATGAAAAAGGTGATCGACAAAGTTTCCCGCTGGCAGGATCACGATCAGTGCGATCAGCAGCAGAGCCAGCAGCAACACCAGCAGCCCAAGATCAATCGCGTAGGCGAGAATCCTGAGTCCCGGTCCCGCGATCGGCAAATCCAGGCGGACTCCCTCGGGCGAGAACAGTCCATGAACCGGGGTTTCGGACGCTTCGGAATTCGGATTCATCGGGGGCGTCCGTGAATGCCGCGCGCGATCGGCAGGTGCGCGACCGGATGGAGGCGATTCTCGACCGGATCGAGCGCCCGGGCAAACGCGCGTCGTTCGACGAAATCCGCGAGCTCGCGCATCTGTACCGGCTCAACTCCGCGCGCCTGGCGATTCTGCGCTCGCGCGACGCCGACCCTGAGGCGGTCCGCTATCTGAACGCGCTGTGCGTGCGCGCGTACACGCATCTGCAGGTCTCGCCGCCGCATCGGCGCGGGCCGGGAAGATTCTTCATCACCGATTTTCCGGCGACCCTGGCCGCGACCGCGCGTCTGCAATTGCTGACCGCTGTCCTTCTGATCGCCGGCGCAATTGTGGGCTCGGCGCTGGTTGCGCGCAATCCTGCCGCGCTCTACGTATGCATCCCAGGCTGGATGTATCCCGCCGACGAGTTGCAGCAACTCGCGAGCTCGCCCGCGGTGCGCCGGCAATTTCTTGGACATCAGCGCTTGACGCTCGGAATCAAATCGGTCTTTTCCGCGGGGTTGTTTATCCACAATACCGAGGTTGGGATGATGGCGTTCGCGACCGGCATTCTAGCGGGAGTCCCGACGCTTCTCCTAGTGTTCTACAACGGGCTGACGCTGGGCGCCTTCGCCGCGATCTTTTCGCACGGCGATACCCGGTTGTTATTCTGGGCGTGGCTGCTGCCGCATGCGATACCCGAGTTGCTGGCGACGATCCTGTGCGCTTCCGGAGGATTGGTGATCGCAAAAGCGGTGGTCGCACCCGGACGAGCCGGCACTGGCGCGGCGCTTCGGGAAGCCGCGCGCCCGGCATTGCAGATGATTGGGGCGGCGATTCCTCTTTTGATCCTGGCGGCGGCAATCGAAAGCTTTCTGCGCCAGTCGAATCTATCGACCGATGCGCGCTATGCCTGCGCCGCCGCCGCGCTCGCAGCGATTGGGGCCTACGTCGGGTATGTGCTGCGGCTCAAGCGGCGGCGGCCCGGAATCGATCTTGACTGGCTGGTCAAAGGAGGCCCGCCTGGCGCACTGCCAGGTACCGATTCAGCACCGGCGCATTGATGCGCGCGGGGTCGAGGTCAAGGGTCTGCGCGCCGAACCGCGCGATTCGACCGATAGCAGCCTCGCGTTCGTCCACCAGATCCTGCAACGCGAGCTTGCGGTAGAGCCGCTCGCGCGTGATCTCGGGATCGCGACGGTCGGCTTCGCCGAGTAATCGATCACGCAGCGCCACCAGCAGCACCACGTGGCGGCGCGCGACCACTGACAGGTACGCTTCGAGCTCGCGGGAGGCGCTGCCTTCGACGAAATCAGTCAGCACCACGACCAGCGCGCGTTTTTTCTGGAAGTGGGCCAGATTTTCCGCGAGCACGCGATAGTTCGGCTCAAACGGCGCCGCCTCGAGCTTTAGCGTCGCCGCGGCAATTCCGGCTGTGGCGCCGGGTCCGGACTTCGGCCGGACCATCAGCCGCAACTCGCGATCAAACGCAAGCAGGCCGACGCGATCTCCAAATTCATTCGACGCGCGCGCCAGCACCACCGCGCAGTCGAGCGCGTGATCGAGCTTCGAGCTGTCGTCCACCCGCGCCGCCATCAGACGGCCGGTATCCACCGCGATAATCACGGTATGACGGCGCTCGGTCTGATACTGGCGAACGATCAGGCGATTGCGGCGCGCGGTTGCATGCCAATCGACGTGCCGCGGATCGTCGCCCTCGGTGTACTCGCGCATCGATTCGAATTCGCTGCCTTCGCCGCGCGCGCGACGCGGCCGCAGTCCCAGATTGTCGCTCAGCGAGCGCTGGTTCAGGGCGCCGCGCTTCGGCGCGGCGCTCGACGGCGGCAAGATCGCGACCGCCCCGCCCTGTGCGATCCGGATTCGAAAGCGCAGAAGCCCCATCCGTGAGGTCCACCGCAGATATACCGGAC
>JBARDN010000115.1:0-28120 GCA_049795175.1 Binataceae bacterium (SeqCode) | reverse complement strand
TCTCGGACGTGAAGATTCCGCCCGGCGTATCGGCCATCACCATCCCGGCGATACGATCGCGATGCTCGAGCGCGCAGCCGACGATGGTCCAGCCTCCCATCGATTGTCCGACCAGAACCGCCTTGTCGAGTTTCAGATGGTCGAGCAGGCGCGCGAGGTCGGAGGCGTGCGCCTGGTTGAAGATACCTTCGGGATCGGGCGACATCCCGAAGCTGCGCTGATCAACCGTCACGCAGGTGTACCATCGCATGAAGTACGGCACCTGCTGCCACCACGAAAGATGGTTGCCGCCGAGGCCGTGCAGAAAAACCAATGCCGGTCCGCTGCCTGCGGTCTCGTAGTACAGCGAAAATTTTCCGATTTCGAGCCGCCCTGCAACCAGGTGATGATCTGTCTTTGATGTTGCCGCCATTCGCGCGATTGTAACATCGAGGCGCGGGTACCCAAAATGGTGCGAATGATCGGAGGCACGTAGGAAATCGGAGGCGGCTCAAGCGAGGTTTAGCGCCTTCCACACGACGTTCCACGATATCGGCGCGATCGTTTAGGCGCGGCGTCCGCCGCCGCAATTAAGGCGTCGAATCGAGTTGTCGCCATTTAAGGATACCGCGCGGGCGAGACCTGACAAATTTTATTCCTCGCAGTGGCGGCGAGCGGGGTCCGCTTGGACAGTTCTGCAGAGCCAAAACCTGAACCAGAGATGATTTTCTCTTGTGTACCTTATTACTGCGCGCTTATTATCAGCGGCTGAAAGGATATCGGCTTCGACATGCACCTGACTTTGGAGGACTTCTTCCGGCGCGAGTATCTCTTTGCGGGACTCCTGGCTATGATCGTGACCGCGATGGCGGCGTGCGGGCTCGTCGGCAAGACACTCAGCACTGGCGGCGAGCAGAAGCTCAAGCATCATGAGCCAACACCTCTGGCCGCGCCGCGCGTGATCATCTTTGCGCTCGACGGCGCGGGCTACGATCAGCTCATGGCGGCGATCGGCTCGGGCAAAGCGCCAAACATGGCCTCGGTCCTGGGCAAAGACGAGGGTAACGGTCTGTACCAGCACGCCTACAGCACGCCCAAGGCGCTGAGCGTGTTGCCCTCGAGTACGATCGCGAACTGGTCGTCGATTTTTACCGGCCAGCCGCCGGCGTGGAACGGCGTGACCGGCGACGAATGGTTCGAGCGCCGTACGATGGGCTTTTACGCACCGGTCCCGGTTTCGGTCGAGGACACCACCGATCTGACCAAGGTGGTCGATGACGACCTGGTGGGCCGCGCGCTTACGACGCCCACGCTCTATGCGCAGATTCCTGGCCGCTCGAACGTCTCGCTGCTCTCGGTGTACAAGGGCGCGACGCTCTACACCACGGTCGCGCCGACTTCGCTGGTCGGAATGATCGCCGGACTGCTCGCGGGCAAAGCGCAAGGCGAGTCCGCCGAAAAGTCTCTCAGCGCGGATATCGATCTCGATTCGGTTCCGAAGCTGCTCGACGCGATCGGCGAGCATGGGATCCCAAACCTGCAAGTAGTCTATTTTCCCGGAATCGACATCTACACGCACGAGGCGAAAGACCCGCTGCGTTCGGAGGTCGATTACCTGGAAAAGGTGACGGACAAAGGCGTCGGTGAAGTTCTCGATCTTTACCGCAAGGACAATGCGCTCGACGGAACCTACGTGATGTTCATCGCGGACCACGGCCATATCCCGGTGATGAACGATCATTTGCATGCGCTCGCGGCGACCGGAAAAGACACGCCGTTCGAGCTGGTCCGGCAGCAGGGATTTCGCGTCCGCAAACCGACCGTGGAAGTGACCACCAGCGACGATGACTTCCAGGCGGTGCTCGCCTACCAGGGCTTCATGGCCTACATCTATCTCGCCGATCGCTCGACTTGCGCCGCGCCGGGGCAGAAGTGCGACTGGTCGCGGCCCGCGCGCTTGCAGCAGGACGTGATGCCGATAGCGCGCGCGTTTGACGAGGCGAACCGCAACGGCGCGGGCGTGCCGGGGCTCAAAGGCTCGATCGATCTGATTTTCGCGCGCGCGCCCGCGGTGCCCGGCCAAATCGCGAAAGAATACCAAATCTACGATCAAGGGCAGTTGGTGCCAATCTACCAATACCTGATGGCGCATCCGCGTCCCGACCTGATCGATCTGGACCAGCGGATGCGATGGCTCAGCGCCGGACCGCATGGAGACCGCGCCGGCGATATCCTGCTGCTCTCGAAGGCGAGCATGTCGCTGCCGATATCCGAGCGCTACTACTTCTGCGAGGTTCCGCACTACTCGATGCACGGCAGCGCCGAATGGCAGGACGGTCACGTGCCGCTGATCCTCGCGCAGGTTGGAGGCTCGGGGGTGAAGATGCAGGCGCTGGTCGAGAAGATCGCCGGCGATGCGCCGTCGGAGAAAATGGTTACGCCGATCGTCCGGGCGCTGTTCCAGAAATGAGCGCGGCCTCGAGCGCGCGGAAATCTTTCGGCCGCATCTTTCAGATCGCGCGCAAATGTAACAGATTGATTCGTTGAGTCGTTGCCGACTCAGCGGCGATGAGTAAACGGCGAAGCAAAAAAAAGCATCCCGGCGCTGTTCGCTCAAAGACCTCAGCGGCGCGCGCGCAAATGGCCTCAACCGCGCGAACTGGTTGGGGCCCCGAAACCACGGCCGCGATGATCGCGGTGATGCTGGCGGCGTTCGTGCTGCGGATCGGCGCCGCGTTCGCCTACCCGAGCATCAATTTTCCCGACGAGATCTTTCAGGTCACCGAGCAGGCGCATCGCGCGGTGTTCGGCACCGGGCTGATCCCGTGGGAATTTGCGGTCGGCACGCGCTCGTGGATTTTCCCCGGCGTGATCGCGATCGTGATGGAGTTCGCGCGGATCTTCAGCAGCACACCGGGTTTCGTCCTTGGCTGCGTCACCGCCTTCATGGCGGCGGCGTCACTTGCGGCGGTCGCCTGCGGATTCTTGTGGGGCTTCAAGATCGACGGCACTCGCGGCGGGATCGTAGTCGGTCTGGTCAACGGGATTTGGGCCGAGCTGGTATATTTTTCGACGCACACTCTGACCGACGTGATCGCGGGCGATATTCTGGTCGCGGCGATCTACCTCGGCTATCCCGACGGACCGGCAACCTCGCGGCGGCGGATGCTATGGGCGGGCGTGCTGTTCGGGCTCGCCTTCGCGGTTCGAATTCAGCTCACTCCCGCGATCGCAATCGCGGTCATCTGGATCTGCCGGCGCGAATTGCGCGCACGATGGGTTCCGCTGATCGCCGGCGCGCTGGTACCGGTGGTGTTTTCCGGCCTGCTCGACCTGGTCACCTGGGACGGGTTGTTTCGCAGCACCTGGATGAACGTCTGGATGAATCTCGGGTTGCATATCGCCGAGGGCTTCGGCGTGGTACCGCGGTATTGGCTCGCCGAGGAACTCTGGAGCGTCTGGGGATGGGCGACGGTTTTGGTAGTGACGGCGTTGATCGTCGGCGGGCGGCGATTGCCGCTTTTGTTCGCCGTCGCGGTCACGATCTTCCTGACGCATTCGAGCCTGCAGCATCAGGAATACAGGTTCTTCTGTCCGGCGATGCCGCTGGTCGTGACCCTGCTGGGCGTCGCGGTGCTCGAAGCCTCGCGAATGTTGCGGGAATGGCGCGCGTTGCCCTTCGACGCCAACTTCGACGCGGGCGCAGGCGTCGCACTGTGGTGCATCGTCTCGTACTCGATCGCCGTGTCATCCGGCTTTGGCATCTTGTGGACCCATGGCAGCGGAGAGTTGGCGGCGTTCCGCGCGATCTCGGCGCAAAAAGGAATCTGCGGAGTTGGACTGCTCGGTGTCTCGTGGCTCGATACCCCGGGTTACAGCCATCTACCCGCCGGGATAACCATCTATCAATATTCGCCGCAAAGCTTCCTGGCCCATCCGCAGGATGCCAATGCGATGCTCGTGCGTGGATGGCTCGATCTGCGCCACTACGGGTACAAGCGCGTGGAATGCTTCCGCGACGCCGACAATCCTGAAATCCAGCTCGGCAGCGGTCCGGTGTGCCTCTGGATGCGGCCGGGAAGCTGCGTGCCAGGAGGGCTCGCGACTCCTCCGATCAACTGGCCGCGCGCGCTGCTCGGTCATCAGAAGGAGTGGATCGCGCGCTGAGGCTTGCGTCTGCGCCCGCGCGTCGCGGATCGCGTTGCCGACTGGGAATATCGTGGTCATCGAGCCGGAATCCACGACTCTGCACATCTATCGATGCGGCTACGGTGCGCACGTTGCGCGCCCGGCTGCGCAGCGCGTGGGATTTGATAGCACACAAGTACGGCAAGTCCGACGGCGGCGGACGACATCAGCGGCGTGCCTCGAAAAAGGCATCAGAAGAGTTGGGTCAGAATCAGCACGGCGCCGAGCGTTGAGACGGCGAAGGCGAGCGTCCGAAGGTACTTGATCCCCGCGATGTAGACCGCTGCATGCGCCGCACGGGCCCAGAAGAAAATCGTAGCCCCAAGGGCTGTTGTCGCGTTCGCCTTGCCGGCAACTTGTGCAACGAGCACCAGGATCGCAAAAGGCGCGAGGTTCTGAAGTAGGTTGAGATGCGCCCGTTGCGCCCTCGCGGCCCACTCGGGGATGCCCGCAAGTGGCTCGGCGCGGTTGCCAAGGCCCCATGCGGCACCTCCTGGAGCCTGTGTTAGACCTGCCAGATATATGAAGGGGAGTCCCAAAGCGAGGAGCGTTGTCCAGACGAGCATCCATAGATCGGTAGTCATGGCTATCTCTTACCAGAGCTGCGCAAAGCGGTGATTATGACGTTCGCGGGAAGAGGTCGCGCGAGGCTACAGCAGTAGTGCGAGCGGTGGCGACCTTCGCGGCGCGACGAACACACGGCGCCCGCCAAGGACGAAGGCGAGCGCCAACCAAGCCAAAAGGAAGTGGGCGACGAAAGCACCGGTGCCGGAAACCGCTGGAACTTTGGGCTGATCGACGCGCGTATATGTCGGGGTTTTCCATGATGACTGCGGCTTCTTTTTTTCGTAGTCACTTGCATTTTGTAAGTTAGAGGGAGATGTAGCAGACTAACTTTCACTATGCAAGTCACGCACGCCAGAAGGAAGCCAAAAACGGTAACACCGAAAACGCAAGCGCGCGGTTTTCTGCGCTCGCCTTGCGCTGTCGCATGCACGCTCGATCTGGTTGGCGACAAGTGGTCGTTGCTCGTGGTTCGGGATTTGCTCCGTGGTAATGTGACCTACGGAGAGCTGCAGAGTTCGCCCGAGGGCATCCCGACCAACATTCTTGCCGACCGCCTGAAAAGATTGGAAGAGGCGCGCCTCATTGCCAAGTCTGCGTATCAGAACCGTCCCGTGCGCTACGCTTATCGGCTAACGGAAAACGGAAAAGCCCTGAATGACGTTCTGCTCGCGCTGGTGCGATGGGGCAAGAAACACATACCGGGTACACGGACTCTGGAGAGTCCAACGCTGCATTCCGCGCGAGGCCGAAAACCCACCAGGTTACAGGATCGAAAGTCACACCTGCGGGCGCCTCCATAGGGCGCCAGCAATCCGAAAAGCCGATAGTGATATCGGAATCGCTGCACACTTTGCCAGAAATCTGCGACAAATCTTCTGACCGGTTTCGTCCGGTGCGAGAAAACGCCGAAACCGCAGGCGCTTACGGGAAGAATGGTGCCCCGGCCGGGAATCGAACCCGGACCTAAGGTTCCGGAGACCTTCGTGATGTCCTTTTCACTACCGGGGCGTAAGGTCGTGAGCCACCATCAATATATGAGCGCTCCGGCGCGGACAAGCGAGGGCGCGCATTGTCAAGCATTGACCCGGCGCGTAGCGCACGGATGATCAAGATCATGCGTACAACCGAAAGCCGCGATTGGTCATCGACGCTGCGCGAGCAGTACAAGGACGGGTCGAACTTGGGTGCGCGGATGCGCCTGCACAGTCTCTACAGCACCAACAAGTACGGAATTTTCCGCTGGGCGTTCGATCGCTACCGGATTCCCGCGACCGCGCGAGTGCTCGAGCTCGGCACCGGCACCGCGCAGCTATGGAAGAGCAACGGCGATCGAATTCCCGCCGGCTGGCAGATCACGCTGGCGGATTATTCCGCGGGAATTTTGTACGACGGACTGGCGAACCTGCGCGGGATTTCGCATCCCTTCGACGCGATCTCCGCCGATGCGCAAGAACTGCCGTTTCCGGATCACTCCTTCGACGCCGTGATCGCCAACTTCATGCTCTATCATGTGCCCGATATCGCGCGCGCGCTGCGTGAGTTCCGCCGCGTGCTCCGCCCCGGCGGTTCGGTTTACGCGGCGACGATGAGCACCGCGAATATGCGCGAGTTCGACGAAATGGTCAGCCGCTTCATCCCCGGCGCAACCACCGGGCGCGCGCCGCGGCGCTTTGGCCTGGACAATGGTTATGAGTATTTCGGCAAGGCGTTCAAGCATGCCACCATCGAGCGCTATCTGGATTCGCTGGTCGTGACCGACGCCGCGCCGGTGATGGCTTATCTCGAATCGATGTCCTCGATGTCAGGACTCGGATCGCCGGAGCAAAAGGGTGCGCTGCGCGAATATCTGGAAGCGGAAATCGCGGCGCACGGCGCGATCAAGATGACCAAGGACACGGGGCTGCTTATCGGAACGATGTAAGCGCGGTTACAACGGCGAGCGTTCCACTTCCTCGCGAATCGAATACATCTTTTGCCGCGCCTCGCTGATATAGCCGTCGAGGTTGCGGCGATGATTGGCGAAGATGCCGTCGGGCGATCCATTCAGGATCACGATCGGCTTCATCATCGCGGCCTGCCCGAGCGCCTCGATCGTGTCGTCGAACAGTTTCTTCAAGACCGGGTCGTCCGCCAGCGTTTGGGCATATTCCCGCTGCAGCGCCTGCATCATATAGAACATCACGTCCGCATAGCCCTGCGCATGATAAAAATAATCGTCGGAATCCCACGTGTGGACGGGGGTGCCGTCATCCTGAACCATGCGATATAGCATCGAATGCGCGTCGCCCAGAAGATCGGTCCAGATCTGGAACAGGCGCACCAGCTCGACCGCGCGCTGATTGAGCTCGCGCGAGGTTTCCGGATTCGCGCGCAGGCCGTCCACATACATGTGCAGATGCTTGACGCCGTCTTCATATTTTCGTTCGGGCGAGGGCAGCGCCCAGCGCGTCGCGTCATTGCGGAAATCAGTGTCGGCGATGACCAGGTTCTGGTCGAACTGGTTGGACGAGACTTTGGTCAGGCTGTCTTTGAACACGCGGCTGGTCTCGCGCACTGCCATGATAATTCCGATCTGGCGATTCGCGTTGTTGTCCGCCATCAGGTGCGGCCCCCAAAAGAAAAGATCGTTGGGACGCCATCCGAACCCCGAATGCAGCTCGTGGTCAACGATCGCCGCCAGCATCGAGGCGTAAACCTCCCCCGGCTTGAATGCCTTACCGGGCGGATATTCCGCGCTCAGGTCGTAGGGCAAACGGTCATGATGAATCTGTCCGAAGTGCAAGGCCAGGAGGGCGGCCGTCCACAAGATCAAGATCGCGACGGCGGCGATTATCAGATTGCGGCGCGTCAGCCGTCGGCGCTGCTCGACCGTCAGATTTTGGCGCGCATCGCAAAGGCGTGGAGCCGCCGAATCGTCAAAGGCCGTCCCAAGGCCGAGTCCAACAGCGCGATGCCGCCGCTCGGCGCGGCGTCCACTCTGGGAGCCTGAACGAGGTTATTTGCGCCGCGGCAGGTTTAGCACCAGCATCCGCGGCTCGGTCATCTCCTGCATCGCATAGCGCAAGCCCTCGCGCCCGATACCTGATCCCTTCACGCCGCCGAACGGATAAGTATCGACGCGGAAGACTCCGGTATCGCCGACGATCACCGCGCCCGCCTCGATCTCGCGAAAGGCGGTGAACGCACGCTCGAGATTGTTGGTGAAGACTCCCGCTTGCAGTCCGTACGGAGAATCGTTGGTGAGCGCGATTCCTTCCTCGAAAGAATCGATCGGCTCGACCGTCGCGACCGGACCGAAGACCTCTTCGCACCACACGCGCAGACGATGAAGCTTGCGGTCGCGAAGCTCGACGATCGTCGGCCACACGACGGCGCCTTCGCGCTTGTTACCGGTTAGAATGCCGGCACCGGCCTGCGCCGCCTCGGCGATCCATTCGATCACGCGGTCGGCGGCGGCGCGATTGATCAGCGGACCGACAATCGTTCGCTCGTTCATCGGATCGCCGACACCGAGCTTCTCGGTTTCGGCGACGAAGTGTTTCAGAAACTCGCGGTAAACGCCGCGATGCACGAAAATGCGCTGCACCGACAGGCATACCTGGCCGGCATGGATGAACGCGCCGCGCGCGGCGCGCGCCGCAGCGACCGCGACATCCGCGGTCTCATCCACGATGAGTCCGCCGTTGCCGCCGAGTTCGAGCGCGACACGTTGGTGCGTGGTTTTGGCCTTTAGCGCCCATCCGACCCGCGCGCTGCCGGTGAAGCTGAGCATCCGGATGCGGTCGTCGGTCGCAAGCCGTTCGGCGACCGGAGGTTCTGCCGAGATCACGTTGAGCGCTCCGGGCGGCAGGCCGGCGGCGCAAGCAATCTCCGCCAGCATCAACGCGGGCGCCGGGCACATCGGCGGCGGTTTGACGACGATCGTGTTTCCGGTCGCGATCGCGGGCGCGACTTTGTGGGTCACCAGGTTGAGCGGAAAATTGAACGGCGCGATCGCCGCGATCGGCCCGAGTGGAAATCGCTCGACCATCCCGATCGCACCCGGATGCAGCGGATCGAGGTCGAGCGGCTCGTACTCGCCGCCGAAGCGTTTGGCCTCTTCGGCTGCGAGCGCGAAAACGCCGATAGTACGGCCGACCTCACCGCGCGAGTAATCAATCGGCTTGCCGGTGTCGATCGTGATCGCGTGCTCAAACTCAGCGCGACGCTCAGCTACGCCCCGGCTGATTCCAAGCAGAATCGCAGCGCGTTCGGCGCGCGAGAGTTTTCGCGTCGCCGCGAACGCGCGCGTCGCCGCCCCGATCGCGGCGTCCATCTCGGCCTCGCCGGCGCGGGCGACCGTGCCGACCGTTTCGCCGGTGTACGGGTAGATGATGTCGTAGTGCTCAGACGAATCGACGTTCTTGCCGTCGATGAAATGCCGGTACTCAGGCGCCATCGCGAGGCCTCCGTGCGGACATGCTGAGAATATTATTTCGCTGCCGGCGCGCGCGCGAAAGGCCCCGCGTCAGGCGTGGATCTCAGCGTCGGTGACGGCAAGATAGGCGCGATACTCCGGTGACGATTCGAGCAGCTTTGCGTGAACGCCTTCGCACGCGAGAGTTCCGCCATTTATGAAGAGGACGCGGTCGCATGCGGCGAGCGTGTTCGCGCGATGCGCCACGATTACGACGATTCGCGTCCGCGCAAGGTCGCGCAGCGTCGTCATCAGCGCGGTCTCGCTCGCAGGGTCAAGCGGCGCGGTGGGCTCGTCCAGAATCAGCACGTCAGGGCTGCGCAGGATCGCGCGCGCAATCGCGATGCGCTGCTTCTGTCCGACCGAGAGCCGCGCGCCGCGCCGCCCGAGCATCGTCGCGTAGCCGTCTGGCATTCGCTCGATAAACTCCGCCGCACCGGCGAGCGTGGCGGCGGCGCGCACTTCCTCGTCGCCGGCGTCGCGATGGCCATAGCGGATGTTATCGGCGATCGATTCGGAGAACAGCGCTTCCTGCTGGAAGACGAAACCAATTCGGCCGCGGATCGTGTCGGGCGCGAAGGTGCGTGCGTCTGTGCGGTCGAGCAGAATTTCGCCTGCAGTGGTTTCGATGAACCTCGGAATCGACAGAATGAGGGTGGTTTTACCCGCGCCGCTTGGACCGGCGATCGCAATCATCTCGCCCGAGCGCAAGCTGAACGAAACGTTTTGCACCACAGGTTCTGCGGCTGAATATCCGACGGCGACATCGTGGAGAGAAATTTCGGATATCGACAAGGTTACGCCGCTTCCGTTCGCCGGTGCTGGCTCCTCGGCGAATCCGTCGAGGACGCTATGAACCCGGCGCAGTCCTGCGACCGCCGGCTGGACCGCCGCCCACGTTCCGCCGATCGTCGAGGCAGGGCGCGAGAGCATCGCGCCGTAGCTCAGTAGCAGGACCACGTCGCCGAGCGTCATCGTTTGGTGAATGACCTGCATCATCAGGTAGTAAATCGCTCCGATAGTGAGAGCGGCCATGGCCGGCAGCAACACCAGGGTGAGCGCCAATCCGATCGCCAGCATCTTGAGCGTCGCGCGATACGACTGCCAGCTCGCGGCGTCGACAGCGCCGGCCTCGCGATTTTCTGTACCGAAGGCCTTGATCAGGGAGACTTGCGCAATTCGTTCCTCGAACGCGGCCATCACATCGCTGCCGCGCTCGCGCATATCCTGGCTCTGGTCGCGCAGCAGGCGTCCGAAGATCGCGGCGCCGATCGCGATCGCGGGAAGCGACAGGGCCGCAAGAATCGGGATAATCCGCTCGCCGGGAAACTGCATCCATAACACGAACAGCGCCATCACAAACATCACGATCGACATCAGCGGCCCGAGCACCGCGGTATAGAGGACCGCGCCGATGGACGCGCTGTCGTGCATCACGCGGAACACCGCATCGCCGAGTTTCTGATCCGCGAATAATCCCAGGCGCGAGCGCAGGAAGCGCTGATAGATCGCAGTGCGCACGCCCTGGTTGATCCGCTGAGTCAAATCGAGCGTGACCAGCACCTCGTAGTAGCCGAACAGGCCGTTCCACAAGCTCCAGCCGGCGTTCGCGTCGTTTTGTGAAAAGCCGGCCTGGTCCAGTCCGCCGCTATCGACTGCGGTGCCGAGCTCGTCCGAGTGGTCGCCAACCATCCCGACCGAGAGTACCGCGAAGACCAGAAACGCGCTGAGCACGAACAGCAGCGACATCCGGTTGGTCCCGGCCAGCGGCAGCAGGAGCTTGGCGGGCCAGCCGGTCAGCGGACGTCCGTCGATCACATTGTCGATAACAATCTTGAGCGGCCACGGGGTGAGCAGAAAAAATGTCAGCGAAGAAAATGCGAGGAGGCATTTCAGATAGACCAGCCGGCGATGCTCGGCGATGAATGGCCAACTTTTGATGAGCAGGCGGGCGGCGCCGATCGGACCGATCGATTTGTGCTCGGCCGCATAGAGATGGCTCCTGCGCGAATCGGCTCGCGCGCCGTTCTCCGGCGCCGGGCTGCGCGCGAGAATGCTAGCCACGTGGCACCTCGGTAACCGGCGCGCCACCAGTCTCGAGGCGGTCGCCGCCGGTCTCGATTTTTCCTGCCGTTATTCGCAGCGAGCGGTCCGCGCGCGCCGCGGTGGAGCGTCGGTGGGTCACGACGATTGCCATCCTGCGCCGCGGCGCCTCGGCGATCCATTCGCGAACTCCGCGCATCACCCTTTCTTCGGTGGCGGCGTCCAGCGCCGAGGTCGGCTCGTCGAGCATCAGGATCGGTGCGTTGCGCAAGAGTGCGCGCGCAATCCCGATGCGCTGCGCCTGCCCGGCCGAGAGCTTCGAGCCTTTCTCGCCGAGGACGGTTGCGAGTCCAAAAGGAAGCGAATGCACGAAATCGCTTAAGCCCGCGCGCTCGATAGCGGTTGCGATTTCCTTTTCGGACGCGTCGACACGTCCGTAGGCGATGTTGTCGCGGACACTGGCGGTGAAGAGCGGATTCTCTTGCAGCGCGACCGACAGAAATCCGCGCCACGCGACGAGGTCGAAGTCGCGCAGCGGCGTACCGTCCAGTGCGATCCGCCCCGATGACGGTGCATAGAACCGCAGCAGCATCGCGATGATCGTGCTCTTGCCTGAGCCGCTGGGACCGGCGATCGCCGTGATTTCGCCGACCCGCGCCTCGAAGGTCACGCCGGATAAAACTGGTGCCGCGGGATCGTAGCCGAAACTCACATTATCGAAGGCGAGCGTTTGCGGAGAAGAGGGCGGCAGACGATCGCCGCTCAGAATCTTTTCTTCGGGCGGCATCGCGATCATTTCGAGCACCCGCGCCATCGCAACCGCCACGTCCTGCAAGCTGCCCCAGCGGTTGGCGAGCCGGCGCATCCGGTTGCTCATGCCCGCGAACACGGCGAGAGAACCCTGAAAGAAGCCGAGGGAGACCGCTGCGCGCACGAAGCCCGCGGTGCCGCCGTGCAGGACCTCGCGCGCGCCGATGTACAGCGCGGCAACGTAGGCGATCCCGCGAGTGGTGTTGTTCCATACGCGATAGCGCGCGAACATCAGGCGCGCACGGCGCGCCGCGACGAACGCGGTCCAATTGTCGGTGGCGTAACGGGTGCTTTCGAACTGCTCCTGTCCAAAGGCCTTGACCGCTTTGATCGACGAGAGCGTTTCCTCGATTCGCGAGGTTGCCTGCGACTCGGTTTCGCGCGCCGCGCGGAAGGCGGGGCGCAGATGATTGCCGTAGAACCAGGCGAATGCAAAATCGATCGGCAGCAGTATGAGCGCGATGCATCCCATCGCGCCGTTGAACATGAACAGCCACACGAAATTCGCCACCGCATACGGCAGGAAGCGAATCGGCTCGATCACGAGACCGTCGATCACCTGGGGAATCGCGGCCGAGTCCTGAAACATCCGGAAGATCGCATCGCCGATTTTCTCTTCGGAATGAAAGCGCAGGCTGAGCTCCTGCAGACGCGCATAGAGGTTGACGCGAAACAGATTCGAGATCCGTTGCAGAATCCAGACCGCGTACCCGAGCATCAACGCTCCGTATGGAGCCCCGATCGCGATCGCGATTCCGGCGGCGATACACGCGTGCCACAGGATCACCTCGCGGGCAGAGCCGACCGACACTCGCAACATCCAGGCTTCGCCGGCAGTGAGATGCTTGCCGTGTCCGACAACGTCGAAGAGCACGCGCACCATCTGCAGCCCGAAAAGGCCGGCCGGCAGCGCCGGAATCATCATGAGGAACAGGAAGATCAGATGACGGCGATAAGGACGGATGAACGGCCACGCGCGGCCGAGCAAGCGGAACACATCGCGCGAATTCAGATTCCGGGGCTGTGCGAATGCGATCTCGGCGATTGGAGGCGGAGTGATTGCGGCAGTGATGTCGGGCGCATTCGCCAATCTATTTACCGCTGGCGCCATCGGCCGCAGTCGTCGGAATACCTATTTCGAGCGCGCGCTCCGCCATAGACGATGATGATAACCGGCGCGGAAGTGGCCGGTAAAGATGGACGCGTGCTAACCTCACGGCCACATCTGCACGCAAATCACTGCACCAGGAGTTCCACGATGCCAGCGGTAAATTTCGAGACGCGCAATCATATCGCCTACCTGACGCTCAACCGGCCCGAGGTTCACAACTCGTTCAACCCGGAAACGATAGTGCGGCTGGGTGAAGCATGGACGCAGATCAACGCCGACGACGAGGTGCGCGCCGCGATCATCACGGGTGCGGGCAAGGTCGCGTTCTCGGCCGGCGCCGATCTGGGCAAACTCATTCCGCTGTACACCGGCGCGCGCAAGCCGGCCGACGAATGGGACGAAAAGCTGCTCGCGAACCGCAAGCTGGGCGACGCCGCGCTGCTGCGCAATTTCAATCTGGACAAGCCGGTCATCGCGGCGGTGAACGGCTTCTGTATCGCGGGCGGGATGGAACTAATCCAGGCGACGGATTTGCGCGTCGCCTCGGACAACGCGAGCTTCGGCCTGCAGGAGGTCAAGTGGGCGATTATTCCGGCGGCTGGATCGCTCGCGCGCCTGCAGCGCCAGATTCCCTACTGCAAGGCGATGGAGATTCTCCTGACCGGAAATCGGATCGACGCGCAGGAGGCGTGGCGGCTCGGTCTGGTGAACTACGTCGTCCCGCAGGACCAGTTGATGGCGAAGGCCGAGGAGCTGGCCGCGAGCATCGCTGCCAACGGACCGCTCGCGGTGCGCAAGATCAAGGAGGCAGTGCGGCGAACTTCAGGCCGTCCGCTGGAAGAGGCGTTCAAGATCGAAAACGAATGCGCGCGCGAAGTGATGCGCTCCGAAGACGCGAAAGAGGGTCCGCGCGCATTCATGGAAAAGCGCAAGCCCGTCTATAAGGGCCGCTGATCGATTTGTTCACGCGCCGGCGACAGCGTGCATCGTCGCAGTGTAATCGCGCGCGAACGTCGCGCTGGGTCCGATCGGGAACACGACAGGATGAGTAACGCCGGCGGCGCGGAAGCGCGCGATAAACTCGCGGCCCACGGCGGCGGAACCGAACGCCGCGATCTTGGCCGCGTTCGCGTCGCTGATTGCGCTGGGCGCCTCGTCGCGTTTGCCGAGCTGCCAGAGCCTGCGCACCTCGGCAAATTCGTCCTTCAATCCGTAGCGCGCGAACATCTTGTTGTAGCTGTCGACGAACGCGTAACCCGCGAGCTCGCGCTTGAATGACTGGACCGCCTTGTCGACGTCGGGCGTGATACACATGCGGGCATAGATGCCGACATCGACGGCGCCCGCCGCGCGTCCCGCGTGAGCCTCGCCGGCGCGAATCTCCGCGATCATCGGCGCTACCATGTCTGGCGGCGAGTAGTTCATCAGCACGCCGTCGGCGATTTCGCCCGCCAGCCGCAGCATCGGCGCGTTCAGCACCGCGAGATAAATCCGCGGCGGACGCGGTGCGCTGATTCGCATGCCAAGCCGGAAGTCGGACTTGTAAACCTCACCCTGAAACTTCGAGCGCCCCTCGGTGAAGAGCTGGCGCATGATCGTCACGCACTCGCGCATCGCAGTGAGAGGCTTGCGGTAGGAAGCGCCATGCCACCTTTCGACGATCACAGGGCTCGAGACGCCCAGCCCCGCGATCGCGCGGCCCTGCGAGTATTCGTTGATAGTCAGAAAGCTCATCGCCATCGCGCCCGGAGTGCGAATCTGGATCGGGATTACTCCGGTCGAGAGATCGGCCTTGCTGGTGTTGAGCGCAAGCGCGGCCAGGCTTACCAGCGCATCGGGGCCGGAAACCTCGGCTACCCAGAGCGAGGAGTAACCGAGCTCTTCGGCCTCTTTGGCGACGGCCAGGCGTTCGCGGACCGGGCCGCTGCCGAGTGAAATTTGGAGTCCAAGCTTTGCTCGATCAGGCACGAAATTCTCCGTGAGATTTGATGAATTGCGGCGATTGTCGCGCGAAACCTACGGAGCCGCAAGCCGACGCCGAAAGTTGGCGGCCGCACGACAGGCTCACGCGCGGGGCACCCGGAGCCTGCCGAAGGGCGATCGGGAATGACACTTCAACGTATCGAGGGATCAGCTAAAGTTCGGAGAGCCGAGCGTCCCGCGCAGCAGGTAGGGCGCGGCGCCGGGCGGATGCGGCAGGAAGTTCATCAGAAAACGCAGCTTCATCCTGCCGGCTGCCGACGGCACGAGCGTGAAGTGCAGCGCCAGCGCGCTGTCCTGCCATGTGGGCGCGAGCTTGATATCGCCTCCGCCCTCGATCGCCAGATCACCGCCAGAGGTCTTGAGGCTGGCGATCGTCAGCACCCCCTTGTCGAGCTTGAGGGTCGCGTCAAGCGCGCCGAGCTTGAGCAGCGGCATTGCCATCTTCATGCGTCCGCTAAGATCAGTGGCGAGAAGATGAATCGTTCCTGAGTCCGAGTTGGGATCGTCGGGCATGACGACCAGAGAGCCGGTCGCGTCGAGGGTCCCGCCCAGGATTACGCCAAGCGCGCGCAGACCTTCATAGCTTTTCAGATCGACCTTGTCGGCCGAGAATTTCAGCGCCGTGCCGGGGCCGCTGCGATGCGCCGTAATATGGATCGTTCCATCGTAGGCATCCGCGCTGGCGCGGATTCCGGGCCGGAGCAGCAAAATCGACAGCAGGGCGGGCGCGATATGCACGCTGTCGCTTTCGAACAGCGGAAACGCGCCGGGATTATCGGACGCGATTCTTACTTGCGAGAGTTTTGCGCCGATCGGAATAGCCAGGCTCTGTGCGCCGGAGCTGACGCGCAGGCCCATCGGCGCCAGCACCGCGGAGAACGCGCTCGCATACGGGAAGCTTGCGAACAGAAAGAAAAAGAACAGCACGACGCCGGTTGCGAGATAGCCGGATTCGAGCCGATGCGTGCGCCAATACTCGAGGGTGAGGAGTTCTCTGAATTCAGGCATTGTGACCGAGTGCGACGCAGGTGATATCGACGTCGTAGGAATGGGTGTCAGGGGTGCGGCGCTGGATGCGCAAGTTTTCGACCCCGACCGGCACCGGCATCGTGCGCACGGAGTACAGCGCGTCGACGATTTGCGCCAGGCTTACGTCCTCGAGCTTCAACTGCACGCTGTACTGCACCAGACCGTCGGAGAGCTTCTTGTCCTCGGCCGGCGTGATCGAGGAAATCTTGCCGCGGCCAACGCTCTTGGTGAACGACGCTTCCACCACCGAAAATAGCGAGAAGTCGTGGCCCTGCGGCACGGTGCTGTGTTCGGCGCTTTCGAGGTTTGCCTTGACCGCGGCGTAGTTCGCCGCCAGGTGCCGCACGCTTCCGAGATCGTGTTCGCGCTGGGTTATCCGCTGGTCGAGGCCCGAGCTGAAATCTACGATCGGCGTGTAGATGAGATTGTAGAACAGGAAGATCGCGACCAGCGCGGCGCCGATTTGAACCAGCACCCGCTCGCGGGTTTCGAGCTTTTGATAGCGCGCACGGCCCTGCGCGACCAGCGGATCGACGCGCTCACGCAACCGATCGATCTGCGGACCGAGCTTCTCGCGCAGCCACACTTCCAGCGTGCTGAAGTATTCTCGCAGCATCGCTTAGTCGGCTCCGTCGGAGTCTTTGAAGTCGGCGCTCATCCGGAATTCAACCTTGCTTTCGTCCTCGCCGGCGCGCGCGTGGGTGACCTCGATCGCGCCGAAATTGCCGCCCATATCGAGCGCGTGCTTGACCTCGTCAACCGAAGTGAACGAATCGGCAAGTCCGGTCACGCGCAGTCCGGTTTCGTCGATCTGCACGTCTTCGAGCACCACCGGCAGGCGCCTCGGAATCGCATCGGAAACCGCACGCAGCGTTTCCAGCGGCGAGTTGCGAGCGACGTTTCCCCCGATGAGCCGCAAGCGCTTGTTCATCGAGCTGATTCCGCTGCGCAACTCGCGCATCGGATCGGCAGGATTGGTTTCGCCCAGCACCGGGCCCGCGATTGATGCTATCCGCGCATTGAGCACGCTCAGCCGATGCAGTTTGCCGATCACTCCGGAAGCGAAATTAAGCAGGATAAGAAACGCCACGCAGGCGGCCAGGATCGCGGGCGTATAGAATGGCGTCAGGTCGCCGCGCGTGCGTCCGCGAAACGCAAACGCGTCCTGCCGGAAGTTCAGGAGAGCGACCGGCTTGGTCGGCAGCTCGCCCACCAGCATCGCGATAGTGGTGCCGAAGCGCGTGATGTCCGGACGGGTTGCGCCGAACATCGCCGAGCAATCGAACTCGCGCGCCTCGCGCGGGACCAGCGCAACCGCCTCGGCCAGCATCGCCTTGACCCGCGGCATCGCGGCTCCCGGCCCGGTGATGATCAGGTCTGCGTTCTCGAGCTCGGCGGCATGCGCCAGCATCGTCTGCCGCAGCGCGTTGACGACCGGAGTGGCTTGCGCCGGCGAGGGCGCCGCACCGTCGGGGTTGATCAAGCCGCCGCCGACAGTGCGCATCACGCGCGGAATACCTTCGAGGTCGAGCAGCACTATCGAGGTCGAATCGTGTTCGGCCTCGACCACCAGGTGCGGGGTCGGGCGGGTGCCGTTGCGCGCGCGCGCGAACATCGCGGCCAGAGCGTAGGGCGCCAGCGTCACGGTCTTGGGGTCGAGTCCCGCGCGCGCGAGCAACTCAAGATGATGCTGCATCTCCTGTTTGCGGGCGAACGCGGCCAGCACCAGCGACCGGTCGCCGTCGGTGCCCAGGCGCGTGAACGCGACCACGGCGCCATCGACAGGGAACGGCAGATGCTCTTCGAGCGCGAAGGGAACCACCTGATGCAGGCGGCGCGAGTCGCCGAACGGCAGCTCGAGAATTCTCTTGGTGACCGCCTCTGACGGGAGCGCGGAGATCAGAATATCGGGGCGTCCGGATTTTGCGATCAGACGCAAAAGCGCGGGTGCGACATCGGTTTCATCGGGCTGTTGATGGGCTTCGAAAACTCCGACGAATTCAAAGGTGTTCCAGGTGCGATTGGCGGCTGCGGCGCGCACCCGTTCTCCGGCGATCTCGAGAGCAATAATACGCTGCGGCATGTGAACCCGTCGCTAATCTTCCTGCCAGGACATAAGCGTTGCGGTCCCGTTGCCCTGCCGACGGAAGGTCGAGTACACCAGTTTTCGCGAGCCAGCGAAAGTACCCATCGCGGTGATCGTGAAGAAGCTGCTTTTAGTGGTCACGATTTGCGTGAGCTGCTGCGAGATGGCGCCCAGGTCAGGAAGATTTCCGACGTCGGTCGTGTTGGCAAAGGGTTTCAGCATTCGCGCCGCGACGATCTCCTTGACCAGTTTGGGATCGTCCATGAGTTGCGGGAGCAGCGACGCCAGAACTTCCGGCGGCGCGGTATTGGCGTTCACTACCGGCTCGGGATAGACGGTCACAAACGGTTGCAGAGTGTTGAAGGTCGCCTCATCGACACCTTTTATCATGCGCAGGTCGCCTATCGTCGGCATCAGGTTGTTGCGCGGAGAATAGGGCGGCACCAGGCGCATGTAGAAATCCATTCCGGCGCCGCCCGGTGACTCGATGTTAGCGGGATTGATCCAGTCGGCTATCGCCGGGATGATCTGCGGCGAGACTCCCAGGATCGTGAACAGCCGCACCAGTTGCGCCCCCAGCGTTTGGTTGAACTGCCCGTTCTGCGGATTGACCAGCTGGTTCAGATCGACCTTGCGCGCTTCGTCGACGATCGACAGCGAGACCTTGCCCCCGTCCACGTCCATCGGCGGGAACGGCATCGCCCACACGTCGGTCAGCGCGTCGAATGGAGTTTCGCCGGCCGAATCGGTGCGCGAGTCCTCCGCCAGAAGGCCCAGGCCGACCGAGACTGCCGAGCGCGCAAGGTAGTAGGCGCGCAGCTCATTGGTCTGATTGGCCGCTGACAGATAGTTGAGCGCCGCCGCCGTGCTGAAATCGACGATGATCAGCGTCATCAGCGCGATGCCCATCAACACCACCAGCAGCGCGATACCGCGCTCGCTTTTTTTGAGCTGCTTCACCATACGGCGATCGACATCGGCAGCATCACCTGGGTCGAGAAACGCAGGTCGCGTCCGTTGGGTGCGGCCATGTCGAGATTGATCGAGACCGCGATCGGAATCTGGTTGCCGGGCGACAGGATGTCCGAGTTCCAGGTGTCGCCCCACTGGTTGCCGTCGAAGTAGCGCATCCTGAGCGACAAGACGTTGTCGGCAAGGATTACCGGCGCGGGCTGGGCTCCGCCGCGAGCGAGACCGCTCTGCTGCGATCGCTCGAGTATCAGCCATCCGCGATGCGACGGGTTCGGAACCAGGGCATAGGTCACGATATCTTCGGGGCTGAAACCGGCGATCGCGCGGCGATGAGTCGCATCGAGGGTCGAGACCGAAATCGAATTGGCCGCGACTCCGGACAGGAACTGCGCGGTGCCATGCAGCATCACGTGGCTGGCGGCGGCGGGGGTCTGCACCGCGCCGCGGATTTCGCTGCTGAGCTCCCAGATAATCGAACGGCCGGCGCGGTCGGCCCACATCCGTCCCTCGGCGTGAATTTTACTGGCAGCGACCGCGTGGAACGAACTCGCCATCATCGCCATGATCACCGCCAGAATCGCGACCGCGAGCATCATCTCGATCAGCGTGAATCCGTGCGCCATGCGGCCGCGGTGGCGGATTTGATTGATGGCGGATGCGTTCATGGCTCGTCGTCGGAATCGGACGAATCGGACGAATCACCGTTTTGCTCGATCGGAATCGGGTTGTGCAGGAATTCGGTCAGCTCGAAGCTCTTCGAGTGGTTGGGGCCGTAAAACACGATTACCTGAACCTTGCACACGTCGGGAAAGAAGCCTGAAAGAGTGACGATCTGCTGCCAGCTAAAATTCGGATACTCTTTGGGAAACAGGCTCTCGAAATTGCCCTTGGTCGTGCCGACATTGGGAAATCGCTCCATTTCCGCAGCCGACATGACCGCCTGCGCGAGTTGCGCCGCCCGCGAGATGTCCTGCCCGTGAATCACGCTCTGCAGGCTCTGATGATGCAGCGCGAGCAGCGCTAACAGCGCGATCCCCAGCACCGCCATCGCCAGCATCACCTCGAGCAGGGTGAATCCTGCCCGCATCCGGCGCTTCTGATCGCGGGTCATTGCTGCATCACTTGAGCGAAAGTCTGATCGCCGGAGACGATCGCGACCTGTCCGGTGAGAGGATTGAACGCCAGCGTCATCACGTGGCCGGAAAGATCCATCAGATGCACCAGGGTCGCGTCGACGTAGCCCTCCGGATAGAACTGGCAGGCCACGCTGCCCTTGTTGAAGGTGCCCTGATCGGCAACGGTGACGTCGCGAATCTCGACCGACGGCGGCATCGTGACCATGTTGCCTGCCATCGAATGGTCGGGCAGGAATTGAGGTTTGGCGGAATAAGGATCCAGGCGCGCGACGGCGTAGCGCTGATGATCCATATCGAAGATCAAGCGCAGCACGACCTTCTGCGTCGCCGCCTCGTCGTAGAGATATGACGCGCGTCCGGCCAGGCGGCGCGACTGACTCTTAAGCGCTGCCTGCCGGTAGCCGCCCATGTATGGAATCGCCAGCGTGAACATCAGCGCCATGATGAAAATGACGATCGCGAGTTCGAGCAGGGTGAACCCGCGTTCGGCCGCACGCAGCCGCCCCGCGACGCGGCGGCGCGAGGTTCTATCCTCGATGCGCCAGTGAAGCGCGCGCTTCATAAATTGCTCAGGACGAACTACCGTCGATATCGTCGGCGCTCTGGGTTCCGTCGGGTCCGAAGGATTTGAGCGCGTAGGTGTTGCCATCGCTTTGGTAGAAGTACTGATTGCCCCACGGATCAGCCGGAAGCTTTTCGATATATCCGCCCTGTTCGTAGTTGCTCGCCTGACGGCCGGTGGACGGCGGAGTAACCAGCGCGTTCAAACCCTGGTCGGTGGTCGGATAGGAACCGTTGTCCAGATAGTAGCGGTCCAGCGCCTGCTTGAGCTCCTGGATATCGGCCTGGGCCTTGGTGGTCTTCGCACGATCGGCCACGCCGCGCAGCCGCGGCACGACCATCAGCGCGAGCAGGCCGATAATCATGATGACCACCATTATCTCGATCAGGGTGAAGCCATCCTGATTGCGCAGTCGTGTTCGCATTGTCAAACCTCGTGGACCTCCTGCTACTGCATGATCTGGTTGAGCTGGAAGATCGGCATCAGCACCGCGAGCATCATGAACACGATAACAGCCGCCATCGCCAGCGTCATCACGGGCTCGAGAATCGTGGTCATCTGGCTGAGCGAGTGCGAGACTTCGCGTTCGTAGTTCTCGGCCACGCGTTCAAGCATCGCTTCGAGTTCGCCCGAGCGTTCGCCGACCCTGACCATCTCGATCAGCAGGGGCGGGAAGAGCCCGCTCTGGGCCAGAGTATGGCCCATGCCGTGGCCTTCGCGAATTTCCTCGCGGCTCTTCTCGATCGCGTCGCGCAGAAGACCGTTGGTGACCACCCCCTTGACCGCGTCCATCGCAGGCAGCAGTTGCACACCCGAGGCCAGCAGGGTCGAGAGCGTACGCGCAAAACGCGCGCAGATGATCCGGATCATCGTCGGACCCAGGTACGGTGCACGCAGCACCGCGGTGTCATAAATTCGGCGGCCGCGCGGCGTGGTCAGGCCGAAGGTGACGCCGGCGACTATCGCGACCAAAAGGAGCAGCAATTCGAGCCAGTAGCCGGTAAGCATATCCGACAGGCCAATCAACACCTGGGTTGCGAACGGAAGCGCCGCATGCTGCTCCTGAAAGATCGTCGCCACCTGTGGAACCACGTAAGTGACCAGGAATCCCATGATCGCGGTGCCGACGCAGATCATGATGACAGGATAGGTCAGCGCCCCGCGGACCTTCGCGACGAATTCGGATTGCCGCTCGCTGTACTCGGCCAATCGGTCGAGAACCGATTCGAGCGCGGCTGCCTGCTCGCCCGCACGGACCATTCCGATATAGAGCTCAGAGAAGACCTTGGGATGCAGCGCCATCGCGTCGGCGAGCGAGCTGCCCTCGCGCACGCGCTCACGCACCTGCGAGAGCATCCGCTTGACGCTCGCGCGCGAGGATTGGCTCGAGAGCGCGCCCAGCGCGTCGACCAGCGGCACGCCCGCGCCGAGCAGCGCGCCGAGCTGGCGAGTGAGCAATCCCAGCTCCGAGGCTTTCATCCCGCGTCGGGCAAACGGCGACAGGCTGCGCTCGGGTTTTATCTCGGCGCCGGCCTCGGCGGAAAGTTCGGTCGGAAAGATTCCCCGCTCGCGCAGCACCGCGCGCGCGTCGCGCGGACTGTCCGCGTCGACAACTCCGGTTACGTTACGGCCTTCGGCTGAAAGGCCACGGTAAGCAAAGACCGCCATCGCTTGTGGCAGGCATCGCGCTCAGGCGATGTCTTCCTGGGTCCGTAGCAGCAGTTCCTCGATCGACGTTTCTCCGGCCAGTATCCGGTCAGCGCCGTCCTCGCGCAGCAGTCTCATGCCCTTGCTGGTACAGTGCCGGCGCAAAGTGGCGCCGTCGCTATTCTGCATCACCAGCGCGCGAATCTCGTCGTCCATCAGCATCAGCTCCTGAATCGCAAGCCGGCCCTTGTAGCCGGTGTTGCGGCACAGGCGGCATCCCTTGGCGCGATATATGGCGCGCGGGATGTCGGCGGGCGTAAGTCCCAGGCGCGCCAGCTCGGCCGCGGTCGGGGTGTAGGCCTCGCGGCATTCGGGGCAGAGCTTGCGTACCAGGCGCTGCGCAAGCACGGCCAGGATCGAGGACGAAACCAGAAATGGCTCGATTCCAAAATCGAGCAGCCGCGTGACCGCCCCGAACGAGTCGTTGGTGTGCAGAGTCGAGAACACCAGATGGCCCGTCAACGCGGACTGGATCGCAATCTCGGCGGTTTCGCCGTCGCGGATTTCGCCGACCATGATCACGTCCGGATCCTGGCGCAGGATCGAGCGCAATCCGCCGGCGAAGGTCAGATCGATCTTCGGGTTCACCTGCATCTGGCCGACGCCGCGAAGCTGGTACTCGATCGGATCCTCGATCGTGATGATGTTCTTCTCGGGCGAATTGATCCGGCTAAGGCACGCGTACAGGGTAGTCGATTTTCCCGATCCGGTCGGACCGGTCGCGAGGATGATGCCGTGGCTCTGGCGAATGAGCCGATCGATCTTGCGCAGGTTGTCGCCGGAAAATCCCAGGCGATCGAGGTTGATATCCACCGCCGCCTGCGCGCGATCGAGCAAGCGCAGCACCAGGCGTTCTCCGAATGCGGTCGGGATACTCGAGACGCGGATATCGATATCGCGTCCCGCGATCCGCAACCGAATTCGTCCATCCTGCGGCAGCCGCTTCTCGGCGATATTGAGGCCCGACATGACCTTCACGCGCGAGGTGATCGCGGGCTGAAAGCGCTTGGGCGGCTCGAGCACATCGTACAACATCCCGTCCACGCGGAAGCGCACGACCATCTCGCGCTCGAAAACTTCAATATGGATATCGCTGGCGCGGTCCTTCACCGCCTGCGACAGGATTCCGTTGACCAGCTTGATGATCGGCGCCGAATCGTCGGTCTCGAGCAAGTCACGCGGCTCCTGCGCAAGCTCGTTGGCGACCACGTCGAGCCGCTCTTCTTCGAGATCGATCATCAGCTCTTCAGCAGTGGTGTTGCTGGCGTTGTCGTAGGCGCGATTGATCGCCTCGTTGATGACCTCGGCGGGGACGACCACGGGATTTATCGGAACTCCGAACAACAGGCGAAGATCGTCCAGCGGCTCGTAGTTCGAGGGATCGACGATCGCGACCGTTACTCCCGACTCGTCGCTGGCTATAGCCAATAGCCGGTTTTTTTTCGCGTAGTTTATCGGGACTTTGCTGACCAGCGCGCTGTCGAGCGAATGCTCGTCGATATGCGCCTGGAAGGGCAGGCGGTATTCCTGCGCCAGCGCGCGGGCAAGCCGCTGCGGCTCGAGCGCACCCATCTCGACCAGCACGTCGGCCAACTCCTGGCCCGGCTTGCGCCGCTGGCGAGCCTTATCGAGGTCCTGCGGCGAGACCCACGAGCGGTCAAGCAGGATCGACTCGAAACTCTTACGCGCAGTAGCCATTATTGGATCGCGGATGCTCCTGCGAGGTCAGTGTGGATCGAATATATCGTCAAGGCTGATGCCACAGTACCTCGCAACACCTGAAACACCTCTTGGACACAATTAGACATGATGCGTCCAGTGCGTTCAAGCATACACCTTTCGGCGGCCTTGCACCTGCGGCCGAGCCTAGTAGTGGCTGCCTGCAGGCGGCGCCATTTTTGGTGCGCTCATTCCGGCCGAGAACCCTCCGCTCTGCTTGGGCGGCATCGTATGCTCCGCCTCGGCCCATGAGACGAGTTTGCCCCCCTGAAACTTCAAATCGACAAAGGTGCCCTTGTCGCCTTCCTTCACCTGGGTGTACAGGAGCGCGGCCGTCAGGTCGTTAGAGTTGGGCTTGTAAGCGTAACTCCAGATCTCGGTATCGTTGGACAGAAACTGATGGATATCCGGCTCGCCGTACTTTTGATGGATCTCGACCATCGATTCGCCGGCCTTAAGATTCCCGGTCATGTGGGAAGCTTTGACGCGCGTGCCGGCCTGGTAGAACAAGCCGCATCCGAACAGCGGTGCGAGAGCGAACGCGGCGATTATCATGAGCGGAGCAAATCGGAACATTTTCACCATCGACGAATTGTGTTTGGCCGGGCCCGTTCTTGTCAACGAATCGCGCGAACCATGCTATAGAAGCTTGGTGGAGTTAGCCACGCAGGGGAGGCCGGGATGGCCCAGAAGCTTCGGCTGGTCAAAGGCGCTTCGCGTCGCGGCGCGCTGGTGTACGGGATGCGAATTTTTGACGAGGCGCACGTCGCCGCGGTCGAGGACGCCAAGGTAACGCTCGAGGACGGAACCACCGGCAGGGTCACGATGCATTACATCGAGGGCACGCGCGAGCAGATCCGCCGCCAGTTGATGCAGAGTATCGACGCTTTCTTCGAGCTGCTCGATGAAACAATCGACCGGGGATGAGCAACGAAAGTTATACGCGCAACGAAATAAAGGCATAGAGGAAGATATGAAACTCGAATTTGTGAAATACGAAAAGCGCGGTCATATCGCGCACATCACGTTTAACCGGCCCGAGCGGATGAACGCACTGCATCCCGCCTGCCACCTCGAGATGGACCAGGTGTGGGACGATTTTATCGCCGACAAGGCGATGTGGGTCGCGATCGTGACCGGTGCGGGCGACAAGGCATTCTCGGCCGGCAACGATCTGCGCTGGACCGCGGAGCATCGCGAGGAGCTCTCCGCCTCGCTGCGCGGCAAGGGCGGATTTGCGGGAATCACCGCGCGCTACGATATCTACAAACCGATCATCGCGGCGGTCAACGGCTTCGCGCTCGGCGGCGGATTCGAGATCGCGCTGGGATGCGACATCATCATCGCGGCCGAGCACGCTCGCTTCGGGCTGCCCGAACCTCGCGTCGGCCTGATGGCGGCTGCCGGTGGAGTGCATCGCCTGCCGCGTCATATTCCGCTCAAGATCGCGATGGGGATGATGCTGACCGGGCGGCATATCACGGCGCAGGAAGCGCACCAGTGGGGAATCGTCAACCAGGTGGTGCCGCTTGCGGATCTGATCCCGACCGCCGAGAAGTGGGCGGCGGAGATCATGGAATGCTCCCCGCTGTCGGTGCAGGCGACCAAAGCGGCGGCGATGGACGGGCTCGGGCGTCCGGTCAAAGACGCGATCGCGCAGCATTACGATTTGCAGGCGAAGCTGTTCAAGTCGAAGGACGCGGTCGAGGGGCCGCTCGCATTCTCGCAAAAGCGCAAGCCCAACTGGACCGGCGAATAGCGCCCGACGCGCGCACAATTCATAGGCCAGTGGCGGCGGACGGCCCGTCCGCCTTCGCCTTTCCGTCATCCTGAACGCAGTGAAGGATCTCCGCGAAGCGATTAGTGCGAATAGCCATGACTGGTTGCACTATTCGCTTCGCGGAGATCCTTCGCCGTCGGTTCAGGATGACGACAATTGCGCTTTCGAAGAAATCGACGGTATCGCAAGGCGCTAAGCGGGGGAGCGGCGGCGGGTCATGTCGGCGCGATACGCCGCCAGCTCGTCGGCCTCGCGGGCGGTGCTCCATCCGAGTTCCGCCGCCATCAGTCGCGCGACCGCGGGCGCGGCTGCGTCGGCTTCATGCGGATAGCGCCAGACCATCGCGGTGCGCCGGACCATGAAATCGGCCAGCCGCGAGACCATCTCGTTGCGCACCGCGTGAATCACTTCCGCGCCGATAACGGGGCATCCTGGGGCAAGCGGGAGGGCCAGGGCGGCGCTGTTGGCGGCGATCTGCGCCGGAATCGCCGCGCGGGTTCCGTAGCGCGCGACCAGGATCTCGCGCGCGATGCGCGGCAGCGTTGCGAGCGCCTCGACCCCGGCGCGATCGCCGGCGTCGGCGCGCGCTCCCGGAAGCGGAGTATCGCGAGTCGGGCAGACGCCGGGCGGGCGGCCGAGGTCCTTCATCACGCGTGCGACGAGCTTTTCCGCTATCTCGCGATGCGTCGTAAGCTTGCCGCCGGCGACCGTGAGCATCCCCGAGGCGCTCTCGAGGATCACCTCTTCACGCGGGACCGATGACGGCGCTATCGAGTCGGCGCCGTTTTCGACCAGCGCGCGCAATCCTGCGAAGCTCGACGCCACGTCTTCCGCGCTGAGCTTTATTCCGGGCAGGCTTTCCGCGAGCACTCCAAGCAGATAGGCAACGTCGCTTTTGTCGGCGGTGACGGAGGCAGGGTCGGCGCTGTAGTCGGTATCGGTGGTGCCGACCAGCACGTAATTTTCGTGTGGCATCACGAAAACGATTCGTCCGGTTTCGTCGGCGAGCACGAGCGAGTCATGCACGGGCAGCGTGGTGCGCGGGAAGATCAGATGCACGCCCTTGGTCAGGCGCACGCAATTGCGCACGGCAGGATCGTCGAGGCGGCGGATATGATCGACCCACGGACCGGTGGCGTTGATCAAGATTCGCGCGCGCAGGTTGAACGCGGCGTCGTTTGCGAGATCCTTCACCGACATCGCGTCGAGCCGGCCGCCGGCGTTACGTGCAAAGCCTTCGACGCTCGCGTAGTTGGCGACTGCGGCGCCATGAATTGCGGCATCGAGGATATTTTCAAATGTGATTCGCGCGTCGTCGGCCCACGCGTCGTAGTAGAGGGAGCCTCCCGTCAGATTTGCGCGCGCGAGGGCAGGCTCGAGCTCGCGCACGCGGGCGGCGTTCAAGTTGCTGTGCCATTGCGCGCGCGGCATCCGCGCGAACAGGTCGTAAAGCCACAGCCCCATCGACATCGTGAAGCGTCCGAAGCCGCGTCCGCGATAGATCGGAAACAGAAACCGGATCGGCTTGACCAGATGCGGCGCGGTGCGGCGGCGCAGCCGCTCGCGCTCGCGCAGCGCCTGGTACACCAGCTTCAACTGGCCCTGCGGAAGGTAGCGGAAGCCGCCGTGGATCAGCTTCGACGATCGCGAGGAGGTGCCGCCCGCGAAATCCCCGCGATCGACGAGTGCGACGCGTAGCCCGCGCATCGCGGCGTCGCGCGCGATCGCGGCGCCGTTGATTCCGCCGCCGATAATCGCACGATCGAATTCCTCGGCGCCGAGCCGCGCGATCGAGCGCGCGCGGTCCAGAGGATTTTCGCTTGGCGTCATCGCCCTGACGGTTCCGGCGACGGTTCCGGTTTCGGTGTCAGTCTTCAGACTCTTCCTGGAATGAGTAGCGTTCCTCGCGCCACGGATCGGCGTGATTATGGTAGCCGCGCACTTCCCAGAAGCCGCGTTGGTCGAACTCGCAGAATTCGATCGCGCGCACCC
>JBARDN010000114.1:0-17650 GCA_049795175.1 Binataceae bacterium (SeqCode) | reverse complement strand
GCCAGTTCCAGGAGCATCACCTCCCGGTCCACTATCAGATGAAGCCGCCCGCGGCGCATATCGAGCATCCGGATCGCGCGGCGTTGTATATACATCCGGCGCAAAAAACCGTGCACGGTGCGCGTCCCGCCGAGACGCCGGCAGGCGGCCGCTGAGCTACGCGAGAGCGTAGCCTGGTTAGCGCCTGGACCATTAATCGCCGGAAAATTTCGGAGTGCGCTTGGCCAGGAACGCCGCGATTCCTTCGTGCGCGTCTTTGGTTCTTGACCGCGAAATGAGCCATTCGGTCTCGCGCGCCATCTGCGTTTCGAGCGTGTTGTCCGCATTCGCGAGCAACAGCCGCTTGACGCCACCGTAGGCTCCGGTGGGACCCGCGGCCAACTCTGTCGCCATCGCGGTTGCGAAAGCGGCGGCCTGGCCATCGGGCACGACGCGGGTGACGATACCCAAGGCGTACGCCTCGTCGGCGCTCAAGATCGGATTCAAGACGGCCAATTCGAGTGCCTTTCTCTGCCCGACGATTCGCGGCAGGAAATAGGTCGAGGAACCGTCGGGCGTGAGCCCGGCTTTGGTATAAGCCATCGTGAACTTAGCGGACTTTTCGGCGATCACGAAATCACAGGCGCATGCAAGGCTGAATCCGGCGCCGGCAGCGCTGCCATGCACCGCGGCGATGATGGGCGAGCTCATATGGGTGAAGGTCGCTACGGCGCGATGCAGGAAATGAGTCACCCGCTCGAGGTAGCCAGGCAATTGTGCGGGCGGCTGCGCGCCGAAATCCTTCAGGTCGCCGCCCGCGCAGAAGAATCTGCCCTCGCCGCGCAGCACCACGGCGCGAATTCCCGGATCCTCGGCGCAAATTCGAATCGCGTCGCAGAGATCGCGCGCCAGATCGAGATTGATCGAATTAGCCGACTCCGGGCGGTTGAATGCCACCCCGGCGACTCCGCCAATTTTTTCGAACAGCATATTTTCGTATTCGGGCACGGTTGATTCCTCTCCCTACGATGCGATGCGCGTGTGAACTATCGATTCCATCCGCGATACCAATCCGCGATCGCGCGGCCGATTTCGTGCGGGGAATCTTCCTGGATGAAATGGATACCGCTGACCGTGACCTCGCTCTGATTCGGCCATCGCCGGCAGAACTCGCGCTGTGCTCCGGTCAGAATCGCGCCCGGGTCGGCGTTGATGAACAGCTTGGGAACATGGCTCGTCGAGAGCCATTTCGAATACGCATCTGCGATCGCGACTACGTCGGCGGGTTCGCCCTCGATCGGGATTTCGCGCGGCCATGTAAGTGTCGGGCGCCGGGACTCGCCGGGCTCAGCGAACGGTTTGCGATAGACGTCCATCTCGGCGTCGCTGAGCTTGCGCATCACGCTGCCGGGCAAAATCCGTTCGACGAAAATATTTCGCTTGAGGATCAAGTCGTCGCCGCCAGGACCGCGTAACGACTTGAACAGTTCGACCGCGGGCTTGGACCATTCCGCCCAGGTGATCGGCCGCACGATCGCTTCCATGTACGCGATACCTGCCGCGCGCTCCGGATGACGCCGCGCCCAATCGAAACCCAGCGCCGACCCCCAATCATGCACGACCAGCGTGACCGGACCCTCGGGGATGACATGATCCAAAAGCGCGTCAAGGTGGAGCGCATGATCAGCAAAGCGATAGGTCCCGGTCGAGGATTTTCCTGACGCACCCATCCCGATCAGATCCGGCGCGATGCATCGTGCGAGCGGCGTCAGGTGCGGAATCACGTTACGCCACAGGTACGACGAAGTGGGATTGCCGTGCAGGAAAACGATCGGGCGCCCCTGGCCCGCATCGGCGTAAGACATCGAGGTGCCAAGCAGATCGACGCGACGGCGAGGATGCGGATCGGCGGCGGAAATTTCAGTGGTGCTCATAGATAATTCGAGAAATACGAGGTTCAGCCGCAAGGCGCAAGCTCACCGGGCTCGCTTGCGAGTTTCACCGATCGATCTTTCTTTAGCAGCGAGCTCGTTGCGGTCAGTCGTCGATGTTGAGCTTCTTGCGCGCCTGCTCGCTCATCATGTGCGGCGTCCACGGCGGATCCCATACGATCTCGACATTGGCGTCGTCGCATCCGGGCAGGCCGAGCAGCTTGTCCTGAATTTCTTGCGTGATCATCGCGCCCATGTGACAGCCGGGTGCGGTCAGCGTCATCGTGACGTTGATCACGCCGCCCGAGAGCGCGACGCCATAGACCAGGCCCAAGTCAACCACGTTGACCGGAATCTCGGGGTCGTAGCACTCGCGCAGGACCTCGTAAACGTCGGCTTCAGTAATTTCTATGGCGGCGGAATTATCCATCTGACAGGGTGTATTATATAAGAAGAGTGATACGCCGGATATGGCGTGAAAAGAGAGTTTACCGATGCCTGATTCAGAGACTGACAAGGAAGAACTTTACGACCAGGCGATCGACCTGTTCGCCGACGACAAGTTTGACGAGGCGATCGCGATGTACGAACGCGCGCTTGAAGTCGATCCGAAATTCACCGATGCCGTGCACGGACTCGCGATGTGCTATCAGGCCAAGGGCGATACCGATTCGGCGATCGAAGTGACCAAGCGCCACATCGCGGCCGACCCGGAAGACATCCTGGCGTTCACCAACCTCAGCATGTTCTATCAAAAGAAAGGAATGATCGCCGAGGCCGAAACCGCCGGCGCCGAAGCCCGCCGCCTCGACTGGAAACGTCAATTGCGCGAAGGCAAACCCAAATCCTGAGCCGGATGTTAAAGGATGCGATAAGACTGCGATGAGACTCAAAAACAAAGTCGTGATGATAACCGGCGGCGGCTCCGGCTTGGGACGCGAAATGGGACTGACCTTCGCGCGCGAGGGCGCGAGCGTTGCGGTCAACGACATCCGGCCCGAGTCGGCGCACAACGTCGCAACCGAGATCGAGCGCGCGGGCGGCAAGGCGCAACCGTTCATCGCAGATGTCTCCTCGAGCGCGGCGGTTAAAAAAATGTTCGCGGAGTTTGTCGCGGCATTCGGCACGATCGATATTCTGATCAACAACGCCGGTATCGGACGCACGCGCGAGACCACCGAGATCAGCGGATTACAGGATCTCGCCGACGAAGACTGGCACAAGATGCTCGCGACGCATCTCGACTCGACCTTCTATTGCACGCGCGAGGCGCTGAAGTTGATGATCCCGAAAAAATCGGGCCGCATCATCAACCTCGGCTCGATCGCAGGCACTACCGGGCTCGGCGGCGCGGTCGCGTACTCTGCGGCAAAGGGCGGCATCATCTCGTTCACCAAGGCGCTGGCGAAAGAAGTTGTCGGTCATGGAATCTTGGTCAATTGCATCGCCCCCGGCTTTATCGAAACTCCGATGACCGCGCCGATCACCGGCGAGATGAAGCAATATTTCACGCAACTCACGCCGATGGGCCGCTTCGGTGAGCCGCGCGATATCGCGTGCGCTGCGTTGTTCCTCGCTTCGGACGAATCGAATTTCATGGTCGGACAAGTCGTCAGTCCCAACGGCGGCTATGTGATCTAGGCGATGCGCGGCAGGCCGCGGGAGCCTTTGTAATCAGCCGCTCTGCGCGTGACTCATGCCCATCCGAGCTGCCGGTGTTTTGATTCCGCTCTTCTCGCTGCGCACCCGTGACGACCTGGGCCGCGGCGAGATTATGGATCTGCCCGCGATGATTGGTTTCGCGCGCAGTGCCGGCTTGCGTATCATCCAACTCCTTCCGCTCGACGAAGGTGCGCCCGGCGAGACCAGCCCGTACAGCGCGATGAGCGTGCTCGCGATCGATCCGGTGTATATCGCCACGCGCGAGCTGGGCGGTGTCGGTCGCGTGTCGATCGCCCGGGCGCAAGCGGAGGTCGGTAATGGCCGCGTGGTCGCGCGCGCGGTTTCGCGTCCGGTCCGGCTGGCGCTGCTCGAGCGCGCCTATCGCGCGTCGCGGGTGCGCGGCGGCTCCGAGTTCGGCGACGAGTTCACGAGCTTTGCCGATCGCAATCGCGATTGGCTCGAAGACTATGCGCTGTTCCGCGCGCTCAAGCATCGCTTCAACTGGTCGGCGTGGGATAGGTGGCCCGAGGATCTCGCCCGACGCGATCCCGCCGCTCTGGACGCGGCGCGGCGCGAGCTGGCAGGCGCGATCGCGATGTACTCGTGGTGGCAATTTATCGCGGATCGGCAATGGACTGCCGCGCGCGCGCACGCGCATCGTAAAGGCGTGCAGCTGGGCGGCGACATGGCGTTCTCGCCCGCACGCGACAGCGCCGAGGTCTGGGCGAATCAGGCGATGTTCGATCTCGATCGGACTGTCGGTGCTCCTCCGGACGAATTCAACCGGCGTGGGCAACGATGGGGTCTGCCGCTGCCGCGATGGCACGCGATGCGTCAGGACGGCTTTCGCCTGTGGCGAACGCGTGCGCGCCGCGCGGGGGCGATGTTCGATCTCGTGCGTATCGATCACGTGGTCGGAATCTATCGGACGTTTTCGTTTAGTGCGGATCCCGAGGCCGACGGTTCCTTCAGCCCGTCCGAAGCGCACGCACAGGTTGCGCAGGGCGAAGAAATCATGCGCGCACTGCGCGCGGCGGTCGGCGAATGCGAGATCATCGCTGAAGATCTTGGCTCGGTGCCGCAGTGGGTTCGCGATTCCCTGACCCGGCTCGGAGTTCCTGGATATAAGGTGATGCAATGGGAGCGCGAAGCGTGGGGCAGCCCTGACGAGCGCTTCAGGAGCCCGGCCACGTATCCCGAACTATCGCTCGCGACCACAGGCACGCATGACACCGAGACACTAACAGTATGGTGGCGCGAGCAATCGGTCAGCGAGCGCGAAAAGCTGTGCGCGGCGCTCGGCGTCGGCGCGCGCGTAAATCCGCGGCGTGATCGGCTGGACGAAAACGCGCTCGACGCGATTATCGAGACGCTATTCGCCTCGCCGGCGCGCTACGTGATCCTGCCGATCCAGGACTTGTTCGGATGGAACGCGCGGATCAATCGTCCCGGCACGATAATCGAGACCAACTGGACCTACCGGCTTCCGTTGACGATCGCCAAACTTTCCGACAACCCGGCGATAAAGGCGCGCCTCGCGCGCATCCACGCTATTGCTGAGCGCACCGGAAGGATTCCTGCCGGCGAGAAAGATGGCCAATCGTCATAATCGTATTTCTATGATATGAATTCAGGAATGAAAAGTATGAAGGCCAAGGTCGCCGAGCGCGGGCAGGTCACCATTCCGAAACGGCTGCGGGACAGTTTGGGCGTCAAACCCGGCACCACCCTTGAGTTCACTGAAGAACACGGCCGTCTGGTCGCCGTCAAGTGCGCTACGGCGGACCCGGTTAGCCGAGTGTACGGATGCCTCGGCGAAAAGTTCAGCACTGATACCTTCATGATCCGGATTCGGGGGTTGCGCGATTGATCACCGCCGTTGACACGAACGTTTTAGTTGACATTTTTGGCGCCGACCCTGTATTCGGCGGAAATTCCGCTGAAGCGATGCGGCACTGCATGCGCGAAGGCGCGGTGGTGGCGTGCGCTGTTGTATGGGCGGAAACCGGGGTCGCCTTTTCTGGCCCCGAGGAGTTCGCGCGGGCAATGAATGACTTGTCGGTGGCGTTGGATCCGTTCACTCCCGAAACTGCGGTCAAAGCAGCCCAGGTGTGGCGCCGCTACCTCGCTCACGGCGGCCGGCGAACCCGAATCGCGAGCGACTTTCTGATCGGTGCGCACGCGCAGAGCGCAGCCGACCAGCTCCTTACCCGCGATCGCGGCTTTTTCCGGCGGTACTTCGCCGGTCTGAAAGTGATCGATCCTTCGCGTCGGTAACCATTGTCGGTTTCGATCTTCTCTCGTCAGCGAGTTGACAAGGCGCTCAAGCCTCGCGTAGCGAATCGACTACGCCCATTCTTGCGGCGCGCCACGCTGGTAAAATTCCGCCGAGCGCGCCGATGATCGCGGCGACGATCAGACCCGCGACGAACGACGAAGGCGCGAGCCGAAACGAGAAAATGAAAGTCGCGACGTTCATCAGCCGGCTCTGAAGACCTGTTCCGTACGCGACCGCGACGCCGAGAATCTCGCCCGCGATACCGCCCGCGAGCCCCAGCGCGGTGCTCTCGAGAATAAAGCTCAGCAGGATACTTGCCCGGCTGAAGCCGAGGGCGCGCAGCACCCCGACCTCGCGCGAGCGACGTGCAACCGCGGCATACATCGTATTCATGCCGCCAAACATCGCACCCACCGCCAAAATCAGCGCGACGATAATTCCCAGGTTGCGCAACTTGTCGGCGAGCTGCGACTCGGCCGCGTAAAACTGCGCCTCCGGCATCGCATCCAGATCGAGCCGCGCGTCTTTGGTCAGCGCCGCCTTGAAGCTTGCGGCCATCCCGGGCCGCAGCGTCACGTGCATCGAGGAGTAGATGCCGCCCATGTGCACGTCCTGTTCGAGCAAATCCAGATCGGTCCAAACTTCGGACTCGCGCGCACTGCCGTCGTCGGAAAAGATCCCGACGATCGCCCAATCGTGACGCCCGAAACGCAAAGTCCGCGGTGGCGCGAGCGCCGGAAATCGCGCTGCCAGCCGCCGTCCGACGATCATCTCGGTCTTGCCCGCGGCCGGCATCCGTCCGCTGACGATCCGAATCCCGCGATGAACCTTGAACGCGATCGGATAGACGCCGCGCAGAAAAGTGAACGAGCTCGCGTCGATCGGCGCGTCGGGTGCGGGATTGAACGCGGTGACCGTCTCTGGCGAGATTAACGGCTCGCCAGAGGCGTCGGCCGCGATCTCAGGCCGCGTGCGGATGATCTCGTACTGCTCGCGCGTGATGCTGCTCGAGGGCTCGGCCGTAACCCCGCGGCTCAGCACAATCCAGTCTTGCGCTTCGCCCTCTTGGGTCATGGTCGAGCGCAGTCCCGCGACGAAGCCGAGCAGCAGGAACAGGATCATCACGACCAGCGCGATCCCGAGCGCGGTCATCGCACTGGTCGCGCGCCGCACCATCAGGCTTCGCAGATTGTAGCGAATCGGGATCATCGGCCGGTGCGTGAAGCTTTGCGGTGTGGCGTCATCCCACCTGCCGCAGCGCGATCGCCGGTGGCGTGCGCAGCGCCGCGATCACCGGAATCGTGCCGCTTAAGATTCCAACCGCGATCGCAACCCCCACCGCCTGCGCTGCCCCGGCCGAGGTCACCCACACCGCGCTCATCATCCCGATCGCGCCCATCGTGGTGCCGCCCCAAAAGAACAGCAGCGCTGCGCCCGCGCCGAGCACGCCGCCGATCGCGCCGAGTGCTGCGCATTCACCCAGCAGCATCGATGCGATTGCGCGGCGCCCGAAGCCGAGCGTGCGCATCACGCCGACTTCGTTCATCCGTTCGCGCACCGTCATCGCGGTCGAGTTCGCTGCAATCAGCAGCACCGTCAGCACCACTACGACGCACAGGCTCAGCACGATGCCGCGCACGTTGCCGAGGATCGAGAGTCCGCCGGCCAGCGCATCGCTCTCCGTCACGGTGCGCGTCTCGAAGTCGGAGTTGTGGAAGGTCGAGTCGATTTCGCGGATGAGCGGTGCGACATCTTCTGCGCGGCGGACTCTAACGACCAGGTTCATCACGAGGTCCGGGTTCGGCAGTCCTGCCGCGCGTTTGGCCTCTTCCAAATAATCGCGCCTGAACGCGAACACGTTCGGATATCGCTTGGACGGCATCTCGCCCAAAAGCACGAAGGTGAGCTTCAAATGACCCGCGCCGACGCCGCGCAGCGTGACCTCCTGGCCCGGATGCCAATGATACTTGCTCATCAGCACGTGACCGGCGAATGCGCCACGGCGCTCGCGAGTGAACGCGCGGCGCGCCTCGCCGTTCAAATCGTAATCGGGAAAGACGTCGGCAATCTCGAGTCCCTCGCCGACGGCGAGAATCTGATCGCTCACGTCCTGGTAGGTCGCCGGCCATGCCTTGATCGCGACGCATGCGGCCGCGCCGGGCATCTCGCGAATCTGATCGCAGTATCGCGCCGGCATCCCATATAGCGGCAGGTTGCGGTTGATCACGATCAATCGCAGCGTTGCCGAAGCGTCGTGAACGATGCGGTCCATCGATCCGGGCACCGACACCAGCACCAGGTAAACAAATGTCGCCAGCGCAATTGTCAGTGAAGTCAGCACCGTGCGCCGAAGGCTGCGGCGCATATTGCGCACGATAAGTCTCAGCAGATACAACCCGTCCCCCTCCGAGTCGCGATCGAAATAAACCTGTCGCGATGCCGCGCACGGCCCCAACCACGGCGGAGTCGAATGCACCTCCGAGTCTGCACTCGGAGTTAACCGCCCGCACGCGATCATCTTAATACCCGCGCGCGTGGCCTAATTCAAATCCTCCGTTGTTAGAGTGAACCGGCTTTGACTATAACCATCCAAGGCAGGGAGGTGCGCACGATGGGTCCATTAACCGGTATCAAGATTCTCGATCTCAGCATGGTCGTCGCCGGCCCGTTCTGCACGATGATTCTGGGCGATCTTGGCGCCGACGTAATCAAGATCGAGCCGCCCGAAGGCGAGGTCACGCGCGTAATCGTCGCGCAGCAGCGCGCCGGAGTGCCGGTCGGAATCCTCAACTGGAACCGCAGCAAGCGTGCGATGGTGCTCGACCTCAAGCGCCCCGGCGCGGCCGAGGTGTTCCTTAAGATGGCCGAGCATGCCGATGTAGTGGTGCAGAACGTCCGCCCGGGGGTGGTCGATCGGCTGGGCGTAGGCTACGAGGCGGTCGCCGCCCGCAATCCTAAAATCGTCTACTGCTCGATGGCTGGGTACGGTTTCAAGGGGCCGTATCGCGACAAGCCCGCCTACGATCCGATCATCCAGGGCATGGCCGGCGTGATGGCGACGCAGCGCACGCAGGGCCGTCCGCGCGCGGTCAAGAACATCATCGCGGATAAAGTCACCGCGATGACCGCCGCGATTGCGATTCTCGCCGCGCTCAACCAGGCGCGCAGCGGCACGGGCCAGCATATCGAGCTCGCGATGATCGACGCGGTCGCCTACTACCTGATGGGCGACACGATGGCGCGCCACACGCTCTTGCCGCACAAACCGGGAGTGCCGCCTGCGATGGGCACGCTCGATCCGTTCAAGACCGCCGACGGTTACATCACGATCGCACCCCTGACCGACAAGCACTGGACCTCGATGCTCGAAGCGATCGGGCATCAGGCATTGTTCCAGGGTGACGAGCCGCGGCCAGAACGCGTCAAGCGCGCGATCAAGGCGCTGATCGATATCTTTCCGACCGAAACCTCGGCCTACTGGCTCGAGCGAATCGAAAAGGCCGACGTTCCATGCGGCCCCGTCAACGACTTCGATACGATTTGGACCGATCCGCAATTCGTGGTCAACGAGACTTTCGTCGAGTACGACCATCCGCAGGCTGGACGCGTACGGGGGGTGCGCTCGCCGGCACGTTTTTCGAAATCAAAAACTGAGTTTTGGCGCCATGCTCCCGGGCTGGGACAGGATACCGATGACATCCTGAAAGATTTCGGATTCGGAGCCGACGAAGTCGCGCGGCTGCGCGCCGATCACGTGGTGAACTAGAGCCGACGTACCGTGCCGGTCCTCGCAACCTCTTTGAATGCCTCCGCCGTCCGCCTATTGTGTCATCACGACGGAGGAAAGCGGGGTGGATGCGGGCAGCATAGCTTTGTCGGTTCTGGTTCCGGTCTTCAATGAACGGTACCTTGTGGCCGAGTCGCTGGCCCGGCTCGCGATTCTTGAGGATCATCCCAATCTTTCGCGAATCGAAGTAATCGTCGTCGATGACGGTTCCACCGACGGCACTGCGCAATCGCTGAGTGCGTTCGCTCAGGAACGCGCTCAAAGCGGCGGCCGGATCCAGTGGCGGTTTCTCACCCACGAGCACAACGCCGGCAAAGGCAAAGCAATCCAGACCGCCCTTGCGCTGGCGACCGGTGACGCATGTATCATTCACGACGCCGACCTTGAGTACCATCCGGCGGACATCGCACGGATGATCACCGCGTATCTGGCTAATGACGCGGATGCCGTCTTCGGGTCGCGCTTTACCGGCAGCGAGGTCAGGAGGGTCTTACTCTATCGGCATCAGTTGGCTAACAAGCTATTGACTCTGATCTGCGACCTGGTATCGAATCTCAACCTCACCGACGTCTGGACTTGCTATAAGATGGTACGGACGGAACTGCTCAAGTCGATACCGCTTTCAAGCAATGACTTCCAGATAGAGCCTGAACTGACTATTAAACTTGCCAAACGCGAAGCGCGAATCTTCGAAATTCCGATTAGCTATTTCGGCCGCACCTATCGCGAGGGCAAGAAAATCCGCGCCCGCGACGGCCTGCTGGCGTTGTTCGCGATCCTGCGCTTCGGCGTCAGCGACCAGATCTATCGCGCCGACGAGTACGGCAGCCAGATTCTGGCGCGGCTGTCACGCGCGCCGCGCTTCAACCTCTGGATGGCCGATGCGATACGCCCCTTCTGCGGCGATCGAGTTCTCGAAATAGGCAGTGGAGTAGGAAACCTGAGCCGCGCGCTTCTGCCGCGGCAACATTACGTAGCCAGCGATATCAATCCTCTTTACTTGCAGACCCTGACTAATCTGTCGGCCGAGCGTCCGTACCTGCGCGCCAGCTTCTGCGACGTGAGCGATCTCGCCTCGTTCCCCGCGCACGCGCAGGGGTACGATACCGTCATTTGCCTCAACGTGCTCGAGCATGTCGATGACGCGCAGCAATCCCTGCTCAATATCAAATCGGTGCTGGCGCCGAATGGACGCGCGATCGTATTGGTTCCGCAGGGGCCTAAGAATTTCGGGACGCTCGACGAGGTGCTGGGGCATCGCCGACGCTACACGCGAGGCACGCTCACGGAACTCGGCACGCAATGCGGAATGAAGGTGCGCGCGATGCTCGAGTTCAACCGGATGGGCACCGTCGCGTGGTGGCTCAACGGCCGCCTATTGCGCCGCAGGCGCTTCGGGCTCGCGCAAATCTGGGTGCTTAACCTGATTACTCCCTTGATGCGAGCGCTCGATGGCGTGCTGCCGATCGCACCGCTCAGCCTGATCGCGGTGATGGAACCCGACCCTGAAGTTATGGCGACGGGCAGGGACGTAGCGGGTGCGTCGCCGCACTCATCGACGGAGCCTGCAATTCCGGTCCGCGGCTAGCGCACGATGAAACGGAGTTCGTTCGATCGGCGAGACAATCTGCTGGCGGCGGTGCTATGTGTCTGTGCGCTGCTGTACGTGGCGGCATGGCTGCGTATTCTTCCGAGTCGCGCAATCCACACCGATTTTTCGCAGTTCTATGTATCCGCGCTGCTGATGCGGAATCATCAGGATACCTATAACACCGATATTCATGCCGTTGGCGCCGCAATGGGACTTGATACCGCCAATATCGATCACGCGAACTATCCGCCGACATTCCTGATGCTATTCGAGCCTTTGACGTTTCTGCGGCCCCGCGCAGCATTTTGGACCTGGACGCTGATTAATATAGTTGCACTGGCTATTTCATTGTGGGTACTGCTGCGGCCGGCCGCGAAATATGGAGCGCGGGCCGTAGTGAGTTTAGTCGCGCTCGCACTTATCTATCCTCCGGTCACCAATCATTTCTACTATAGCCAGAGCAAGATTATGTTGCTGCTGATGCTGGTGGGCATGATGCTGGCGCTCGAGCGCCGCCAGGACCTGATCGCCGGCTTGCTCCTCGCTCTGGCTACGTTGTGGCTGATGTTTCCAATCGCATTGTTCGGATATTTGGTTCTGTCCCGCCGGTGGCGTGCGGCGGGTTGGGCCGTAATTGGAATCATCATGTTGGCTGGATTGACGTTCCTGGTAGCTGGCGTGGCGAATACGGTTAACTGGCGAAATGGAATTAGAGTAATTACTAATTCCGTATGGCGTAGCCAATCCACCAATGTCGCGATCGGTTCATTCGTATCGAGGCTGTTCTGGGACGCGTTCGGCCCCAGCCTGGGACCGCGCCTCGACCTAATCCGCAGAGTGTCAGATGCATGCGCGCAGATAGGTATTCTCGCATTGGCCTGTATTCCGCTCCTCAGGAATCGGAGCCGCGGCGACCCGGATTCGCGGATGTTCTGCCTTTGGATCGTAGCGTGCGTACTGGCTTCTCCGACGGCGTGGATCTACAACATGGTATTGTTACTAATCCCGTTCTCGCGCATCGCGCTGGCTGCTGCGGCCGGCGCGGCCCGGCCGATAACGATCAATTTCGCGAAGCTCAGCTATGCGGCGATCTTCCTCGTCTGTCCTACCGGATGCGTTCATTACGTCGGGTCGTTCTTCTACCCGTTGGCGATCCGAACCGGGTTGCCGATTTTCGGTCTGGCTACGGAAGGCGCCGTGTTCTCGCTGCTGATGGCGTTCGTTGCGGCCTATCTGTTCGCCGCCGAGCCGGTTGATTTGGACGGGACAGGATTCGGCAACATCAGGTACGGCGGCCCAGGCGCGGCGACCATCCGATAGTTCTGCTCGATTGCCGTGCGCAGAGCTTTCCAGAAAAACGCACGCCCGCGAAACTCGCGCCCGAGTCCCTCGGAATCGAGCGCGAACCCTGCGATTTGATGCCCGCGAATCTGCGCCAGCAGCGCCGAATCATCAAAGCTCCCTCGCGCGCGCATCGAGCCGAGAACCATCAGGTCGATCCATTGGAGATTCGCCCGGCGATCGATAAGGCATAGGTCGGCGCTATCGGTGAGGATTGGACCACCGACCGCGCCAAGCCGCGCGAGCCCAGTCGAGTTCCACGGTTCGCGCGCGATCATTTCGCATCGAAACGACGGCAGGAACCTCGCCGCCAGCGTTATCCCGCCAATCGCCGGCGCCATCACGAGACACCCGGCCGAGAGTCCTATCGCGAGCGCTGCCGCCGCCGCGGCGCCGACCGCAGGACGCATCGCCACCGCCCGCTCGAGGATCATGTCGATGCCGCTGGCGGCGACAATCGCAACCGCCGCCAGCGCCGGAATAAAGTAGTATGCGTTGCTGCCCCAGCGTATCGAGGATAAGAGATTTTCCGCGATCGCGGCGCCGAGATAACACAGCATCAGTCGATCCGTCATTCTCCGCCGCAAAATCGCGACTCCCGCCAGCACGACCAGGACGGGATCGCCGCCGATCAGGATCGCGAGCCATAAAATCGCGGCGCGCACGTCGTATCGAGTCACTCCGAGCGCTCCGAACGCGTTGAGCCAGTACCACGGGAAGATGAGCGCGAGAATCGCAGCTCCCGCCGCGACCATCCCGAGCCAGATTATTCCTGATGTGAATGCCCGCCGCCGCTGACCCGAAATCCAGCAATACAGGACTACCGCTGCGATTCCAGCCACGCGGCCCTGCTTGATAAAAAACGTGATCACGAACATCGCGAGTGCGGGAATCGAAAGCCCCGACGCAAACGCCGCGACGCCGCCAAGTTCGCATGCCAGCGCCGGCATATCGACGCGATAAGCGAAACCCCAGCGCTGCACAATCGGAGCGACCAGGAAGCCTAGAGCCGCAAGCGCACCGGCGGCAGTGCTGACGCCCATTTTTCGCGCCAGGACGACGATCAGCGCACAGACCGCAAGCGTCGACGCGATAGTAATAATCCTGCCTGCTTCGAGGGCTGCGATTGCTCCGCTTCCGAAGTAGGGCGCCAACCGCGCAGTGATCCACGGAACGATTGGACCATAAACCAGCGGGATGTAAGGCGGCACGCGGAAATCGCGGTACAGAGGGATTCCCCGCACGAGCATCGCGACCCGCACCGCTAGTTGCGCGGGCCCATAATCCCAGGTGACCGGCGCGCCGGCGGAGCATATCCATCCCTGGATCGTGCGCGCCGCCGGCAGAAACATCACGGCGACGGCGACGCTCGCCGCGCTCGCTTTGCGCATGATTCCCCCTTTTCCCGGCCGGCGCGCGCCCTCGCGCGAGCGCCAAAGCGTCCCCGCGAATCGTGCACCGCTCGATTGCCATGAAATCTATGCGATACGGCCGCCGGATGCATCCACGACCCGGTTCTGCCAGAATTTCATCGAGAGATGAGGGCGCGCAGTGCGGATAAATTCACTTCGTAAAGATGCGATCGGGGTTGCGCTCGCGCTGATGCTCGCGGCGGGATGCGCCCCTGCCGCGCAGCAGGCCGCCGCGCCCGCGCCTTCCCCCGCGCCGGCTCCAGTAGCGCATCATCAGGCGATAGGTACTCACTCGCCGTACGCGATAGCCGCAGGCCCCGACGGCAACGTCTGGTACACCGAGTACCAAGGCGACGCTGTAGGCCGAATCACGCCCGACGGATCGATCGCGCGCTACAAGATCGACACGCGTGGATTTGCGGAAAGGATCGTTGCCGGTCCCGACGGCGCGATCTGGTTCACCGATACTGCCGGGAATCGGATCGGCCGCATGGACTACAACGAGCAAGTTACCTACGTGAATCTCCCCAGGGCCGACAGCGCTCCGACCGGCATCACGACCGGCCCCGACGGTAACTTGTGGTTTACCGAGCATTCCGGCAACCGGATCGGGCGGCTCAGCCCGCAGGGTGCGCTGGCGGAATTCGATCTGCCGCAAGGCTCGGGTCCCGCGCAGATCGTCACCGGCAACGACGGCAACCTGTGGTTCGTCGAAGATCGCGGCAATCGCATCGGCAAGTCCACTCCTGCCGGAAAGATCACCGAGTATGCCGTCCAGACGCGTGACGCCAAGCCCGGATGGCTCGCTGCCGGGGCCGACGGCAACATCTGGTTCACGGAGCTCGCCGCCGATAAGGTCGGCAAGATTACTCCCTATGGCGCGATCACCGAGTATCCGCTGCCCGACTCCGGCGTTCCGCTCTCGATCGCTTCAGGAGCCGACAAGAACCTGTGGATCACGATGGTTCATGTGCCGATTATCTATCGCATGAGTCCGGCCGGCGAGATCACCGCGTTTCATCTTCACCCCCGCACTATCCCCGGTTTCATTACCGCAGGCCCCGACGGCAACCTGTGGTTCGCCGAGCCCAACGGAAAGATCGCCAAACTGTCCACCGACGGACAGATCACAGAGTACACCGTCGCGCGAATCGACCAGCGCTAGCTGTCTTCCGCTCCCTGTTCGGGCGCAGCGGTTTTGCGCTATAAGCGCCGCTATAAGCACACTGACAGGGACCGAAACCTTTCCGGTTTGGATTCCGAGTCTAACAGGGAGATTCGCACACATGGGCAAACTAGACGGAAAAGTGGCGGCGATCACCGGCGGCGGCCGCGGCATCGGCCGCGGAATCGCCAAGCTGTTCGCAAAGCATGGCGCACAAGTGGTCGTCAACGATCTCGGCGTCACAGTCGCGGGAGAGACCACCACCGTCTCGCCCGCCGACGACGTGGTCAAAGAAATCAAGGCTGCGGGCGGCACCGCCGTCTCCAATCACATGGATATCGCGACCGTCGAGGGCGGCGAGGGCTTGGTCAATCAGGCGATCAAGGAATTTGGCCAGCTCGACATCCTGGTCAACGTCGCAGGCATCTTGCGCGACCGGATGATCTTCAACATGAGCGAAAAAGAATGGGACGACGTGATCCGCGTGCATCTGAAAGGACACTACTGCACGATGCGTCCGGCGTCGGCGCATATGCGCGAGCGCAAGTCCGGCAGGATCATCAATTTCTCGTCCAACTCGGCCCTCGGCAGCCCCGGCCAGCCCAACTACGCCGCCGCCAAGGCGGGAATCCTCGGCCTGACTTACAGCTCGGCCAATGCGCTGAGCAAATATGGAATCACCGTGAATGCGATCATGCCGGGCGCCGCCACCCGCATGACCGATACTGTTCCCGCAGGCCGGATGCCCGGAGCAACCGGCCTGCCCGCAAGCGAGAGCGCCGAAGGCACTCCGCGCGACCCGGCCAACGTCGCGCCGATCGTTCTGTTCCTCGCAAGCGATGCGGCCGCGGGCGTCACCGGGCAATGTATCGGAGCGTCGGGCTACCGAATCATGCGCTACCGACATATCGTTCCCGACAAGATTCTTTACAACAACGGTCCGTGGGACATCGACGAGTTGTTCGATCGCCTGAAGAGCACGCTACTGACCGATTTAGGCACCCCAAGAATGTAGCGCATCGCTCCTATACCCTTTCCCCACGGAAGGAGGCTGTCGATTTTCTCGCGTACGCCCCGATGGTGTCATCCTGAGCCGTAGGCGAAGGATCTCCGCGAAGCGATTAGTGCGACCAGCCAGGTGCTTTCCGCACTAATCGCTTCGCGGAGATCCTTCACTGCGGCAGCCTCCGTTCAGGATGACACAAAACTGCGTTTATCGACCCTCCTCTGGGAAGGCTGCGATAAACGGATATAGACTCCGGAGGAAAGGGGCCGCCGAGACGGCGGCCCTATTGGCAAAGAGCTTTTTTCAGTAGGACGGGCGTCTCGCCGGTCATTACAGATCGCGCTGCCGACAATTATCGACGGCCCCCCGGGAGAAGGCGGCGCGGCGCGATGCTTGCAGTTTTCGCAAGCATCGTGACGCGCGGGTGAGGGTGCTGCTCTGCTTCTTTTTAATCGCGCGTCGCTGACGCGCCACGCTGAGACAAAAACGCCGTCACTCGCGAGGCGTATGCCTCCGGATCCTCGTAGGTCGCATCGCCATGTCCGTCCGCGTCCACAATCCATAACTCCGCGCCCGAAGCGCCGGCCGCGTCGCGGATCGCTTCCGCATCCGCGACCGTCACGATCTTGTCGCCGCGATTCTGGATCACCAGCAGCGCCGCCCCCCCGAGCTTGCGCGCCGCGCTGGCCGGATCGATCCGCCATAGCGAATGCCCCAGCAAGAGTCCCGCTTCCATCATCACCGTCTGCGAGAATGCCGGATGGAGTCCGGCTATCGACGGACTCGCGCGAAACATCGCCGCCAGATTGCGGTACGAGCTGTCAGCGACGATCGCGCTGAACACCGGATGCTCCGCCTGCGCGAACAGGATCGCGGCCGCGCCCTCAGAGACCCCCAGACCCGCGAGATTCGCAAATCCGCGCCGCTTCAGATTGCCCGCCCCAGCCAATACCTCCGCCCGCTCGCGCCATCCCCATCCCGTTCCGCGCTCGGGATTGTCGCCGCTTCCGATTGCGAGCATCGGATATCCGGCCGCGTGCAGAAATTTCATATACGGCAGCATCGCGCGCCGGTCTGCGCCCGCCGCCGGCATCAGCAGCACCGCCAACGGCAGCTTCCCCGCGATGAACCATCCTTGGACCGGCGGATAATCATCGACCGGAATCGTAACGCTCTGGAACTGCGCGCCGAATGCCGCCAGCGGATTGATCGGCGCCGCCGCGTCGGCAATCGGCGCATGCGGACCGTACACATCCGTATGCCCGTCCTCGATAAACGGCGGATACGCGAGCCGGTACGCCACCATGATCGATCCGGCGAGCCACAGAATCGCCACCGTGCCGATCATCGCCCCGCCGATCCATCCGAAGCTCCGCGCATTGCGCTTCACGTCCTCGGGCCGCGGCGCATCGGCACGATTTAATCCACCAGCCATCCGGATATCGTGTCGCGATTGCGAGCGTGGTAGCAAGCGTGGGTTGTCGTGAGAAGCGCGGCT
>JBARDN010000113.1:0-7237 GCA_049795175.1 Binataceae bacterium (SeqCode) | reverse complement strand
TCTTTCAACAGCCCGTACTCCTTCATCAGCTCCTGGCTGTAGGTCACCCGGCCGGTGATTTTGTTCACCGGCTCGGTTGCGAGGATCAGCGTCGAGCGCGCCATGTACTCGAGCGGCTCGCCGTCCTGAGGTCCCGTCACCAGATGGTGATAGACGGTGCCGGGAGTCGCCACCACTTCCGACGGCGACAGGCATGTAACGGAAATATTGTCGGCATAGACCTCGGACGCGAGCCCTTGGGTCATCCGCTCGAGCGCGGCTTTCTCCGCGCCGTAGCAGACGCTCCCCATGTGCAGCTCCTTGCCCTCGTAGGGTCCGCGCCCGGGTCCGATCGCGGCGCCCGACGAGATGTTGACGATCGATCCCGACTTGCGCGGGATCATGTCGTGCAGCGCCAGGCGCGAGAGCATGAACGGTCCGTGCACGTTAACCTGGAACGAGCGCATCCATCGCTTGGGCTGGAAATCCTTGACCGGGATGAAGTAGGTCAGCGCCGCGTTGTTGACGAGTACATCGACGGGTCCATAGAGGCGATGCGTCTCTGCGACCAGCTTCTCGCAATCTTCTTCGGACGAGACGTCGCAGGTGACGGCGGAGGCCTGTCCGCCCGCTTTTTTGATTGCTGCCACCGTGGTTTCGAGCGAGCCTTCCAGCGGGTGGTCGCCTTCGTGCAGCGTGCGAGCGCTGCATATCACGCGCGCGCCTTCAGCGGCGAAGAGGTCGGCGATCGCCTTTCCAATTCCACGGCTCGCGCCGGTTACGATCGCAACTTTACCTTCGAGCTTGCCCATCGGATTTACTCCTATGCGCGCCGTCGGGGGCGCATAGAAGAATGTTATAGCCGTATACCGGGGAAGGCTTCCAGCGCACGCTCTGATTCCTCCCCATGTCAGACGAGGCTGTCGATACTTGCCGCAGCGCAATCTGTAATGACCGGCGAGACGCCGGTCCTATTAAAAAAGCCTTTTGCCAGTAGAGCCGCCGTCTCGGCGGCCCTTATTTGCGGAGTTTATCTCCGTTTATCGACAGCCTCTCAGACAACGGGGGAGGAATCAGACCGCACGCTGATTCTCGATGCGGTTGTGGACTCGCGACGTGCCAGTTTCGCGGGCGCGTTTCAGATCGCGCGGCGATGCTGTTATTCTAGCCTGCGCGCCCGGTTCCCGCGGCGCTTTTCCGAGGCGAGATCGTGACCGCAGTTGACACCCTCATAATTATTTTTATCGCGATTGTCGTAGGCGTCGGCATCACCTTCATTGGTGTGCTGATCCAATGGAGCCTGCGCAAGGCGCGGCCGAGCACGGTCCAGGTTCCTCCGCAATCTGCGCCTCCGGAAATTCCTCCGCAGGCGCCTCCAATCGGCGGTATTCCTCAGGCGCCGCCTGCCGCGCCTGAAGGGCCGTCGCTGACTCCGGCGCATGAGCCGCAGCCCGCGCCGCCAGTCGTCGACGAGATCGAGGAAGTTACAGGCCCGCAAGTATCGGTTTCGTCTGCCGACGCGGTGCGGGCACCGGTGCGAATCGGGATCGGGCTGCGCAAAACGCGCGAGAATTTCCTCGCCCGAGTCCGCGCCGCGATCACCGGAGCGAAGAAAGCCGACGAGATTTACGAAGGTCTTGAAGAAGCTCTCATCGCCGCCGATGTCGGCGTCGAGTCCTCGATGAAACTCGCGGCCGCGGTGCGTGAGCGCCTGGGCAACGATAATCGTCCCGACGTGATTCGCGACGCGCTAAAGGCCGAGATCTCCGCGATGCTCGCGAGCGCCGATCGCGCGCCCGCCGCGCCGGTCGACGGGCCGATCGTGATCATGCTGGTGGGCGTCAACGGCGTCGGCAAGACCACGACCGTCGCCAAGCTCGCGGCGCGGATGCGGGTCGAGCGCGGGCCGGTGGTCGTCGCGGCGGCGGACACGTTTCGCGCGGCCGCGATCGAACAACTCGAGGTCTGGTGCGATCGCGTCGGCGCCGCGATGATCAAGCATCAGCCGGGCAGCGACCCTGCCGCCGTGGCCTTCGACGCGGTCAGGGCAGGGCTCGCACGCAAGGCCGGCGCGGTGATAATCGACACTGCGGGGCGCTTGCAGACCAAGGTCAACCTGATGGAGGAGCTTAAGAAGATCGCGCGGGTGGTCGCGCGCGAGCTGCCGGGCGCGCCGCATGAGACCTGGCTGGTGCTCGACGCGAACACCGGCCAGAACGCGCTCAGCCAGGCGCGGATTTTTGGCGACGCGGTGCCTCTGACCGGGGTGGTGCTGGCCAAACTCGACAGCACCGCCAAGGGCGGCGTGATCGTCGCGATCGCAGACCGGCTCGGCGTGCCGGTCAGGTTCGTCGGGCTGGGCGAAGGGATCGAGGATCTGCGGGAGTTCGATGCGCACGAGTTTGTCGAGGCGCTGTTCGAGAGCAGCGACGGCGAGGGCGTGAGTGCAAGTGGTTCTTATGCGGCTTGACAGGCTGCTTTATCGAAAATTAAACTAAAGGTAGAAGTTTTGTCTTATGGCGACCCCGATAGACGTTCTCAAACAGCTAGACGAGCGGATTCAGTCCTCGGTAAACCGGCTCCAGCAGTTGCGCCGCGAAAACGATTCGCTGGCGCAGAAGCTGGCCGAAAGCGAAAAGCGGCTCGCCGACGCTCAGGCGCAGGCGCGCCAGTTCGAGCAGGAGCGCAAGCTGCACGAAACCGAGCGTACCGAGGTGCGCACCAGGATCGAAAAAATCTTGTCGCGGTTTGACGGGATAGAACTAGGCTAAAGACTAATTTGGCCGCGATATGAAAGGCGTCAACGTCGAAATAATGGGCCAGTCGCTGACTGTCGCCAGTGACGGCGGCGACAATTACGTACAAGACCTGGCCCACGCGGTTGACGCCAAGATCAAAGAGATTCGTGGCGGCGGAACGCAAGCAGTGAGCTCGATTCATCTTGCGATTCTGGCCGCGCTTAACTTCGCCGACGAGCTCGAACGCCTGCGCCTTGAGCATCAGGCATTGGTCGAGCGGATCGAGGCGATGGACAAGAGGCTGAGCGCAGCAATTGACGGCACCCAGGCATAGCCGTCGCCGTCGCCCAGCCCATTTGATGGATTTCCCGAACTTTAAGGTACGGGGGCGGGGAAGTCGGTTTGATAGCAACTAACCACAACGCGAGACCAAATTTTTTTGGGCCCGTGAGAGGTTTTGTCAAGGCCGTGGCGAATAGATGCGGTAGGCATCGTGGCGCGTTGATGGGCGCGCCGCCCGGGGAAGACTTGGCGTCATCCACGATAAGGCGCCGATGCGTTCAGTGGTTGAGTAGTTAGTCCCGCTCCCGCCATGGCGAGGTCCGTGGCGGACGAAAAGAAATACCTGCGCGCGATCCTCACGGACTGCCGCGCCGAAATCACCTCCGAGTGCGCGCGCGCGCGTTCGCAAGAAATCGCGCGGCGACTGCTCGCGGCCGATTTCTACCGGCACGCGCGCACCGTTGTGCTCTACGCCTCTACCGACAACGAAGTCTCGACCGAATCAATTCTGGCCGACGCGCTCGCGTCGCGGAAAAACGTGATGCTGCCGCGCTATGATCGCACGCATCATCGATACGAGGCCGCGCGCGTGACAGCGCTTGCGGAGCTCGCGCCGGGAGCATTCGGAATTCTCGAACCGCCGGCGGATGCGCCGGCCGCGCAGCCGGGAGATCTCGCCGGCGCTCTGGTATGCGTCCCCGGCCTCGCGTTTGGAAAATTGGGCCAGCGGCTGGGACGCGGCCAAGGCCATTATGATCGTTTCCTCGCGGAGTTCTGCGCGGAAGCGATCACGGTTGGTCTTGCCTATTCGTTTCAGCTGCTCGATCGGATTCCTGAACAGTCGTTCGATCGGCGGCTCAACTTGATCGTCACCGAGTCTGCCGTCTATTCCGCCGCGGATGCGCAATCGTATCCGCGCGATTCGGCGGGCCAAGGAGGTACGCCAGGATGGCCCTTGTAACTGCAATCCTGGGTTTCATTGTTGGTGGCGCGGTCTTCTTTGTGTGGGGAATGATGCGGCGGCGCACTGAGGCCGTCGATCATGAAGCCGCGCGCGCTCAGGCCGAAGAAATCAGTAAAGAGATAGCCAGGGAGGCTCAAACCAGAAGCGAACTGATCGTCAAAGAGGCCGAAGTAAAGGCCAAGGACCTGGTCGTCGGCGCACGCGCCGATGCGGAGCGCGAGGTTCGCGACCGCAGGCGCGAGTTGCAGGCGGCGGAATCCAAGCACGAGTCGCGCGAAGAAGCATTCGAGAAACGGCAAGAGGCGTTCGAGCGCCGCGAAGCCGACCTCAATCGGCGCGACCAGGGAATCCGCACGCGGGAGAAAAATCTCACCGACAAGGAAACGCAGAACCAGGCGCTCATCGATGAGAAACTCGCGCAGCATCAGGCCCTCGTCGACGAAGCCCGCACCAAGCTCGAAGCGGTGGCCGGACTCACCCGCGAGGAAGCCAAGCGCACCCTGATGGACGAGATGCTGGGGCAGGCGCGCACCGAATCGGCCAAGCATATCCGCGTGGTCGAGGAAGAGGCGCGCGAGGAAGCCGACCGCCGCGCCAAGCGAATCGTGTCGATCGCGATCGAGCGGCTGGCGGGCGAGTTCGTGGCCGAGCGCACCGTATCGGTGATCGCGCTGCCCTCGGACGAAATGAAGGGCCGTATCATCGGGCGCGAGGGGCGCAATATCCGCGCAATCGAGGCCGCCACCGGCGTCGATATAATTATCGACGATACGCCCGAGGCGGTGGTGATCTCGTGCCACAATCCGATTCGCCGCGAGATCGCGCGGGTCGCGCTCGAGAAGCTCATCTCGGACGGCAGGATTCATCCGGGACGGATCGAGGAAGTCGTGCGCAAGGCCGAGCAGGACGTCGAGGAATCGATCCGCGAGGCCGGGCAACGCGCGATTATCGAAGTCGGCGTGCACGGGATTCATCCGGAGCTGGTCAAGCTGCTCGGGATGCTCAAGTACCGGTACTCGTATGCGCAGAACGTGCTGATGCATTCGATCGAGGCCGCGTTCATTTGCGGCGCGATGGCGGCGGAGCTTGGGCTAAACGAAAAGCAGGCGCGGCGCGCGGCCCTGTTGCACGATATCGGCAAGGCGCTGACGCACGAGGTTGAAGGCTCGCACGCGCTGATCGGCGGCGAGCTCGCGCGCAAGTACGGCGAGTCGGCGAAGATCGTTAACGCGATCGCGGCGCATCACGAGGAAGTGAAGGCCGAGACGATCCTGGCGCCGCTGGTCGATGCGGCCGACGCGCTGTCGGGAGCGCGTCCGGGCGCGCGGCGCGAAGTGCTCGAAAGCTACGTCAAGCGGCTCGAGGATCTCGAGAAGATCGCGAAGTCGTTCAAGGGCGTCGAGAAATGCTTCGCGGTGCAGGCCGGCCGCGAGATGCGCGTGATCGTCGAGCCCACTCAGATAACCGACGAAGACACGGTGATGCTCGCGCGCGACGTGGCGCGCAAGATCGAAACCGACATGACCTATCCCGGGCAGATTCGGGTGACGGTCATCCGGGAGACGCGCGCGACCGAGTTGGCCAAGTAGTCGGCGCGCGAAAACAACGTCGCAAATCGCAGGCGCGGCCGCGCAAGTGGCCGCGCCTGCGCGCTTTACGCCTCGCCGCGGCGAGGGATATTATCGATTCACCGATGCCGACCACACGCGAAGCGCTCGAAATCACGATTGCGCTGGAAAAGCAGAGCATGTCTTTGTATGCGCTGATGGCGAAGATTTTTGCCGGCGACGCCAAACTGCGCGACTTCTGGTTCGGGATGGCGCGTGACGAGGCGCGCCACGTAGGCGCCCTGGACCTGGTCTCGACCGTGCTCGAGATCGACGGCCTGCTCGACGGGCCGAGTCCGATCTCGCTCGAAGACTCGACCATCCTGAAACTGCGCGCGATGCTCGAGCGGTTTCATCGCGAGGCTGGTCCCGGGCTCAAGATTCAGCGCGCACTCGCGATGGCACTGGAAGTGGAAGAGACCGAGATCGAAGATCTGGTCGCCGAACTGCTGAAGGCGGTGCAGGCGCCCGACGAATACGAACGATGCCTGCGTCTGCTGGTGCACGACTTGGGCGAGCTGGGTTTCATGATCGAGCATCACTGCGCCGACGTCGGCTTGCTGAGCCGCTGCGACGCGTTGTGCAACCGCCACGCCGAGACCCTGCGCACGCAAGCCTCGGGAGGCCGCTGATCCGCTGCTCTTGTATGTCCCTCTCCCAGATTGGGAGAGGGCAAGCGGCGCGGCGATGCTCCTTTCAGCAATCGCCGTGACGCGCGGGTGAGGGACCGACAGAATAAAAAATTTTCCAGGCACTGCGACCCGCGATTCACACGCTGGATTCACACGCTACGTGGTTCAGCGATTGAGGCGAAGAAAGATTCAATGCTGTAGGTCCCTCACCCGCCGCGCGCAGCGCGCGTCACCCTCTCCCAAATCTATTGGGAGAGGGACACAACTGAGCGGCGACGAGCGCGGTCGCATCCGACAGTGGCGCGGCGGCGGTTGGTTGGATATATTTCCCCACAGCGCTGAGGAGTGGCCAAACTGGCAAGGCACCTGACTCTGGATCAGGGGATTGAAGGTTCGAATCCTTCCTCCTCAGCCAACCTCCCATCTTCACGATGGAGGCGCGCGTCGATTCGATGGACGGTCCCATCGTCTAGTGGTTAGGACACCGGCCTCTCACGTCGGGAACGCGGGTTCGACTCCCGCTGGGATCACCAAATAAAGTCAAGGGTTTTCTAAATTCAGGCATAGGCCGCCGATCGCTTGGTGCCAAATGGGTGCCATCTCTGCGACTTTGTTCAAGCTTGCCCAAGACCACGTTGTTTACTGCGGCTTTGAGATACGTGTCGGACAGATGCGAGTAGCGCAGCGTCATCCGCGCATCCTTATGTCCCAGGAGCGCTTGCAGGCCGCGACCTTGAACTCCCGACATGGCTTGGTAACTCGCGAACGTGTGGCGCATGTCATGGAGGCGCAGGTCTTCGAGTCCCGCGCGTCTCGCAGCCCGATGGAAACCCATGGTAATTTGGTGCGGCTCGAAAGGAAAGATCCGTTCATCGTCAATACGTGTCGGGAGAGACGTGAAGGCTTCGTACGCGGCATCGTTCAGGTAGACGTGGCGCGGTTCTCCGTTTTTGGTTTCGACCAACGTCGCGATGCGATTAGTCCAATCGATCGAGCGTCTGGACAGCGAGAGAATCTCGTTGCGCCGCATTCCTG
>JBARDN010000112.1:0-15003 GCA_049795175.1 Binataceae bacterium (SeqCode) | reverse complement strand
CCATCGCTATCAGGATGTCGGAGCCATCCGCGCCGAATTCGCGGGCGCGTTTTAAGGCTTCCAGCGCTTCGAGGTCGCGCGCTTGCGCCGCCATCGCGAGGCCGAGGCCGGCCATCGCCGACGGGTTGAGCGCGTCCATCGAGATCGCTTCACGGAACATCGATTCGGCGTTGCGGCGTGCGCCCTTCTCGCTCAGATCATGCGCGGCCGCCGCGAGGCGCGCCGCTTCGTCGGGCCATCCGCGGGACTCGACTTCGACTTCGATCTTGTCGCGCGAGATTTCCGCCTTCAGAATTTTTACCTTCGCGCCTAGGTAGGCGCGCACGCGTGCGAGGATCGCGTCGCCGGCGCTTTCCGGCGCTTCCAGTAACGCGAGCCCCAGCGTGTCGCCGATATGATCCTCGCGCCGCAGCACGAGCGTCCGCACGCGCCGATTCGCGCCGCGCACGGTAGTGCCGTCAGACGCGTTCATCGGGATCGAACAGCTTGCGGTATTCATCGAGCGCGAACCGATCCGTCATCCCGGCGATATAGTCCGCGACCACGCGCGGAATCGGTTCGCCGTCGCGCTCGGCCCGCGCCAGCACATGTGCGGGCATCTGGCGCGGCTCGGCCATGTAGGTTTCGAACAGGCGCGCGAGCACCCTGCCCGCCTTTTGCGTCATTCGGCTGACGCGATAATGATGATAAAGCCGCTCGCGCATGATCAGCTTCATCTCGTCGACTCGCGGCGCCATCGCGGGCGAGAACGCGGCGAGCGCCCTGCCCGCTTTGCGGACGTCCGCGACGCTTTCAATCCGCGCACGTTCGAGTTCGACGCCGAGATTCGTCATCAGATCGGTGGACATCGCGTCGATCATCCTGATGACGGTCTGATAGCGCGTCACGCGCGCGTCGGCCTGTGGATTTGCCGCGCGCGCGTCGGCGGCAGCGTCGGCGTAGAGCGAGGATTGGTTCAGATTCTCGACCGTGAGCATCCCGGACTTCAGCCCGTCGTCAACGTCGTGAGCGAGGTACGCGATCTCGTCGGCGAGGTCGACTATCTGCGCCTCGAGGCACGGATAGGTCGAGGGATCGAACTCCTGCGCCGACGGACGATCCTGAAAATGAGAATGCTTGATAATGCCCTCGCGGACCTCGAAGCTGAGATTCAGTCCGCGAAAAGTCGGATAGCGCACCTCGATCCAATCGACCGTGCGAAGGCTCTGCGCGTTGTGATCGAAGCCGCCGTACGGTTCCATCAGCTCGTTCAACCAGCGCTCGCCCGCGTGGCCGAAGGGCGTGTGGCCGAGGTCGTGCGCGAGTGCGACAGCCTCTGCCAGTTCGCCGTTGAGGCCGAGAGCTTTTGCGATTGTGCGCGTTACCTGCGCGGCTTCGAGCGTATGGGTCAGACGGGTGCGATAGTAATCGCCCTCGTGATTGACGAACACCTGGGTTTTGTATTCGAGGCGGCGGAATGCGGCCGAATGGATCACGCGGTCGCGGTCGCGCTGGAACACCGTGCGCATCGGATGCTCGGACTCGGCGGCGCGACGCCCGCGGCTGTTGCGGGAAAGCATCGCAAAGGGCGCAAGCGTGCGCGCTTCGATTTCCTCGAGATCCAGCCTGGTTCGCAACATATTCCGCGACATATTCGCTCTTTCGGTAACGCCTCGGATGCTACCATGAGCAGACGCCACTTCTAAGGCCCGGCAATTGATTCATCAACAAGACGCTGGTTCACGATGCTTATGCGTGCCCGATCGAAAACCTATAATCGACCCGGAGAAAGCGAGGTAACCAACGTGAGCGGAGACAGGATCCACAGATGGATCTTTCGATATGGCGCTGCACTCGCGATGAGTATCGCGCTGACCGCGTGCGCGACGACGACAACCTATCAGCCCCCTCCTCCGCCACCTCAACCGGTGCCGGCTCCTGTAGTGGAGGTTCCCGCGCGCCCCAAGCCGCAATACGGCGTCGCGTCGTGGTACGGCCCCGGATTCAACGGGCATCAAACCTCGACCGGCGACATTTATGATCAGAACGATTTGACGGCGGCGTCGATGATCTATCCGCTCGGCAGCCACGTGATGGTAACCAATCTGAACACGGGTCGCTCGATCGAGGTGCTGATCAACGACCATGGTCCGCTGAAAAAGGGCCGCAAGATTGATCTGTCGCACAAAGCGGCGATGATGATCGGGATGCTGGACAAGGGGACGGCGCACGTGAAGATCGAGCTGCTCTCGGCGCCGCCGGGCACGCGCGCGGTCGGAACACAGCCGCGCTTTTACGTCCAAGTGGGATCATTCAACAGCTCGGAACATGCACATGAGCTGCGCGATCAGTTGAAGCAGTACTATGACGACGTCCATATCGAAGAAGTGCGCGTCAGAAGTAATCACTACTACCGAGTCCGGATCGGGCCATTCGAGACCCGCTCCGCGGCCCAGGCGCGCGCGAGCCAGGCGGCGAAAATCGGTTATCCGCTCGTAGTCAGCGACTGACGCCGGAAGGCGGCGTCAAACTCGAAATGATCGTGCGCGAAATCCGCTCGCAGAGAGCCGTGTACCGCGCTCTGGTTTTGTTCGGATTTGCGATCGCGGCGGCCGGATGCGCCTACGCGCTGGTCAATCGCGGCAAAGTAAATGACGCCAAAGCCGAACAGGTAGAACAGGGCATCCAGACGCTGCGACAATTGAAATTCAAAGCTCCGGTGCCGCTCGTGGTCGAAACCAAAGACGAAGCCGAGACGCAGATGGAGACCGAGCTCGAACGCGACAACACCGACGCCGAGATGGCGGCCGAGGGCACGGCCGGAGCACTGCTCGGACTTTTTCCCGCCGGAATCGATCTCAAGGCGCAGGAGCTTAAGCTGCTGCGCAGCCAGGTGGCGGGATTTTACGATCCTCACGCGCACGAGATGGTGCTGGTCGAGGGCTCGGACGATATGGGGTTTCTCAACAACGCCGCCGAATTTGTCGTCCAGCGCGATCTGGTGGGCGAGATGCTGCTGGCGCATGAGCTTACCCACGCGCTTCAGGATCAGAATTTCAATCTTGGCGACCGGCTCGAGGCTCTGAAGGACGACGATGATCGCGCGCTCGCGCTCAAGTCGGTGGCCGAAGGCGACGCGACCATCGCAGGGATGGCGTATGTGACCGGAACGATGGACGACGCAACGCTCGACACGATAACCGCGCAGCTCGACCAGCTTCCGAGACTTTTCGCGGAGGAGACGCCAGGAACGCCCGAGGGTTTGAGTGCGCCGCTTCTCTTTCAGTATTCCGAAGGCGTGAAGTTCGTCGCCGAGGCTTACCGGCGCGGAGGTTGGAAAGCGGTTGACGCGCTGTACGCGAAGCCGCCCGAATCCTCGCATCAGATAATCCATCCCGAAACATATTTCGATAATCCCGTCGCGCCGCTGAGGGTGGCGATCAGCGGCTATCAACCGACGATGCGGGCGTGGAAAGAGGTGGACGATTTCACGCTGGGCGAACTGCTGGTGCGCGTGATCCTCAAGCGCGATCTAAAGAAACATCCGTCGGAAGACACCGGACAAGTCGCGCTCGCCGCACGATGGATGGGCGACCGATTCGTGGTGTTGCAGGACCAACGCGCGATTTCAGTCATCGGCATTATCGCCTTCGCCGACGACGGCGCCGCGGGAAAATTCGCGATCGCGTACGCCGGTCTGCTCGATCGGCTGCTCGGCTCGACCGCGCACGAGATCGACTATCGCGAGAATGCGGTGCTGATCGTGATCGGCGAGGCTGCGCACTACATGGGCGTGCTCCGGCCGGCGCTCTGGCGCGCGAGCTCGATCGGCGGGCATCCGGTCGCGGACGCCGCGATGGCGGGGCTGCCCGGAGATACGTCGCCGAATCATCCGTAGGTTCCGCGTCATCAAGTTTGAAGCTGGGTGCGCGCTTTTTCGATCAGCGCCCGTTCGTTGGCGTAGCTGGCGCGGCCGAGCGCCGCGTCGATCGGAACCCACGCAACTTCATCGATCTCGGCATCGTGATCGGCGATGTCGCCGCTCGCGAATTCCATCAGAAAGAAATGCACGCGCTTGCTGACGCGCGTGATCGTGCCGCGGCGCTTGTCGCGCCATGAGAAAATATACGCGACATCGCCCAGCTCGCGGACGCCGGCCACGTCGAGGCCGGTCTCCTCGCGCACCTCGCGAATCGCGGCGCGCTCGGTACTCTCGTCCTTTTCGACGTGGCCCTTGGGAAGAGCCCACGCATCCGAGCCATGCGGACGGATCATCGCGATCTCGATTCCGCGCTCGCCGGCGCGCCAGACGATCCCGCCGGCCGAGACTTCGCGCCGAACCGGAATCCGCCGGCGCGCAGGAGCGGGTTGAGCAGGTTTGGATTTAGGTCTCCGAGGCATTTTAGTCTTCCAGCTTTTGCTTTCAGGCTCGGCTTCCATTCTAGCCTACATCGCCGAGGCTGAACCCATGCGAAAGCATCCTCCGAATCGCGCGCCGCGCTCCTTGCGAGGCGGGGGTTTTCAGACCGGGGTCGCGCCGAAGCCAGTCCTCGGCCATCGCGCGCGCCTTGTCGATTGTGAGCGGATCGCGCACCAGATGGATGAACTTGAGCGGCAACGCGCCGGTCTGGCGCGCGCCGAGCAAATCGCCGGGGCCGCGAATCCGCAGATCCTCGCGTGCGACTTCGGCGCCGCTGGCGCACGCGATCATCACGCGCAGGCGCTCGAGCGCGGTCTCGTCAGCCTCGCGCGAGGCGACCAGAAAGCATCGCGAGGCCGCACGTCCGCGCCCTACCCTGCCGCGGAGTTGATGCAATTGCGCAAGGCCGTAGCGCTCGGCGGCAACGATCACGATCACAGAAGCCTCGGGCACGTCGATTCCGACTTCGACCACGGTGGTGGAAACCAGCACCTGGATCGCGCCGTCGCGAAAATCGCGCATCGCCGCTTCCTTATCGCTCGCGCGCATCCTGCCGTGCAGGATTGCGATCTTGTATTCGCCGAGCGCGCCGCCCGCGAGCCGCTCGGCCATCGCAGTGACGGAGCGAACCTCGTCGTCGTCGGCGTCCTCGGCGCTCTCGATTCGGGGCAGCACGTAATACGCACGGTTTCCGGCGCGCAGTTCTTCGCGAACGATCGCGTCCAGCCGATCGAGATCGGCTTCGGTGAATATCTCGGTCGTAATTGGCGTGCGTCCGGGCGGCAGTTCATCGAGAAAAGAGACCTCGAGGTTCGCGAACAGTGAGAGCGCGAGGCTGCGCGGGATCGGCGTCGCCGTCATCATCAGGAGATTGGCCTCGGCGCCGAGCGCTTTCAGCCGCGCACGATCGAACACGCCGAAGCGATGCTGCTCGTCGATCACGCCGAGGCCGAGGCGGCGAATCTTCACGCGCTGCTGGATGATTGCGTGAGTGCCGAACACGATCGGCAGCGCGCCTGACTCGAGCGTGCGCAGCGTCGAGGTGCGCGCCGCGCCGGTGACTTTCGCGGTCAACAGTCCCGCCGCGATTCCGAGTCGTCCGCACAGGCTCTGGAAGCTCGCGTGATGCTGCTCCGCCAGCAGCTCAGTCGGCGCCATGATCGCAGCCTGGTAGCCGCATTCGACTGCGCGGATGGCGGCCCAGAAGGCGACGAGCGTCTTGCCGCTGCCGACGTCGCCCAGCAGCATCCGGTTCATCTGCGTGGGTCTTTCGAGGTCAGCGGTGATTTCCGCAAGCGCGCGCGACTGCGCTCCGGTCAACGCAAACGGTAATTCACCGAGCCACCGCGAGGTTGCGCGTCCGTCGCCGGCGAGCGCGATTCCTGATCGCAAAGCGGCGCGTTCGCGCTCAAGACACAGAGCGAGCTCAAACGCGAACAGCTCGTCGAATGCGAGCGTCCGATGCCCCGGCGACTCGCCGCGATCGAGCGCCGCACAATCCGCGTCGAGCGGAGGTTCGTGCAGATAACGCAGCGCCTCGAACATCGAAAGTCCGGTGCGCAACTCATCAGGCAGCGCGCCGCGAATTTGCTCTCCGATACCCGCGAGCGCTTTTTCAACCAGTGACGCAAACAGCCGTTGCCCAATCGAGGCGGGCAATCGGTACGTCGGACGCACGGGAGGCGGCTCGCCTGACGACAGCAGATGAAGCTCGGGCTGAACGATCTCGAGACCACCGTCGGCATTGGCGCTCACTCGACCGTGAGCGAGCACGCGCTGGTCCGACGGCATCCGTCCGCGCATGTAGGCCGGCAGATTGAACCAGACCAGGCGCACGCGGGCGCCGCCCTGCTCGGTCAGCAAACCGCTGGCGAGCCGGCGCCATCGCGATCCACGCATCGGCCGCTCTGCAATTTTGCCGAGTTCGCCCGCGACGGTGACGGTCGCGCCCGGCACAAGCTCGACGAGCCTGGTCATGCCGCGCCAATCCTGGTAGCGCGCGGGCAGATGAAAAATCAGATCGCGCAGAGTCAGGATTCCGCGATCGGCCATTGCGGCGGCACGCTTGGGGCCGACACCCTGCAGATCAGCGACTGGCGTCTCGGGCGAAAGCGCAGGGCGAGCCGCGGCTTTCCCCTTGGCGCTATCGTTGGTAACTGCGCGCATCGGCTTCCAGAGCCCTCGTGCGCGGCATCCTAACCGCGGTTATAGTCCTGCAGGGCGCGAACTTCGAAGGGTTGAGACTTGAGCGCCGCGATTCCCTGCACCGCCGCCTCCGCACCCGCCATCGTGGTGAAATACGGCAGCCGCATCTCCAGCGCGGTGCGGCGGATAGAAAACGAATCCGCGGTCCCGGTCTTGTCAGGCGTGTTGATCACCATCGCGATTTTCGCGGCGCGCATCGAATCGACGACGTGCGGACTGCCGTCGAGCACCTTGTTGACCGTCTCGCACTCATAGCCGAGCGCCTTGATAGCTCGCGCGGTGCCGCGAGTCGCGATCAGGCGCAGGCCCAAGTCGGTCAAACCACGCGCGATCGGAGCCAGCAGCGGTTTGTCGTCGTCGCGCACGCTGATGAAGACCAGGCCGGCCAGCGGAAGATCCGACGAAGCGGCGAGCTCCGCCTTCGCGAACGCCATCGCAAAGGTGGTATCGATTCCCATCACTTCGCCGGTCGATTTCATTTCCGGGCCGAGAATCGTATCCACCCCCTGAAAGCGCGCGAAGGGGAAAACCGATTCTTTGACCGCGACGTGGCTCGGCACGCGCTCGGCGGTGAAGCCGAGGTCGGCTAGTTTTTTCCCCGCCATCACCAGCGCGGCCAGCTTTGCAAGCGGAACTCCAATCGCCTTGCTCACGAACGGAATCGTGCGCGAGGCGCGCGGATTCACTTCGAGAATATAAATCTCGCCGGCGAAGATCGCGTACTGCACGTTGATGAGTCCGACCACGCCCAGCTCGCGTGCGAGCTTGCGTGTGTGATCCATCAGGCCGCGCTGCATCGCGGCGGACAGCGAACGCGGCGGAAGCGTGCAGGCGCTATCTCCCGAATGAATTCCCGCGTGCTCGACGTGTTCCATGATTCCGCCGATCACGACCGTGTCGCCGTCGGCGATCGCGTCGACGTCAACCTCGATCGCGCCCTGCAAGTAGCGGTCGACCAGCAGCGGATGCTGTTCCGAGGCGGCGAAGGCGTGCGCGACGTAGCGGCGCAGCGCGGATTCGTCGGCGATTACTTCCATCGCGCGCCCGCCCAGCACGTATGACGGACGGATAAGGACCGGGTAGCCAATCCGGTTCGCGCCGGCGACAGCTTCCTCGAGTCCGCGGACCAGGATTCCGCGCGGCTGCTTGAGGCCGAGCTTTTCGACCACGGCGTTGAAGCGTTCGCGATCCTCGGCGCGATCGATCGCGTCTGGAGTCGTGCCCAGAATCGGCACGCCGGCGCGTGCCAGCGGCACCGCGAGCTTCAGCGGCGTCTGTCCGCCGAACTGAACGATTACGCCCATCGGCTTCTCGCGCTCCGCGATCGCCATCACGTCTTCGAAGGTCAGCGGCTCGAAGTAAAGGCGATCGGAGATATCGTAGTCGGTCGAGACGGTCTCGGGATTGCAGTTCACCATGATCGTCTCGAAGCCTGCACCCTTCAGCGCCAGGCTCGCGTGAACGCAGCAGTAGTCGAACTCGATACCTTGCCCGATTCGGTTCGGACCACCGCCCAGGATCATCACCTTTTGCCGATCGGTCGGCCGCGCTTCATCCTCGCCTTCGTAGGTCGAATAAAAGTAGGGAGTGAAGGCGTGAAACTCGGCGCCGCAGGTGTCCACGGTCTTGAAGACCGGCAGGACCTTGAACTCGCGGCGGCGCGCCGCGATTTCCGCTTCGTTCAAGCCGCGCAAGTCAGCGATTCTGCGATCGGCGAAACCCATCGCCTTGAATTCGCGAAAATAGGCCTCTGAGAGCGGCTCCGCGGCAACGCGCTTTTCGGCCTCGACGAGGTCGGCGACGGCGTCGATGAACCATGGATCGATTTTCGATAGCTGGTAGATTTCGCCGCGCGAGATTCCCAGGCGCAACGCGTCGGCCAGATGGTAGAGGCGATGGCTGCTCGCGGTTGCGACCTGGGTCCGGATTTCCGCGAGCCTCGCCGACCGATTTGAATCGGTGAGTTCGGACTCGAGGCCGAACGAGCCGATTTCGAGCGAGCGCAGCGCCTTCTGCAACGACTCTTTGAAGGTGCGTCCGATCGCCATTGCCTCGCCGACCGATTTCATCTGCGGGCCGAGCTCGTCGGCGGCGCCGCGGAATTTCTCGAAGGTGAACCGTGGAATCTTGGTGACTACGTAATCGATGGTTGGTTCGAAACACGCGGGCGTCATCCGCGTGATGTCGTTGGGAATCTCGTCGAGCCGGTAGCCGACCGCCAGGCGCGCGGCAATTTTCGCGATCGGGAATCCCGTCGCCTTCGACGCGAGCGCGGAGCTACGCGAGACGCGCGGATTCATCTCGATTATCACCATCCGTCCGGTGCGCGGCTCGATTGCGAACTGGATATTCGATCCTCCGGTATCGACGCCAATCTCGCGGATAATCCTGAGCGCGGCGTCGCGCATGAGCTGGTATTCCTTGTCGGTGAGAGTTTGCGCAGGTGCGACGGTAATCGAATCGCCGGTATGCACGCCCATCGGATCGAGGTTTTCAATCGAGCAGATGATCACGACGTTGTCCGCCATGTCGCGCATCACTTCGAGTTCGAATTCCTTCCATCCTTCGATCGATTCTTCGATCAGCACCTCGTGGATCGGCGACATTTCGAGCCCCCACGCGGCTTTGGCGCGATATTCCTCGAGCGTGCGCGCGATTGATCCTCCAGTACCGCCGAGAGTGCGCGAGGGGCGGATGATCAGCGGAATTCCGAGCTCGGTGCGGACGCGTTCGGCGTCGGCCATCGAATGCGCAATCGCGGAGCGTGGGACTTCCAGCCCGATCTTGATCATCGCCTGCTTGAACAGGTCGCGGTCCTCAGCCTTCTTGATCGCGGGAAGCTTCGCGCCAATAAGCTCGCACCCGAAGCGTTCGAGGATTCCCGATTCCGCAAGCTCGATCGCGAGGTTCAGCGCCGTCTGGCCGCCAACGGTCGGGAGCAGCGCGTCGGGGCGCTCGCGTTCGATAATCTTAGCGATCGCAGCCGCAGTCATCGGCTCGATATAGGTGCGATCGGCAAGCTCCGGATCGGTCATAATCGTCGCCGGATTCGAGTTCACGAGGATGAGCCGCAGCCCTTCCTCGCGCAGCGCTTTCAGCGCCTGAGTGCCGGAGTAGTCGAACTCGCACGCCTGCCCGATCACGATCGGGCCGGAGCCGATGAGCAAAACTGATTTCAGATCTTTGCGAAGCGGCACGTCAAATCTTCCGATCGGTCATCTCTGTGAAAATGGCTATGCTTGAGCGCATCGCAATTTCATTTCGCCGCGGCGGCTTCCTCGGCGGCGACGCGGTCGAGCGTCTCAGCGCCGTGTTTCGGATACAGCTCGACCATCCGCTTGAAACGCCGGAACAGATAGCTCGAATCATGCGGCCCCGGCGACGCCTCGGGATGATACTGCACGGAGAAAAACGGCGAGCCCTGCCCGCGCAGTCCTTCGACCGTGCGATCGTTGAGATTCAGATGCGACAGCTCGGCGCGTCCGGCGACCGAGTCGGAATCAACCGCGAAGCCGTGATTCTGCGAGGTGATCTCGACCTTGCGGGTACGCAGATCCATCACCGGATGGTTAGCGCCATGATGTCCGAAATCGAGTTTGTAGGTTTTTCCGCCTAGCGCCAGTCCTATAATCTGATGCCCCAGGCAAATGCCGAACACCGGGCGCCTGCCCAGAACCCCCGCGACCGCCCTGTGAGCATACGGGAGTGCGGCAGGATCGGCGGGTCCGTTGGAAAGAAAAATCCCGTCAGGATTCGCTGCCAGAATTTCTTCGGCGGTCGATCGCGCCGGCATCACGCGCACCCGAAAGCCGGTCGCGACGAGCTGGCGCAGGATGTTGAGCTTGATTCCATAGTCGAGCGCGACAACCAGCGGTGCGTCGCGCAGTTCTTCGCGCGTCGCGTTGCGGTAGCCGCCCTCGATCTGCCACGCGCCGGTTTCCCAGTCATAAGCTTCGACGCAGGTAACCTCCTTCACCAGGTCGCGTCCGACCAGGCCCGGAGAAGCTTTGGCTTTTCTGACGAGCGAATCGGCGTCGAGATCGACGCTCGAGAGGATTGCTTCCTGCGCGCCATGTTCGCGGATGTGGCGAACCAGAGCGCGCGTGTCGATTCCTTCAATTCCCGGAACGCCGGCTTCTTCGAGGTATTTTCCGAGCGACATCTCGGCGCGCCAGTTTGACGGGCGGTCCCAACATTCACGGACGATAAAGCCTTCGACGAAAACCCGGCGCGACTCGGCATCCTCGCGATTGATACCGACGTTTCCGATTTCCGGATAGGTCATGCAGACGAGCTGACCCTTGTAGGACGGATCGGTGAGCACCTCCTGATATCCGGTCATCGCGGTGTTGAAGACCACTTCGCCAGTTCGCTCGCCGATCGCGCCGAACGCGCGTCCGCGAAAGCTCCGGCCGTCGGCCAGTGCCAGGATCGCAGGCCGTTGCGAAGCGCTCATAGTTTCACCTTGCGCGCGTCGAACACTATCTCGCCTGCGACGATCGTCACGCGCGCCTTGCCGCGCATCCGCATCCCCGCGAAAGGAGTGTTGCGGCTCTTCGATAGAAAGCGCGCGGGCTCGACCGTCCATTCCAGGTTCGGATCAATCACCGTAATATCCGCCGCTCCTCCCGTTGCCAGAGTGCCCGCGTCCAGGCGCAGAAGCGCGGCGGGATTCAGGCTCATCATCTCAACCAATCGCGGCGCGCCAATCAATGATCGATGCACCAAGTCCAGCGCGAGACCGAGCGAGGTCTCCAGTCCGACGATGCCGTTGGCGGCGGCGCAGAACTCTCGCGCCGCGTCGGGTGCAAGCTCATCCGCGTCGCGCGCAGGATCGAAATATGCGGCCACCCGATCCAGATGCTTCGAGCCTGGGTCGTGCGGAGCGTGATCGCTCGCGATCATGTCGATCGTGCCGTCGGCGATTGCCGCGTGAATCGCGGCGACATCGTCAGCCGAGCGCAGCGGGGGATTCATTTTCGCGTTCGGGCCCCAGCGGAGCACGGCGCGTTCGTCGAGCCCGAAATGATGCGGAGTCGCCTCGCAGGTCACGCGCGCGCCGTTTCGCCGAGCGGCACGAATGAGATCGAGCGATTCTCGTGTCGATACGTGCGCGATATGGATCGGCGCGCCCGTTCCGATCGCGAGTGCCAGGTCGCGCCGGACGCGCTTGGCTTCGGCCGCATCGCTATACCCGCTGACTCCGAGGCGGCGGGAAATCTCTCCGGCATTGATCGCGCCGTTGCAGGACAAGACACGGTCTTCCTCATGCAGCGAGATTGCGAAGTTCAGGCGCCCGACTTCGTCCATCGCGCGGCCGAGCAAGACCGGATCGTCCACCGGCATCCCGTCGTCGGAGAAAAGCCGCGCGCCAGCCTCGGCCATCGCGGCGTAATCCACGCACTCAACGCCGGCCAATCCTCGGGTCACCGCGGAGACGGGAATCAGGCGCGCAGCATGCGCGTCGCGCGCGCGGCCGAGCATGTACGCAGTCGTCGCAGGCGAATCGTTCACCGGATCGGTGTTGGCCATCGCAGCGACGGCGGTGAATCCGCCGGCGGCGGCAGCACGCAGACCGCTTGCGATGGTTTCCTTTTCGGGAAAGCCCGGATCGCGCAGATGCACATGGGCATCGATAAGGCCGGGCACGACCCAGCATCCGGCGGCATCGATCATCAGGGCTCCAGCGGTATCCTCGATCGTGCCGGCAGGCTCGACCGCTTCGATCTCGCCGTCCCGCACGAGCAGATCGAAATCGCCGTCGATTCCCGAAGCGGGATCGATCACGCGGCCTCCGCGAATGAGCGTTGCCGTTGTCATACGACGGTCTCCGGAGCCTTCAATGCTTCGACCATCGAGTAGATCATCGCGCGATCGTGCGCAGGATGTTTTCCGCCGGAGCCGGGAGGCGCCAGCCGGACCTGCACGCGATCGGTGCGCGAGGTCGGAATATTCTTGCCGACGTAGTTGGGGCGAATCGGAACCAGCCGATGGCCGCGGTCGATCAGCACGGCGAGTTTTACCGACGCGGGACGTCCATGCTGCCACAGCGTGGTCATCGCGCGCTGCACCGTCCATCCGCTATTGAGTACATCGTCGACAATTATTATTACGCGGTCTTCGACCGCCAACGGCTCGCCACTATCGAGCGCGACGACGATCTCAGCGGGATTGTAGAGATCCAGCGCGGCAGTGGGCGGACGGACCCCGGATTTTGCCGCGATTAGATCGCGCAGCCGCATCGCGAGCATCGCGCCGTGACTGACAACACCGACGATCGAGACATTGGTAAGGTCGGGCACGTCCGCGATTACCTGCGCCGCCATCGAATCGACTGCGCGCGCAATTTCTTCGGCGTTCATGACCTCGCGCTGCGGTCCGCGCTTGTAGGGCTCGTAACCGGTCTCCTCGGCCTGTTTGACGCTTTCAAACACGGCCAGAGAATCCTCTGCGATCCACTGGCGCACGTAGCCGTACAGGCTTTCATCGTAGCGATAGTAGCGATGGGAACGCGCATGGCCGACGAACTCGACCCGCAACTCGCGCTCGCAAAAATCGCAACGCAGCGGCAGCGCGCTGCTGTCAACCGCGCGCGTGAGTCTGAAGCGTGGACGCAGATGCGCCCCCTCGAAACGAGTGATGCAATTCGGATTGGCGCATCGTGGTGACGGCTCCGACTTGATGCGAATACTCTCAAGCGCCGGGATTGGCGCACGGCGCGGCCCTCGCGTCTGCTCCAGCAGCCATGCGATCAGCGCCATCCGCACCGGCACGCCCGCCGCGGCCTGCTCGAAGTAAACCGCGCGGGGATCGGAATCGAGTTCATAAGCGAGTTCGCCGGTCCGCGGCAGCGGATGCATCACCACCGCATCCTGCGCGCGATGCCCCTTTAGCGCGCTCGCGTCGAATCTTACGTATTCGGCGGGCTTGGCGTCCTTGCCGCCAATTCGCTCCTTCTGCAGGCGCGTGACGTAAAAGGCGTCGACTGCGGTGGGCGGTTCGGCGGCGGGAATCTTGTCGAGCGGAACCTCGCCGGTGAATAGCGCCATCTGATGCGGCGCACTGGGAGTCAGGTACAGCGCGTCGAGGCCGCCGGCCAGCGACTTGAGCTCGTCCATCGTGACAGTGGAAAAACTGTAGCGGCGTTCGGCCGCAAGCCGCTCGAGCACGTAGTCGGGCACGTTCATACCGGCGGTCGGCACCGCGACGATATTGGCGCCGAAGCGTGCGAGTGCGTAGATCAACGAATGGACCGTGCGGCCGAATTTCAAATCTCCGCACAACGCGACGGTGAGGCCCTTGAGTTGGCCCTTCTTGCGCCGCAGCGTAAACAGATCGCACAGGGTCTGCGTGGGATGCTCGCGGCTGCCATCGCCGGCGTTGATTATCGGGCATGGCGCGTAGTCCGCAGCGACGCGCGCCGCGCCGTCATGCGGATGCCGCAGTACGATCAGGTCCGCGTAGCCGCTGACGATCCGCGCCGTGTCGGCCAGGCTCTCGCCCTTCGCGACCGAGCTGGCGTTCATGTCGGCCGAGCTGATCACCGCGCCGCCGAGCCGATGCATCGCAGATTCGAAACTGAGCCGCGTGCGGGTGGACGGTTCGTAGAAGAGCGTCGCCATGATGAGCCCGCTCGCGAGCGAGAGCGGTTCGCCGCGCTCGAGCGCGGTGGCGAAGCCGTCGGCGAGCGTGAAGATGCGCTCGATTTCGGGCAATGCGAGATCCTCGATCGAGACCAGATCGATTTTGCCCAGTCGCGTCATTTTCCGTTGCCGATCACCACCGCGTCGGTGCCGTCAACTTCGGCGAGCCTGACATAGACCCGCTGTCCCGCGGGAGCCTGGATATTTTTGCCGATAAAATCGGCGCGGATCGGAAGCTCGCGTTCGCCGCGATCGACCAGCACCGCGAGCTGAATCGAATCTGCGCGTCCGAGGTCGGAGAGCGCGTCGAGCGCGGCGCGCACGGTGCGTCCGGTGTAGAGGACGTCGTCCACCAGCACGACGCGCTTGTCGTCGAGCGGAAAAGGAATATCGCGCGCGAGCAGGCGCGGGTCGCCGGGCGCGCCTTTGCCGTCGTCGCGGTAAGACGAGATGTCGAGCGTACCGACGGGAACCTCGGCGTGTCCGGCGCGGGCCAATTCCGCGGCGATTCGTTCAGCCAGGAACGCGCCGCGGCGCACGATTCCGATCAGCACCAGCGCGCCTGCGCCGTCACGATGCTCGGCGATCTCATGCGCGATTCGCTTGACCGAGCGAGCGATCGCGTTGGCGTCGAGCGCGAGCTCCGGCTTAGGAGTCATCGCGCGAGCCTCGCTGGAAATGTGTGGAGCGAAAAAAATCCCGACCGCAGATGCAGCCGGGTGCGCCAATGCTATAGGAATTCATCATGTTGACCTT
>JBARDN010000111.1:0-21744 GCA_049795175.1 Binataceae bacterium (SeqCode) | reverse complement strand
AGGGCGGCTGGGTAGCAGTCAACTGGCCCAAGCAGTACGGCGGACGCGGAGCCAGCGTGATGCAGCGGCTCATCTTTCGCGAAGAGCTCTCGCGCCTCGGGCTCAACGAGCCGTTCATCGGCATGGGTATCAGCCTGCTCGGCCCGACGCTGATGCATTGGGGCACTGAAGCGCAGAAGCAGAATCATCTGCCTAAAATTCAAAAGGGTGAAGAGATCTGGTGCCAGGGTTACTCCGAGCCCGGCGCGGGTTCCGACCTTGCCGGCGTGCAAACTCGCGCGGTCGAGGACGGCGACGATTTCGTGGTCAACGGGCAGAAAGTGTGGACCTCGATGGCGCAGCATGCGGACATGATCTTCCTGCTGGTCCGCACCGATCCCTCGGCACCGAAGCATAAGGGAATCAGCTACCTGTTGGTCGATATGCACAGCCCCGGAATCACCGTGCGTCCGCTGGTACAGATCACGGGCGGCAAGGGCTTCAACGAAGTATTTTTTGAAGACGTTCGCGTGCCGCGCAAAAATATCGTCGGCGAGCTGAACAACGGATGGCAGGTCGCGATGACCACCCTGATGTTCGAGCGCGGCGGCGGTGGCGGCGAGAACGCGCTTGGCGAGGTCCACGAACTCGTCGATCTGGCTAAGAGGCTTCCGCGCAATGGCGCGACGGCGTGGGACGATTCGAGCGTGCGCCAGAAAGCGGCGGAGTTCGCGGCCGACGCGCTCGCGCTGAAATACACCGGCTATCGCCAGTTGACCCGCCAGCTAAAGGGGATGCCGCCGGGTCCCGAAGGCTCGATGATGAAGCTCTGCAGCACCGAGCTCGGACTGCGCATCGCGCTGTACGCGATGGAGCTGCTCGGGCCGTACAGCCAGCTCGAATTCGGCGCGCCGTTTTCGGTGGACAAGGGCAAATGGTCGTTCCGGATGCTCTCGGCGCGCGGACCGACAATCTACGCAGGCACCAATCAGATCCAGCACAACATCATCGGCGAGCGCGTGCTCGGTCTGCCCAAGGGATCGTAAGTCCGGAGGTCTGACTGAAAGAGAGCGGAACGCTTCACGCAGCGTTCCGCGTTTATACCGCACTGGCGAGAGCACGAGGCGCTATCGCAGAGGCGATATCGCGCGCAAGACGCGGCGCGTCTTGGACCGCGAGCGCGGCGACCGTGGCGCGGATTCCCGGCGCGGCGCGGATCCGGAAACGTTCACCTGCGCGCAGCGCCCACTTCGACGCGGCCAGCGATTGGATCGCGCCCGACTCGTCCTGCACCGGAATCCACACATTCAGACCGGAGCGTCCTTGCGCCTTGATTCCATGCGATGCGAGGGCGTCGATCAGCGCCCGGCGGCGCTCGCCGTAGGTATCGGCGGCGCGGCGGACCAGCTTCGTAATCTTCGCGTCGGACCACATCACGGCGAGCAGCTCCTGCAGCACATGACTGACCCATCGCGGGCCAAGCCGCTGCATCCCCTCGACTCGCGCGATCGTGAGCGCGTCGCCGGTGGCGAGCGCAATTCTCAAATCGGGGCCGAGCGCTTTCGAGACCGAGCGGATAACCGCCCACCGTTCGCGCCGCGGATCGATCGCGGAGACCGCGGGCACGCCGGAGACCGCGCCGGCGAAGTCATCCTCGACGATCAGCACTTCGGGGCGTCGCGCAATTACTTCCGCAAGTTCGCGCGCGCGGCGGCGGTCGAACGCGGCGCCGGAAGGATTCTGCGCACGCGGCGTGAGAACTATCGCCTGCGCACCGGCACGCAGCGCAGCCGCAACCGCCACAGGGGTAGCGCCGAACTCGTCCATCGCGATCGGCTCGGCGGCGTAACCGAGCGCCGCGATCAGGTCCAGCGTGCCGCTGTAGCTCGGGTCTTCGATTCCGACAATATCGCCCGGACGCAGATGCGCCGCCAGAATTCGCTCGAGCGCGTCCATCGCCCCGCTCAAGATCGCGATCGACTTCGCGCCGATTCCGTCGGCCGCGAATTGCCGCGCCGCAATCCGCAGCAGGTCGGCGCGATTGGCCTCGCCGCCGTAGAGGAGCTGCGCGCATTCGATTCGCGCCAGCGCGTGCTTGAGCGACGGAAGCATCGCGGGGTCCGGGTTTCCGTTGGCGAGATCGCGGACCCCGACCGGTGTCGGCAGAGCCGATGGCATCGCCAACGCGGGACGATGATTGACTGCGGTGCCGCGCCTGCCGCTGCCGCGCACCAGGCCGCGCACGCGCAGGGTCTGGTAGGCGGCGGCCACGGTGGTGGGACTGACAGCGAGGCGGCTCGCGAGCTGGCGGATGGGCGGCAGCCGGTCGTTGACTTTAAGCCGTCCGGCGCGAATTGCGTCTTCGACACTGGCGGCGATCTGGTTGCCCGAATTTCCCTTGATCTGATAATGTACTGATACGTTCATAGTTTTGTACTGTTACATATAACAAAGGGTCCTGAAAGATGGAAGAGATGCGCCGCACCCCTCGAACCATCGTAAAGCGGATGGCCAAACGCGCCGCCTACGACCGCGAGACCATATACTCGATCCTGGACCGCGCACTGGTCTGCCACGTGGGTTTTGTCGCCGACGGCGCGCCTTCGGTCCTGCCGACTCTGCACGCGCGAATCGACGATCGTCTCTACCTTCACGGATCGGCCGCGAGCCACATGCTGCGCACCGCCGCCGATGGCGCCGAGATCTGCGTAACCGTCACGATGATCGACGGATTGGTGCTCGCACGCTCCGCGTTTCATCATTCGGTCAACTACCGCTCCGCCGTGATCTTCGGCCGCGCGGCGCGGGTCGAGGAGCGGAAGCAAAAGCTGGCCGCGATGCGCGCGCTGGTTGAGCACGTCGCGCCCGGAAGATGGGCCGGCACCCGTGCGCCAAACGAAAAGGAAATCGCAGGCACGCTCATTTTGGAATTGCCAATCGAAGAAACCTCGGCGAAGGTTCGCACTGGCGGCCCGATCGACGACGAGGCCGATTACGCGCTGCCCTTCTGGGCCGGCGTGATTCCGCTTGCGCTCGCCGCATTTGCGCCAATCGCCGACCCGCGCATGGGCGGCTCGATTTCAATTCCGCCGCACGTCTTCGATTACCGCACACCCGACGAGCGCGCACCCGGCCTCGCGCATGACGGCGCGCCGTTCGAGCAGCGTGTCGGCGGATTTCTGGTCACGACCGACGTCTCGCGCCTCGACCTGAATGTGATCCATCGATTTTTGACCGGCAGCTATTGGGCCGCCGAGATTCCGCGCCACGTCGTCGCGCGGGCGCTCAAGAACTCGCTGTGCTTCGGACTCTATGACTGCGATGAGCAAATCGGCCTTGCGCGAGTTGTGACGGACTATGCGACGTTCGCGTACGTCGCCGACGTGTTCGTGCTCGAGGGGTATCGCGGACGCGGACTGTCGAAAGCCCTGATGGCGGCGGCGCTGGCGCATCCGCATCTGCAGGGGCTGCGGCGCTGGACGCTGGCGACACGCGACGCGCACGGACTCTATCGCAAGTTTGGTTTCGAAACGCCGCCATTCCCCGATCGCCTGATGGAGCGCGCGGACCTCGAGGTTTATCGGCGCAGATCAGCGGACGCAAAGTAGATGCGCAGTTTATTGGAGGAAAAGCGATGTATATCCCGAAAGCCTTCGAGATCACCGAAACGCGCACGCTGCACGAATTTATACAGGCGCACAGCTTCGCCACGATCGTGTCCAACGGCGCGAACGAGATGCTCGCCTCGCATGTTCCGCTGACGCTCGACCATGCCGGCGGCGCGCATGCGTCGCTGGCAGGACACTTTTCGCGCGCGAACCCGCATTGGCGCGCGCTCGAGCGAAGCGGGCAGTGCCTCGCGATTTTCGGCGGACCTCATTCGTACATCTCGCCGAGCTGGTACGCGAGTTCTCCGGCGGTGCCGACCTGGAACTATGCGGCGGTGCACGTTTACGGAAAGATGCGGATCATCGACGACGCTGCGTGGGTGACCGGCCTGCTCGATCGGATGATCGCGATTTATGAAGCTCCGCAAATCCATCCGTGGCCGGGACTCCTGCCGGTCGAGTTCCGCACGAAGCTCACCGAAGCGATCGTCGGCTTCGAGATTCAGATCGATCGAATCGAGGGCAAGTTCAAGCTCGGGCAGAATCGCCCGCTCGAAGATCAGCGCGGCACCCTGCGCGAGCTCGAGCGCAGCGGCGACGCGGCGGCGCGGGAACTCGCCTCGATGGTGCGGCGACATCTGGGAATTGCGCCGAATGATATCGATCGTCACGCAGAGATCGGCAGCGGGAAGTGATTTCCCGCTGCGCAGACGCATCGTCGGGCGATTTACCGCAGCTTGCGCCACTTTCCGCGGGCGGTTTATATAACATCGGTTAGGTCCTTAACCAGCCGACGCGGTTTATGCGCGGCCAGGTTACGATTAGTATTGGGCCGCAATCGGAGGTTTTCAGCAAATGGATTTCAAATTCAGCGCCGACGATGAGGCGTTTCGTCAAACGCTGCGCTCTTGGCTCAAAACCAACGCGCCCAAGCGCGAGCATAGCGCCGAAGACGACTTGGGCCCCATGCGCGAAGCGGGCGGCGACGACTGGCAGAATCGATTGCAGTGGCACAAGAAGATGCACGAGGGCGGCTGGGTCGGAATCAGTTGGCCCAAGGAATACGGCGGACGCGGCGCCACCATCACGCAGCAGCTCATTTACAACGAGGAGATGGGCAAGGCCAATACGCCGCAGCTCGTCAACGGACTCGGAATCATGCTGGTCGGTCCCACCTTGATCCATTGGGGCACCGAGGAGCAAAAAAAACGATACGTTCCGAAGATCCTGTCGGGCGAAGAAATCTGGTGCCAGGGCTATTCGGAGCCGGGCTCGGGTTCCGACGTCGCGTCGCTGCAGACCAAGGCGGTCGAAGAGGGCGACTACTTTATCGTCAACGGCCAGAAGGTCTGGACCTCCGACGCGCATCACGCGGATTTCTGCATCCTGCTGACCCGCACCGATCCGGCCGCGCCCAAGCACAAGGGAATCAGCTATATCGTGGTCGATATGCATTCCCCGGGCGTGACCGTACGTCCGCTGGTGCAGATCACCGGCGACGCGAATTTCAACGAAGTATTTTTCGAGGACGTGAAGGTTCCAAAGAAAAACCTGATCGGTGAAAAGAACCAGGGATGGCAAGTCGCGATCACCACGCTGATGTTCGAGCGGTCGGGAATCGGCGGCGGACGCGATATGCTCGGCGAGGTGAAGGATCTCGCGCATCTGGCGCGCGCGGTGCAGCTGAACGGGCGCAGCGCGTGGGAGCATTCGAGCGTCCGGCAGAAAATCGGATCATTCGCGTGCGAAGCGCTCGGGCTCAAATACACCGGCTATCGCCAACTGACGCGCCGGCTCAAGGGGTTGCCGCCGGGACCGGAAGGCTCGGTGCTCAAGCTCGGAGCCAGCGAGCTCAATCTCAAGATGAACAAGTTCGCGATGGAGTTGTTGGGGCCGTACTCGCAAATGGAATTCAAAGCTCCGTTCGCGGTCGACAAGGGCAAGTGGTCGTACCGGATGCTGGCGTCGCGAGCACTGACTATCGCCGGCGGCACCAGTGAGATTCAACATAATATTATCGGCGAGCGCGTTCTGGGGTTGCCCAAAGGCTACTAATCGCGGGGGCTTGAACCAGCGGAAAAAGGGCAGCCCGACTGGCTGCCCTTTTTGTTTTGCGAAGACGCGCACGGCGCGCAAGGAAAAGTTCCGATGGAAGGAAAACTCGTGAGGCTTCGCGGCTACGAGAGAACCGATCTGGACGCGATCATGAAATGGATCAACGACGAGGAAGTCACCCAGTTCCTCGGCGGCGAGATCCTGGCTCTGCCTCAGTCCTCGATCGCGGAAATGAAATTCATCGAATCGGCGGCGGACCGCGGCGCGTCGGCGGCCGACCGTTCGTTCGTCGTCGAAACGCTCGCGGACCGGAAATACCTGGGCGGGGTCGCCTTCCATGCGATCAACTGGCACAACCGCGCGGCCGGCGTCGGTATAGTGATCGGCGACAAGAGCTATTGGGGCCGCGGCTATGGCGGCGACGCGATGCGGGTGCTGATGCGAATCGGATTTGACAAGCTGAACCTGCATCGCCTGTGGCTGCACGTCTACGATTTTAATCAGCGCGCGATCGCGTCGTACGAAAAGTGCGGCTTCAAACGCGAGGGCGTGCTCCGGCAGGAGCGTTTCCACAAGGGCGTTTACGTTGACACGATCGTGATGGGGATCCTGGTTGATGAGTACCGCGCGATGAACCCGCAGTAAGCCTGCTACTTGCCGGTTCCGACGAGCGCGGCGGTGAGCGTTCTGTTCTTGCCGTTGCTTCGAATCGTGAAGGCACCGACACGGTTTCCAGCCGCTGTCGGCGCGAACGAGATCGTAAATTTGCATCGCTTGTGCGCCGCGAGCGCCGAAGTGCAGGTGCTCGCGTTCTCGACGATCGCGAAATCGCCGCTGATCGATGCGCCCTCGATCGTTATCGTCGCGCCGCGAGGGTTCGCGATCGTGAGCTTCTTTGTTTTCCCGCCGCTCGCCGGCGTTCCCACCGCTTCCTTGCCGAATTTCAACCGTTTCGGCGTCAGCTTGAGCGTCGAGGTGACCGGCGTCGCCGTTGCGGTCGGCGTAGGACTGCGCGTCGCGGTTGGCGTCGGCGTGGCAGCGGGTGTCGCAGTCGCGGTCGGAGTCGCGGTAATCGTCGCAGTCGCCGTGGCCGTGCGAGTAGGGGTACGCGTGGGAGTCGCGGTTCTTGTGGGTGTGGCGCTTGGGGTCCGCGTTCCGGTCGCGGTCGCCGTATTGCTCGGAGCGGCGGTCGGAGTTGATGAGGGCGTCGCGGTCGGAGTGGTACTGGCACCCGCGCCGGTGATCTCGAAAACCCCGCGCCCGAACGTGCCGGCAAAGATCATCCCGTTGCGATTTTGTTCGAGATCGAACACCGGCACCACCGGAATCGAGCCGAGGTTGTACGGCGTCCAATCCGCACCGCCGTCGATGCTGCGAAAGATTCCGATATCGGTCCCGGCGAGAATCGTGTTGCCGCTGCTGTCGGTACTATCCACCAGAATTCGCAGCACCGGGATATCGGGCAGCGCGTTCGCGGGCGGCGGAATTTGATTGGATGGATTTCCGTCCACCTGCGCCCACGTCGTACCGAAGTCGTGCGTCACGAAGACGTGCCCCATCTGGGTCGCGGCAGTAAATCCCGAGACCGAAAGATACGCGGTCGCGGAATCTGCCGGATCGATCGCGATGCCGGTAGCCTGCGTGTAGCGCGGCAGCACCAGCGGCGAGAGGTTCGCAGTCACATCTTTCCAGGTCGCGCCCGCGGGATTGTCGTCGTCCACCTTCACGTTGGCGTCAGAGGTTGTCATCAGGCGAAACGGCGTCGGCGTGAACGTCGTATCGGTTTCCATCGCGAGCGCGTATGCCCTGGTGCCGTCCGACGGGGCTATCTCGAGATCTTCGAGCGCGCAATTCCCGTTGCCGCATCCCCCGGTCAAATCCTGCGTAGTCTCGGCGGCCCAGGTGTTTCCACCATCGGCGGAAACGTAAACCGAATGCGCGCCGAACATCACCCTGCCCGATTGCGCGGGATCGGCGGCGAGCGGAGGATAGAATCCCGCGCCAGCGTCGCCGTTGGACGCAAGCGCGGCGCGCAGCGACTGGGTCGGCGCGGCCGAGGTCCACGAGGTTCCGCCGTTGGTCGACTCAGCGATCGCGGGGCCGGCGCTCGTGGTTGCGAAGACGTGGTACGCGAGCGCGGGATCAGCCGGATCGAAAATCGCGAACGCACCGTCGAGTGTATCGACCTGCCCCCACGCCGCCGAAAGCGGCATCGAGCTGTTGCCCAGCCCCGTTCCATTGTCGGACATTCCCGCAAGCACAAGCGCACTGTCGGTCGGATGCGGCCCGACTGATTGCACCTCCTCAGCGCCGATCGAAGAGTTGAGCCCGTTCCAGGAGCCGCCGGACGAGGCAAAATGGAACACGCCGCCGTCGTTGCCTAGATAAAAGCTGTGCGCGCTCGAGGGATCGAATGCGATCGCATGCTGATCGGAATGAGTTCCGCCGTTTTGCGCAAGGAAAGTCCAGGCAGCGCCGGAGTTAATCGATCGGTAGATGCCGACGCCGCCGAACACCACGGTATCGCCGGTCGAGTCCGCCGGATCGATTGCCAGGACCTGGCCGAAAATCGAGTCGGAAACATTGTCCGCCGCGGTGCCGTCGAGCACGACACCCTCGCCGGGATTCGCACTCGGAACATTTTCGGCGATCCAGGTGATGCCGCCATCGGAGGATTTGTAGAAAGCCGCATACTCGGCTCCGTCCGCGGCGCCGAGCATCGCATAGACGATTTTCGAATTTGCCGCGATACTCGAACGTCCGATGGGTCCTGCGAAGCCCGGGAAAACAATCTGGCTCCACGTCTTGCCCGAATCCGACGAGCGAAATACCCCCGTCCACTGGACCGCCGCGTAAACGTTCGCGGGCGCGGCCGGATCGATCACCACCTGAGTCGCGGGACACGGCTGATTCATGAAGTAGGCGCACGTGCCAAATGTGCCGAGCGGATAGGTGCGCCAGTTATTTCCGCCGTCGCTCGATTGCCAGATTCCCATCTGGCTCCATTGTGTTTCGATCCATCCGGCCTGCGCCCGGTTGGCGCTCGATCCATAGCTGACGGCGGCATAGATAGTCCGCGGACTCTGCGTAGTATCGATCGCGATGCTGCCGATCGAGGCGTCGTCGAAATTGCTCGCGCCAAGCTGGCTCCACGAGCCACCGAGATCGGACGACACAAAGATTCCCTCGCCATAATAGGAGTCATTCGAACCGTCGCCCTCGCCGGTCGCGACGTACAAGGTGGGATTCGGCGTCGTGGTCGGGTCCAGCGCCATCGCACCGACCGACAGGGTCGGCTCCGCATCGAAGATCGGCGCAAACGGCGCGTTCGCATTCGGGCGCATCCATACTCCGCCTGCTGCGGTGCCAACGAACAGCCGTCCGCTCACCTTCGGATCGACGACAATCGCTGTCACGCGCCCAGTCGCATTCGGCAGCACCGGACCAATTGCGATGCCGCCAAACGTGGCGACCTCGGCCGCAACCGGTTGCGGACCGGTAAAGCTCCACGCAGTAGCCCGCGATAGTTCGGGGATCTCAGCGAGGTTGGCGTCCGTCTCCTGCTGACGCGTCTTTTGTTGCTGACGCATTATGGCGACTGCCGCCATATACGCGCCGCGCGGCGTTCCGAATTGACGTCCTCGTTTCGCGGAAAGGAATTCGTGGCGCGCCTCGCGACGTCGCGCGTCGCGTCGATTTGCCACCCGCGCCGTGTCGCCGCGCGCACCGGTCGCTGCCAGCGGCATCACGGTCCCCGCCGCCAGGAGCGCGGCGAGAATCAATCCGGCAGGCGCTAACCGGTGCGCGCGCGATGATCGCAACGTAATCACGGGCCCCCTTTTGCCCTAACTACGCTACGATCTTACCTAGTAATCGAGTATATACCTACTATGAATAGTCAGTAAAACTGACTAGCTATTCGCGGATAGACTATTCCTTGTTTATCTATATTGCGCAGCTCCTGTCCGCATCACTTATGTTTCGGCAAGTCTGGCCCGCGACTTCCAAGATCCGCCTACGCGGCGGAAATGCGGAAACCAATCTTGGGAAAGTGATTTACGACTCGTCCTACCGCAGGATCCTCGCGCTCGATCGCGATTTCCTGAATCGTGCTCAGAACCACAGTTCCAACAACCGGATCAAACGCGTAGTCATCGGGAGTAACCGCGATCCGCGCTCCAGGTTTCACGCCGTTCGGATCCGACGAGTCGGAACTCGGCTGCGAGGCGGGACTGGCCGCCTTCGCGATCTTGAGTGCCTCGTCCGGTTCCATCGGCGTCATCGCGCCGTAGCCCATCGCATCGATCCGCTCGAACCATCGCATCAGATTTGGAAACTTCTGCCCGTGCGAGAAAGCCGTCGGCTCCGCGCGCAAGAACCACACCGGATGGAAGCACGCCGCATCGGCGAGGCTAAAGCGATCGCCGAGAATATACGGCTGCGCGGCGAGCGAATTGTCGAGAAGTTGCAGGAAAGCGCGCAGCTGATTGAGCGCGTCCGGCGCGGCCTTTCCAATCTGCGCGAAATCGGCACCCTGCATCATCTTGCTGCGGTCCTCGATAAATTCCTTGGGCACCACCGCGGCGAGCTTCTCGAAGATCACCGGGGTGGTGGACCAGAAGATGCGCCGGTCCGCCCACATATTGAGCGCGTTGCACGCGGCTTCCATCCCGCGCGGATAGATCGAAGGCTCGGGATGAAGCTCCTCGAGTTTGCGGATGATGATGCCGGTATCGCACCAGACGTCGGCGCCGATCTGGAGAACCGGGATACGGCGGTAGCCTCCGGTCAGCGGTAAAAGCTTGGGCTTGGGCATGATCACCGGCTGTTCGACGGCGCGCCAGCTGATTTTTTTGAACGCGAGGATTTTGCGGATTTTTTCCGAGAACGGCGAGTTAACGTATTGATGCAGAATTACTTCCGGCACGATGGGCCTCCTGGGTTGATCGATTGCGCCCGTCAAGGTTTACCGCACCTCGCGCATTTGGGGAACCTCAATTTCAGCCGCATATACGAACCATCCGAGAAACCTGATATTTTCCCCGCCATGTTTGGACAACAGGAATTCGACCTCTTCGAAGCAATCTACACGACTCGCTCGATGCGCCGGTTGAAACCCGATCCGGTCGCGCCCGAGTTGATCATTAGAGTGATCGAAGCGGCGACGATGGGGCCGAGCGGCAGTAATCGCCAGCCGTGGATTTTCGTCGTGGTCCGCGATGCCGAGACCAAGGCTTTCGTCGCGCAGCGCTATCGCAAGGCGTGGGAAGTGTACTTCACGCCACGAGCGCGGGAGATCGTCGCGAACGATCCGCAGAGTCCGCAGGGGCGCATCCTGCGATCGGCCCGCTATCTGGCCGAGCATGTCGGCGAAGCGCCGGTGATGATCTTCTGCTGCGTCAAGAAATACAACGACGCGGCGCGCAAGGATCAGCCGATGCTGAACGCGATCTTTCCGGCGATCCAGAACCTGTGCCTGGCGGCGCGCGCTTACGGGCTCGGTACTTCGATCACCGGATTGCATCAGATGCATGGCGCTGAAATCGACGAGCGGCTGGGCGTGCCCGCGGAGTACTCGAACGCCGCGATGATTCCGATGGGCTATCCGAAAGGTAGATGGGCGCGGCCCGAGCGCAAGCCAGCCCTCGACGTGATCAACTGGGAACGATGGGGCAAGCGCGCGAGGTCGGTGCCGGAAAAATAGATTCGGCGCGTGCCGCGCTCAGCCCTCGATCACCGCGAGCACCGCGCCGCGCTGAATCTGATCGCCAGCCTTGACGCAGAACTCGCGCAGCCATCCCGCCGACGGCGCCTTGATCGGAATCTCGACCTTCATCGACTCGATCACCATCACTTCGTCGCCGCGCGCCATCTGCGCGCCCGCACCTACAGAGAGTCTCAGTACTTTGCCAACCGCGGGGCTTTTTATCTCCATGCTCGTGCGCCAGCGGCGCCGTCCTTTCCGGTAACCATCAAGATACCCGCGTCATAGCAGGCGCAAGCGTGATCCGCCAGTATCGGAAAATTGCGCGCTTGAGTTAAGCGGTCTTTCGGCTGTAGAAGGGGGCATCGTGCCGCGCAGCGGTCTGGGGACCGCGCTGCCGGAATCGATCGGACGCGAAAATACAGCTTGGGGAGACTGCGCTTGGGTAATGACAGCAGGATGAGCGGTATCGTCGCCTCGCGCACGCTGCTCGAGTATCCGCGCGGGGCGCATCGATGGAGCCTGCTCGGGCTGACGGTAGTCGCGACGATTCTCGCGTCGTACGAATTCCAACTCGCGCCGATTCTCTCTCTGCTGCTGCCATTCTTGCACTTGAGCCAGGTCGGATACGGCTACTTCATCACCTTCGCGGTTCTAATTTCCGGAATCTCGGCGTTCTTCGGCGGACCGCTTGCCGACCGCTACGGCCGCGTGATCCTGATCGACATATGCCTTGGTCTGACCGTGGTGCTGGTGTTCTGCAACCTGTTCATCACCAATATCGTTTCGTTCATTATTATCCGCACGTTGATGAGCGTCGTGGCCGGCACCATGGCGGGTGCGGGAGCGGCGCTGATGCGCGACATGTCGCCACGCGTCGATCGCGCGCTGGCGTTCGGCCTTCTGACGATCGGGCCGGTGGGCGCGAATTTTCTGGCCAACAAGATCGCGGCGTGGACGCTGCCGATCTATCACACCTGGCAGTCGCAGATCTGGATCACGGGATTTCTGGGGCTGGCGATGTTCCTGCCGATCGTGCTGTGGCTGAAGGACTTGAGCACCGATCTGCGCTTGCAGATTTTCCGCACCGAGATCGCCTCGATGGAAGCGCGCGGGGTCAAGCTCAAGGCCGCGGAGTTGCCCTCGAGCACTAACGACGCCTTCCGGCGCCTGCTGAAGCATCCCGAAATTTGGATCCTGGTGATCGGGATGAACGCCAACCTGACGCTGTATTTCGCGATCACCGCGTTCGGACCGCTGATGTTCACGCAGGCGTTCCACTACCCGGCTGCCGAAGCGGCCGCGATGAACTCGAACTTCTGGTTCTGCAACCTGGCGATCCTGATCGCAACCGGTTACATCTCCGACCGTCTGCAAGTTCGCAAGCCGATCGCGATTATCGGCGCGATACTGAGTATCGGCCTGCTTGCGTGGTGGATTCCGAGCTTCACCGGCGGCGGCCTGCCGCGGGGTGAGATGGCGGTCGTGGCGGCGGTGCTGGGCGGCTTCCTCGCGATCGGCTATGTGCCGTGGGCGGCGCACTTCTCCGAGACGCTCGAGGAAGTGTCGCCCGCGCTGCAGGCGACGGGATGGGCCTTCTTCGGATTGGTCGCGCGCGCGTGGGCGGGACTCTCAGCACCGCTGACTCTGTGGGTCGCCAAGGAATTCGGATGGCAAGCGTGGATCAAGGTGAGCATCGTGGGGATGGCAATCTACATCATAGCGCTGCTGATCGCGCGCGGCATTCATCAGGAAGCCGCGACCGAAACCTCCGACGCCGCCGCATCCGCAACCGCCGCGCAATAGCCGGAACTTCGCTACGGGCGCATCGTGCGGGCGCGGATTCCCAACTGGGTCGGAACAATCTCGTAGGCCTGATGCACCCAATCGACGAGGATCGGGCGCGTGTCGCGCGGGTCGATTATCTCCTCGATGCCGAATGCCTCAGCGGTACGAACTGGTGAGCGCACGGCGTTGAACTTGTCCTCGAGCTCGCGGCGCAGTTTTTCCGGATCTTTCGACGCCGCAAGATCGCGCTTGTACGCCGCCTCGATTCCGCCCTCGATCGGCAGCGACCCCCAATCCGCCGACGGCCACGCATAGCGCAGGTTGAGTCCGCTGGTGATTCCGTGCGCGCCCCCGGCGACGCCGAAAACTTTGCGCACTATAATCGCGACCCATGGCGTAATCGTCTGGTACACCGCGCACATCGCGCGTACGCCGTGCCGGATCGTTCCCTGGCGCTCGGCTTCACGCCCGATCATGAAGCCCGGCTGATCAACGAAGTTCACGATCGGCAAATGGAACGTGTCGCACAGGTCGAGAAACTTGACCATCTTGTCCGACGCCGCCGCGTCGAGCGATCCGCCGATCGCGAACGGGTCGCCCGCCATCACGCCGACCGGATAACCGTCCAAACGCGCAAACGCGGTGACCAGCGACGGTCCAAAGTACGGCGTCATCTCGAAAACTGAATCGCGATCCATCACCAGCTCGAGGATTCGGCGCGCATCGTAGCCCTGACGCCGGTTGCGCGGCACGATGCTGATGAGCTCGTCCTCGCGCCGATGCGGATCGTCGAGCGGCGTAGTCCGCGGCGGCGGCTGCCACACGCTCTGCGGCAGATAGGACAAGAAGCGGCGAATTTGCTCGAAGGCGTCTTCCTCGCTTTCGGCCTCGTTGTCCACCGCGCCGCTTTCGTGCGCGTGAATATCAGAGCCGCCGAGCTGTTCCTTGTCCAGCTCCTCGCCGGTTCCCCACTTCACCACCGGAGGTCCCGCGACGAAAAGCTGGCTCGAGCCTTTTATCATCACCGAGAAATGCGACGCCGCCACGCGCGCTGCGCCAATTCCCGCGACCGAGCCCATGCATCCTGCCACAACCGGAACCTCGGACATCAGCTGCATCATGATGTCGAATCCGCCAACCGCTGGGACGTAAGTCCTTTTCATTGTCTCGAACGTGCGCACGCTGCCACCGCCGCCGGTGCCGTCGATCAATCGTATAATCGGCATGCGCAGCTCATGCGCGATCAGCTCGGCGTATCCCCGCTTGTTGCCGATCGACGCGTCCGCGGCGCCGCCGCGCACGGTGAAGTCGTCTCCGGCCACCACGACGCGCCGTCCGCTGATTCTTCCAGTACCGCCAACAAAGTTGGCCGGCAGGAACTCGGTGAGCGTGTCGCCCTCATACTTGGGTGCACCCGCCAGCGCACCGTATTCGTGAAAGCTTCCGTGATCGAGCAGCCGCTCGATGCGCTCGCGCACCGTGAGCTTGCCGCCATCGTGCTGGCGCTTGATATTTTCGGCGCCGCCCATCTGCTTCGAGAGCTCGACGCGGCGGCGAATTTCATCGACTTCCGGTTGCCAGGACATATGCTTCCTCCACTGGTTGCGATTCTATCAATCATGCTCCACGCGTCCACGGCAAACGGCGCAAGCGGCCCAGTTTCGAGCGGCGATTCTTCCTGTTAGCCTTGAGCGCCTATGAGCGCCGTGGCGATCCATCCTGTCCCGAACGCGAATGTCGCCGCGCGGCCGAAGCGCGCGATGCTCTCCGGATGGGGCCGTTACCGGGCACTTGAATGCGACCTTTACCGGCCCGAAAAATTCTCCGAGTTGGCCGCGATCGTCGGATCAAACTCGACCTCGCTTATCGCGCGCGGTGCCGGACGCGCATACGGCGACGCCGCAGTGAACGGTGACAACAGGGTCGTCGATGTTACCCGGCTCGGCAGGATGCTCTCTTTCGATCGGGACAGCGCAACGCTGCGCGCCGAGGCGGGGGTCACGCTTGACGAGATTATCGAGGTGTTCCTGCCGCGCGGGTATTTTCCGGCGGTAGTGCCGGGCACTCGCTACGTGACGCTGGGCGGATCGATCGCTGCCGATATCCACGGCAAGAGCCACCACCGCGACTCCTCGCTTGCGAGCCAAGTACCCAGCTTCGACCTGATGCTTGCGTCGGGCGAGATCCGGCGATGCTCGCGCGAGGATAACGCCGACCTGTTCTGGGGAACCGTCGGCGCGATGGGCCTGACCGGCGTGATCCTCGAGGCCGAGCTCAAGCTCCGGCGCGTCGAGAGTGCGTGGCTCGAAGGCGAGGTGATTCGCGCGGAGAATCTTGACGCGGCGCTCGAAGCGTTCGAGCGCACCGACCGCGAGTACGGCAACTCGGTTGCGTGGATCGATTGCGCGAGCGTCAAAGGGCGGCTGGGACGCTCGATCCTTAACGCCGCGAATTTCGCTGCGCGCGATGAGCTTGCGCCTGCGATGCGCCAGGCGCCGTTTGCGCTCAAATCAAAATTCCACCCCGTCGTCCCGTTCAACCTGCCCAACTTCGCGCTCAGCCCGCTCACGGTGCGGACGTTCAACGATGTTTTGTACGCGATGCATCGCCGGAAAGCCGGACGCGCGCGCTTCGACTACCAGTTTTTTTTCTTTCCGCTCGATTCGATTCACGATTGGTACCGCATCTACGGCAAGCGCGGATTCGTCCAGTATCAATGCGTATGGCCCGAGGCCGAAAGCCGCGCGGGACTCATCGAGATTCTCGAGGCGATAAGCGCGAGCCGCCGCGGCTCGTTTCTGACCGTGCTCAAGAAGTTCGGCGCGCAGGAAGGGATGCTCTCCTTTCCGATGCCGGGTTACACGCTCGCACTGGATTTTCCCGTTGCCGAAGGACTGATGGAGTTTCTCGACCGGCTCGACGCGATGGTGCTGGCGCGCGGAGGCCGCGTCTATCTGGCCAAGGACGCGCGGATGCGCCCCGAGATGTTCCGCGCGATGTACCCGAATCTGCCGCGATGGCAGCAGATCAAGGCGTCCGTCGATCCGAACAACCGGTTTTCCTCGAGCCTTGCGCGGCGCATCGGGATGCTACCCGCGTAGTTGCGCGAGCGCTTCCAGAGTCATGACCAGGGTAATCATCTTAGGCGCGACCAGCCCGATCGCGCGGATCCTCGCGATGCGATTTGCCCAGGATGGCGGAGCGGTATATCTCGCCGCGCGCGACGCCGGCGAGGCAGCAAGAATCGCGAGTGATATATCGGTGCGCACGGGAACCGTCGCACGGTCGGGTGCATTTGACGCGTCCGATTTCGCCTCGCATGCGGAGTTAATCCGGCGCGCGGCCGAGGAACTAGGCGGTCTGGACGGCGTGGTGCTGTGCTTCGGCACCCTCGGCGATGAAGACGCGGCGCAAATCGATCCGGCCGCCGCGCTCGCGACGCTGCATCAGAACTTCACCGGCGCGGTCAGCCTGATGACGCTCGCGGCGCGGCGTCTCGAAGAACAGCAGCACGGCTTCATGATCGTGATCGGCTCAGTCGCCGGAGATCGCGGCCGTGCGAAAAACTATGTCTACGGCGCGGCCAAGGGCGGGCTGCATACTTTCACCCAGGGACTGCGCGGACGCCTGGCGCGCGCGGGCGTGCACGTGATGACGGTGAAGCTCGGCACGGTCGATACGCGGATGACATGGGGACGCGAGGGGACGCTGCTCACCATCCCTCCGGAGAAAGCCGCGAACGCTATTTACGCGGCCTACCAGCGCAAAGCCGAGGTCGTGTACGTGCCGTGGTTCTGGCGTCCGATCATGGGAGTCGTGAAGTTGATCCCCGAACGACTTTTCAAGCGCACCAGATTCTAGCGCGATCGATCATTCTTCGAGATAGTAATCGATGGTCGAGACCAGGCGCACCTTCTTGTCGATCGAGCGCGCTTCGTCGAAGCCGTTTTGCGAGCCGGACGCGTCGCGCGGAAGAATCTCGAACACGCCCTGATTGGCGCGCCGGATCGGGCCGAGCTTGCTGTTCGAATCGTTGGCGAACTGTTGCGCGACCGCGCGCGCGCTTTTGGTCGCCTCCGCGAGCATCGCGGGCCGGATCGAATCCAGCTTCGTGAAGTAGTAGGCCGGATTGGCGACGCCGTTGTCGGGTTCGAGATTGAGCACGATTCCCTGGCTGATGAGATCGCCGGTGAGTTGCCCGGTCTGCGCAACGCGGTCGACATTGGCCGAGCGAATCTGGATTCCGCCCTTTACCAGGTAGCGCCCGTTGCTGCGATTCTGCGTCGCGCCGAACTGCTCGGTGTCGGTAACCTTGGCCGGAACTATTTCGATCTCTGCATCGGTGAAGCCATGCTGATGAGCGAAAGCGGTAACCAGCTTCGCGTCACGAACGATCTCGACATTCGCCTTGACGACGTCGTCGCTGGTTGCGGTGTAGGCGATATTCCACACGGCCACGTCCGCTTTGACCGGCCGCTCGACCAATCCGCGAACGGTTACGTAGCGGTCGCGGCCGCGCGCGGACAGAAATCCCTGCTCGATAAAATAGCCGCCAAGCGCAAGTCCGATCGCAACCAGCGCGCCCAGGATCGCAGCGCTCGAAGCAGGCATCCCGCGAGATTCCATCGTTCGCGTCTCCATCGTTATCGGCCGTCGCTCTAGAGGCTACGCGCAAGCCGCGAAAAAGAAAGAGGCCCGGGTTTGGCGGACCTCTTTTTCGATCATGTGTGGTTGCGGCTAGTTGACGGTCCAGGTGTCGCCGCGATTTAGGAGCTCGGTCAGATCGCCTGCCCCCTGCTTGGCCTTTGCGTCTTCGAGCTGCTTGTTGAGCGCGCCGTCATAGGTCGGACGCGAAACCGCGTAAAAGACTCCGACCGGCGTCGGCATTGGCGCTTCGAAATTGCCGAGCATGAAGGCGAGCGAGAGGTTGGTCTCGTCGTGGATCACGATGTCTTTTTCGCTGACGCCATTTTCGCCCAACGTCACAACCTCGGGCCGCATCCCGTTCATCTTGATGCCCTTGGTGCGGTCCTTGCCAAAGAGCAGCGGCTTGCCGTTTTCGAGGATCAACTGATGCTCGGACTTGATCGCCTTGTCGCTGACTTCGTTGAACGCGCCGTCGTTGAAGATATTGCAGTTCTGCAGGATCTCGATGAACGACGCTCCGCGATGCGCGTGCGCGCGCTTGAGCATCTCACCCAGATGCTTCTGCTCGACGTCGATCGCGCGCGCGACGAACGTCGCATGCGCGCCGAGCGCGACGGTAATCGGGTTGAACGGAAAGTCCACCGAACCCGCCGGCGTTGACTTGGTTACCTTGCCGACTTCAGACGTCGGCGAGTACTGGCCCTTGGTCAATCCATAGATGCGGTTGTTGAACAGCAGAATCTTGAGGTCGATATTGCGGCGCAGCGCGTGGATCAGATGGTTGCCGCCGATCGACAGGCCGTCGCCGTCGCCGGTGACCACCCACACGTCAAGGTCCGGCCGCGTGACCTTGAGGCCAGTGGCGAGCGCGGGCGCGCGTCCATGAATCGTGTGGAAGCCATAGGTCTTCATGTAGTACGGAAAGCGGCTCGAGCATCCGATGCCCGAGATGAAGACGGTGTTGTGCGGCGCGATGCCGAACTCAGGCATCGTCTTCTGAACCTGCGCCAGGATCGCGTAGTCACCGCATCCAGGACACCATCTTACTTCCTGGTCGGATTCGAAATCCTTGCGGGTAAATGCAGTAGCCATTGGTGCTCAGCCCTCCAATACGCGGTTGATGCGGGTGACGAGTTCGCTGACCTTGAACGGACGGCCCTGGATCTTGTTGAAGCCGACCGCGTCGATCAGGTAATCGGCGCGGACCATCTTCAGCAACTGGCCCATGTTCATCTCGGCGATCATCACGGTCTTGAATTGGCGCAGCTTGGCGGCGAGATCGCGCGGCAGCGGATTTAAGTAGCGCAGATGGATGTGCGAGACCTTCTTGCCCTTTTCGCGCACCTGTTTGACAGCCTCGCGAATCGGACCGAAAGTGGAACCCCATCCGAGCACGACCAAATCGCCGCCGTTCGCGTCGCCAAAGATTTCGGTCGGTGGAATATCCTGCGTGATGCCCGCGACCTTGCGCGCGCGCGTGCGGATCATCAGCTCATGATTTGCGGGCGAGTAGCTGATGTTGCCGGTCAGGTTCTCGCCGGTGATTCCGCCGAGGCGATGCTCGAGGCCCGGAGTGCCGGGAATCGCCCACGGACGCGCGAGCGTTTGTTCGTCGCGCGAGTACGGGAGAAATCCGGTCGGGTCGGTCTCGAACTCGACCTTGATCGGCGCCAAGTCCTCGACCTTCGGCAGCAGCCATGGCTCCGCGCCGTTTGCGAGCTGTCCGTCGGTGAGCAGGATTACCGGCGTCATGTACTTGACCGCGATTCGCACCGCCTCGTACGCGCAATCGAAGCAATCGGCGGGAGTCGACGCCGCGATAATTGGAATCGGCGATTCGCCGTGGCGTCCGTACATCGCCTGCAGCAGGTCGGCCTGCTCCGGCTTGGTCGGCATCCCGGTTGAAGGTCCCGCGCGCTGGATATCGGTGATCACCAGAGGCAATTCGACCTTCACCGCAAGTCCGACGGCCTCGGCCTTGAGGTTCATGCCGGGACCGGAGGTAGTGGTGATAGCGATCGCGCCGCCGAACGACGCACCGATCGCGGAGCATACGCCGGCGATCTCGTCCTCGGCCTGGAAAGTATAGACCGGGAAATTCTTGAACGTCGCGAGTTCATGCAGAACGTCGCTGGCCGGTGTGATCGGATAAGAACCCAGGAACAGCGGACGATTGGACTTCACCGCCGCCGCGACAAAGCCGAGCGCGGCTGCCGTGTTGCCAGTGATATTGCGGTAGAGGCCCGGAGCGATCTGCGCGGCGGGAACCTCGTACGACGAGGTGAACATCTCAGTGGTCTCGCCGTAGTTGAAGCCGGCCTTGAAGACGCGAATGTTCGCCTCGATAATTTCGGGCGTCTTCTTGAACTTGCTTTCGATGTACTCGATCGTGCTCTGGGTCGGACGCTGATACAGCCACGAGAGCATCCCGAGCACGAACATGTTGCGGCTGCGGAACACGGCGCGATTGTTGAGTCCGAGCCCATGCACCGCAAGCGTGGTGAGCTTGGTCACGTCAACCTGGATGACCTGATACTTCTCGAGCGAATGGTCGGTCAGAGGATTGGTTGCGTAGCCGGCGCGCTTTAAGTTCGCGGCGCTGAACGCCTCGCGATCGACGATCAGCAGGCCGTTGGCCGGCAGATCTTCGAGGTTCGCCTTGAGCGCGGCCGGATTCATGGCAACCATCACGTCGGGCTCGTCACCGGCAGTGAAGATCTGGCTGCTGGAAAAGTTGAGCTGGAATCCGCTGACACCGGCGAGCGTTCCCGCGGGGGCGCGAATCTCAGCGGGAAAATCCGGCAGCGTCGCGATGTCGTTGCCGGCAAACGCCGACTCGGTCGTGAACTGCATCCCGGTCAACTGCATCCCGTCGCCGGAATCTCCGACGAAGCGGATCACGACCCGCTCTTTGCGCTGAAGAGGCTTCTTGGCGTCACCGGAATGGCGCTGACTCGGGGAATCCGTAATCTGTCCGGCGGCCTCAGGTGGTACAGCCATCTCGGTCCAATCTCCTTAAGCTGACAATCGTGGTGATGAAGACATTGTACGGTTACTTGCGGAACAAATGCTCAAACCTGCGCGTGGAATTAAAGTATATCTAATGTCAGGATTTCGTGAAAGAGGGGGTTACTTATCTGATCTCGAACCCGGCGAGGTCTCCGCTCCACTCCAACCACTCCTGCTCCACTGAACTTACGCTAGCAAACCGCGGACCTTGACGCGCCCAACCCGCGAGCTTCTCCAATCCATCCTTATCCCCTTCGGCGATAATTTCAACGCCCCCGCCTGCCTGATTTCGGACCCATCCTGCCAGCCCCAGGCGCTGCGCCTCGGCGACGGCAGCCCAGCGGAAGCCGACGCCCTGTACTCGTCCGGTGACGATGAGCCGCATCCGCGCGCGCGCCGTCATCAGAATCGTCATCCTTCTGCGAGCAACGCAAGCAGGCCATTCTCGTCGAGGACACGGACGCCCAGGTCGTGCGCCTTTTTGAGCTTCGAGCCCGGCTCGGCACCCGCCACAACGAAGTCGGTCTTGCGGCTGACCGAGCCGGTCACGCGGCCGCCGACGGCCATGATTCGGCGTTCGGCGTCGTCGCGCGTCATGTTTTCGAGCGTGCCGGTCAGCACGAAGCTCTTGTCGCGCAACGCGCCGCGTCCCGAGGGTTCGGCAGGTGCTTCGATTTCGAGAAGTTTTTCCAGCCGCCGAACGGCGTGCATGTTTCGCGGTTCGTCGAAATACTCGCGCACGCTGCGCGCGACCTCGGGACCGATATCGCGAACGGCGCGCAATTCGTCTTCGCTCGCGGCGCTGATTTTTTCCAGCGATTTGAACCGCAGCGCAAGCTGGCGTGCGGTGTGCTCTCCGACCTGGTGGATGCCAAGGCCGTTGACCACGCGCTCGAGCGAAGTCTTGCGCGCGGCGGCGATCGCATCGAGCACGTTCTGCGCGCTCTTGTCAGC
>JBARDN010000110.1:0-4892 GCA_049795175.1 Binataceae bacterium (SeqCode) | reverse complement strand
ACGCCGCAGGCGCGGACGCGCACGCGGATCTCGCCCTCGGCGGGTTCGGGAATCGGCGCTTCGATTTGAATCAGCGGCGACGATTCGATCGGCCCCGGTCGCTCTACCGCCATCGCACGCATTGTGTTCACCCCATACAGATTAGCGCGGCGCGGTCCGCGACGCGCGGTTAAAAACGGACCCGCGATCCAGCTAGGCCGCCCTCACCCACGCCCTCTCCCGACGGGCGAGGGTATTTCGAAATCAATCGCGGCGCCGTCTGCGCGCCAACGTACCTCCTGAGTGTCAGTAGGGCCGCCGTCTCGGCGGCCTCTTTGCGCGAGCAGCAAGAGAGCATGATTGCTCGCGCAGCAGGTGGGCCGGGGAAGAGGCAGAAGCGCGCTCCTTTAATTCTCCCCGTTAAAGAGGAGGCTGCCGATTTTTCGCAATCTCTGCGTTGTTGTCATCCTGAGCCGCGGGCGAAGGATCTCCGCGAAGCGATTAGTGCGCCCCACCATGGCTTTCCGCACTAATCGCTTCGCGGAGATCCTTCGCTCCGGCAGCCTCCGTTCAGGATGACGGACATGAATTCGGCGTTTATCGACACTTCGTCTGACATGGGGGAGCAAACAGGCAGGAGAAATTTACAGCTCGAAGTCGGCGGCTTCGATTATTCTTGCGGTGCGGTAGAGGAAGCGGTTGCCGAGGACGCCGTCGATTACGCGATGGTCGTAGGACAGCGCCAGGTACATCATGACGCGAATCGCGATTGCGTCTTCGCCGTCCACTTCGATCACCACCGGACGCTTCTTGACCTCGCCCATCCGCAGGATTCCTACTTGCGGCTGATTGATGATCGCGAAGCCGTAGAGGTTTCCTTCGCGGCCCGGATTGGAGAGCGTGAAGCTGCCGCCGGCCAGATCGTCGGGGGTGATTTTCTTGTCGGCGACTTTGCGCTGGAGCGCGGCGATCTCGCGCGCGATTCCGACCACCGACATCCCCTCGGCGCGCTTCAGGACCGGGACCAGCAGCCCCTCGTCGGAATCCATCGCGATGCCGAGATTGATCTCGCGCCGGAGAACGACCGCGTCGCCGGCCACCGAGGCGTTCATACGCGGAAATTCCTTGAGCGCGCGGATAGTTGCCGCGGCGACCAGCGGCAGCATCGTGAGCGAGAAGCCCTCGCGCGCGGCGAACGCGGCCTTGTGCTTGTCGCGCAGGCGCGAGATTGCGGTCATATCAACTTCGGCGACGGTGGGCACGTGCGGCGAATGGGTCTTCGAGAAGACCATGTGTTCGGCGATAAGCTTGCGCCGGCGCGTGAACGGCTCGACGATATCGCCCTCGCGGGGCTGATATATGGGAGGATGAAACACTGCGCCGGAGGGCGCCGCTGCGGGCGACTGCACGATAGCAATCTTCTGCGCCGGCGAGACTTGCGCGGCGGCCGGCGTTGCCGCGCCGTTGGCGGCGCTCGATTGCGCGCCGCTTGCGCGCAGCGAATCGAGGTAGCGGGTCAGGTCGCGCTTGCTGACCCGTCCGCCGATTCCGGTTCCGGTGATACGCGCAAGATCGATCCGATGCTCCGCCGCCATCTTCATCACGACCGGCGAATAGCGGCGATGCGCGCCGTCGTCGGCGGGGGCGGCGGCGACCGGCGCAGGTTCGGCGCGAGGCGGCGGCGGCGACGCTGGATGAATCTCACGAACCGGCGCAGGTGCGGGCTTCGATACCGGCTTTGACGCGGCGGGAGCCGCAACTTTGGCTTCAGGAGCCGACGCCCCGGCCGCTTCGATTGTCGCAAGCGATGCGCCGACAGGAACGGTCTGCCCTTCCTGAACCACGATTTTCGCGATTCGTCCGGCGCCCGGCGAGGGAATTTCGGTGTCAACTTTGTCGGTCGAGATTTCGCATAGCGGCTGGTCTTCGGTAACCGCGTCGCCTTCTTTGACCAGCCACTTCGAGATGGTTCCTTCGACCACGCTCTCGCCCATCTGGGGCATAGTAACTTCAATACTCATTTCAATAGGCCGCGAGGCTGCGGATCGCATCGACGATCTTGTTGGTATTGGGCAGGATTGCCTCTTCGAGCGGCGGGCTGAACGCGACGTGCGTATCCATCGCGGCCAGGCGGCGCACAGGACCATCGAGCGACTCGAATGCCTCCTCACCGATGATCGCGGCGACTTCTCCGCCGATTCCGCCGGTCAGACGATCTTCATGGACGATCAGCACCTTGCCGGTCTTGCGCGCGGTCGCGAGGATCGCGTCGCGATCGAGCGGCAGAAGCGTGCGCAGATCGAGCACCTCGACCGCGAGGCCGTCTTCCTTCTCGACAATTTTTGCCGCGTCGATCGATTGCCAGAGTGTGCCGCCATAGGTGATCAGCGACAGGTCGGAGCCGGGCTTGCGAACCTCGGCGACGCCAATCGGTACGGTGAAGTCGGCGTCGGGCAGGTCTTCCTTGATACTGCGGTAGAGCCGTTTGTGCTCGAAATAGATGACGGGGTTGTTGTCGCGAATCGCGGCCTTCAACAGGCCTTTGGCGTCGTACACGGTTGCAGGTGCGACCACCTTTAGGCCGGGCACGCGGGTGAACCACGCTTCGGGATTTTGCGAATGGAACAATGCGCCGTGAATTCCCGCGCCCGAGGGCGCGCGCACCACCAGCGGGCACTGCGCCAGGCCGCCGTGGCGATAGCGGGTGGTCGCGGCCATGTTGACGATCTGATCGAACGCGCAGGAGATGAAATCGGCGAATTGCATTTCCAGCACCGGGCGCATCCCGAGCACCGCGGCGCCGATCCCTGCGCCGACGATCAGCGCCTCTGAGATCGGCGTGTCGATCACGCGCTCTTCGCCGAACGCTTCGAGCAGGCCTTCGGTGGCCTTGAAAGCGCCGCCGAGCTCGCCGACGTCTTCGCCCATCATGAAGACGTTTTCGTCGCGCCGCATTTCTTCCATCAGGGCGGAGTTGATCGCCTTGATATAGGTCATCTCCATATTTATTTGGCCTTGGGCGCGGAGCCGTTGTTGGGCGCGTACAAATCTTCAAGTACTTCTTCAGGTTTTGGCAGTGGGCTCGACTCGGCGAAATCGACCGCCTCCTGGACCACGCGATGGGTCCGCTCGTCCATCTGTTCGCGGATGTGCTTCAAGTCGTGGCCCTTCTTTTCGAGGAACAGCTCGTACTGCGGAATCGGATCGCGGGTTTGCCATTCGAGCAGTTCTTCCTGATCGCGATAGAGCGCGGCGTCGTGCTCGCTGTGGCCGCGATAGCGATAAGTCTTGCACTCGATGAGCGCGGGACCGCCGCCCGCGCGAACCTGATTGATCACGCGCTCGCTGACTTCGAGCACCGCGAGCAAATCGTTGCCGGAAACCACGTGGCCCTTGAAGCCGTAGGCCTCGGCGCGATCGGCGACATCTTCGATCGCCATCTGCTTTTCGAGCGGGGTCGAGTAGGCGTAGCGGTTATTCTCGCACACGAACAGGACCGGCAGCTTCTGCACGCCGGCGAAGTTCATCGCCTCGTGCACGTCGCCGCGCGAGGACGCGCCCTCGCCGAAAAAGGCGACCGCGATATTCTGGTCGTGCTTCATCCGGAATTTGAGCGCCGCTCCGACCGCGACCGGCAGCGACGACCCCAGCATCGAAGTCGAGCCGAAAATCCAGTGCTCCATGTCGCCGCCGTGGAGAAACGAATCCTTGCCGCGCGAGAGTCCGGTCTCCTTGCCCATGAGCTGCGCCATCAGGCGGCCGGGGTCGCATCCGCGGACCAAAAAGACGCCGAGGTCGCGATGCAGCGGTGCGACGAAATCGCCGTCGTGGAGCGGCGCGCAGATTCCGGTGCAGATCGCTTCCTGGCCCGCGCCCGAATAGACCCCGCCCATGATTTTGTTCTGGCGATGGAGCCGCGAGACGCGGTCCTCGAACGCCCGAATCAATTTCATCCAGTAGTAGAGCTGGAGTTCGTATTCGACTCGCGCGCCGGTTTCAGGCTGCGCGCGCGCACCCTCGGCTTGAGGCATAGGTCACGATTCTCCTCGAGACGTCGATCAATCAAAAGAGTATCGCCGAACACGCAGCGGGCCAAGCGGCTATTCGAGCGCGCAAATCCGCGCGAGCGCGGCATCGTCGAGCGCGAACATCCCGCGCGGGAGGCGCGCTGTGAGCGTGCGCCAGTTGGGGTCGCGCGCGAAGATCTCGCGCAGGATCGGCGCCGCGGCGTCGAGCTGCCCTACCGAGGCGAGCGCGATCGCGTGCCAATAGCGCATCTCCGGATTGTCGCCGATCAGGCGCTCGGCGGCCTCGTACTCGAAGTTTCCCTGCGCGATCTCGCCGCGCGCGAATGCCTTGTCGGCCGCGCTCATGTGCAGGTAGGCGCGGCGCACCGCGACCAGGCGGCGGAGCTCCTTCAGCGGCTCGCGATGGTCATCGACGCGGAGATCGAAAATCCTGTCGATCCACGGCCTGCCGGTCGAATGCGGCTCGACGATCAGAAGCGCGGAAGATTGCATCCCGCGGATATCGCCGCCTTCGGCCTCGGCCGCGTCCAGCGCCGCGAGCATCCGATCGACCAGCTCGCCGCGCGAATCGGCGAACACCCGCGCCATCGCCGGCCACACGGTCTCGCGCAGCATCATGTTTGCCTGCACCGAGAATTGCTCGCCGACGATATGCCCGGCAGGCTTGATCGCGTGAGCGCCGGTGTGCGCCGCGACTGCGCCGTGCGCATCGACCATCGCGACTTGCCGAAGCTCGCGCCGATCGTCGGCGGCAAGCAGACCGCGCAACGTGTCGGGCGCGCTCTTGCCCGTGCGCATCAAGTCGAGGCCGAGCGCGCCGTACGACGGCTCTCCGATAGATTGGGTCGCGACCGCGCCGACGCCGGCCTCGGCCCACGTCACGAC
>JBARDN010000109.1:0-2316 GCA_049795175.1 Binataceae bacterium (SeqCode) | reverse complement strand
ATAATGAAATTCGCCGAAGTGTTGGGTCCGCCGACCGCGTTTTCGTACACCCCAATCTCGTCGCCCAAATTCCATACGACGTAGAGATTTCCCGCACCATCGACGGCGATCCCGCTGGGATCGTTCTGCACGCCGGTACCCGCAAACGCCAAATGCGCCGAGGTCGAGTTGCCCTCTCTCTCGCCGAAGGGACCGGTGTATTCCAGCGCGCGGTCATTCCCGCTGTCGGCGATAAACAGATCGCCGGCTCCATCCACCGCAAGCCCGACGCTGCCGAACGTCGTGCCTCCCACCACAAAGCATAGCGTGGAGACGCTCGCCGCCGCGCCCTGATTGCAAGCAGATCCGTTCGGGTCGCTTTGCCCGAAAATCAGATTCGCGGCAGTACCGGCAGGTTGAGTCACTTGCCCTCCGGCAAACGGCGCGAAGTAAACCGTGACGCGATTGTCTGCGGCGTCCGCGACGAACAGATTTCCCGCGGAATCGAGTGCGATGCCCTCGGGACGGCAGAGCGTCGCCGCCGAGACCTGCGCGCCCACGCATCCTGCGTTCGACTGGAAATTGCCGCTCTGACCGAACACGGCCGCAGCCGCTTCGCCGACGATCGGCGTGCCGGAAAATCCGGCAAGCGGTGCGCTGAACACCGTCACCCGATTATTCCCGCTGTCGGCGACGTAGAGATTGCCCGAGCGATCCACCCCGACGCCCGCCGGAGCCCACAACGTGCCTGCTCCGGGCGCGCCGCCCTGATTCGGCGCCGACGACAGAAAATCCGGCTGCCCAATCACGATATCCGCCACCGCGCCGCTCGCGAACGCGCCCGCGTCGTACCATCCGAGCACGCGGTTATTGCCGGTGTCTGCGACCCATACGTGATTGGGCGACGCAGCCGTGTCGATCGCGACCGCACTCGGCGCCGCCATCCCGGCGTCATCGACCAGGTTGGGTGCGTTTTTGTAGAAATCGACTTGGCCGAAAACCAAGCTCGCGATCGGCTGGTCGCCGGCAATCGCGGCGAGTGCCGCCATCGCTCCCGCGGCGATCATCGCCACGAAGGCAAAGCAGGTTCTGCGCCGGACGATAGTCCGCGCTGTTGCCATCGCGCCCCCTTTTTATGATCCCGCGCGCGTGGTCACCACTGACCCGTCAGCGCGACATCGCCCTTATAGGCCTATTATGGCCAAAATTCTGATGAATTAGAATAGGGAATTTATGTCGATGCAGGTCCGGGATAAATCTCGATCGTGGAGTCGCAGCACGCGGCGAGGCTCCGGTGCTTGGCCGCCTCGGGATTTCTCGCCAAGCATGCCGGCGCGGCGCGAGGTGCTCGAATCATCACGATCGAATGATCGGGCTCGAAATGACGGCCCCCTGCTTCGTGCTCGGCACGCCGGAGACAACTCGCGCTTGATTTGTCGTACAAACTGCGTAATCTGCCGTCTCTCTTTTATGGCTTTAACGACTTGGCAGCACGATGCTACAGTGCGCCTAACTATTGATTCGGCGCTCGAAAGGAGACCGCAAACATGAGCATCAAGGAGCGACTCGGCATCTTCGCGACGGTTACCGCCGCCGCGATGTTCGGTGGTGCTATCGGTGGATATCTGATGAACGCGGCGACGCTTGACGCCGCCGGCACGCCGAAATCGATGACGGCGCGCAAATTCGTTTTGGTCGACGATACCGGCCGCACCCGCGCCGAACTGGGCGTCAGCCCGCAGGGCGTGGCGCAACTCGCGCTGTTCGACGACCAGCATCACATCCGCGCCGGTCTCGGCGTGGCGCATAACGGCGCGCCCGGCCTTGCGATCTACAGCCAAACTGGCCAGACCCGGATCGAGCTGGCGCTCTCGAACCAAACCTCGCGGCTGCGCTTCTTCAATCCCGACGGGCGCATGGTTGCCGGTTTTGGCGCGACCTCGACCGGCCAGCCCGCATTGGTGCTCGACGACAATCAGGGCCGGACGCGCGCTTCGATGGAGGTCGCGGCCGACGGCGCGCCCACGCTCAGGTTGGGCGACGCGAATGGCTCGCGGATCGGGCTCGATGTGACTCCCCAGGGGTTGCCGGGCCTGGCGCTGCTCGGAACCAACGGGGTCACGCGCGCGACGCTGACGCTCAACACCGACGGTGCAGGAGCGCTAACGGTGTTCGATTCGGACGGCAAAGCAACCAACGGCGCCGACTAGCTCTGCGGACAGAGACCGGGTCAAGGCAGATGCGCTCGCGCGCTGGAGCCGGGGCATATCGCCGCGATTGCTCGTTCGACTAAATACCGTCCCCCTCCGGGAGAGGGCGGCGGGGGGGGGAGGTGTG
>JBARDN010000108.1:0-1701 GCA_049795175.1 Binataceae bacterium (SeqCode) | reverse complement strand
GGCCGTGCTGCGCCAGCAGGCGCGAGAGCTCGAAGCATAGCCCGAACAGCGCGCCGAAAATTCCGCCATTGACGCGAATCCAGTCCAGATGCGTCCGCGTCTTCGACTCGATCTGAAACCGAATCTGATCGTCGGTCAGCTTGGCCAGGTTGTCCTTGACCATCTGCGTGATCTGCCCGCGGCTCGCCTCGACCGCCCGCCGCACCATCGCCGCCATCATCGCACTGGCCTTCTCGTGCGCGAAGCTGGCGGGCTTCTCGAGCTCGGCGCCGAGTTCGTGAACCGCGCCCTCGAGCGCGCTCATCAGCTCGGGATCGTCGCGCAGCTCGGGCAGGCGATGCCGCAGATTCGCGACGATCCGCGAGCTCAGCGATCGCACGCCGACCCGGTTGAGTGCGGCATAAATCCGCGTGAAGGTCTTCGGCAGCACCTTGCGCAGAATCGCGTCGAGCCGCTCCAGCGCCTGCTCCGATTCGAGCGCCGCCGTGACGCGCGTCATCACATGGCCGACCGCCTCGCTGCCCAGCACCTCGTCGATTTTGACTTCGGTCAGATAGGCGCCCGCCCGCGCGACCAGGTCCATCTCGCCGAGCTTGCGTCCGATCATCTCGGGCGTAAGCCATTCCTTTTCGATCGTCACCGCGATTCCGTCGATCAGCTTGACCCGATTTCGCGGCAGCACGCCCGAGTTCGGCAGGTACCATCGCCGCTCGAAGATCATCTTGAGCGCGATATAATCGCACAGCCCGCCGATCAGAGCCGCCTCACCCATCGCGAGCACGACCTCGCCCGCAATCACAAGCGTGGTGAAGCGCAGGATGATCCAGCCGAGGATGTAGGCAAGGGCTGAGAGGGCGAGCGTCAGATCGCCCTTGCGCGAGAACAGGAACTCATTCCAGGTCGCTGGCGCGCGCCGCGCAGCCATAACTTGAACGCTATCCATTCCTTAAGATTGTGGTCCACGCGGCGCGCTAATCAAGCCGCCTTGATGCAGTCGAAACATTGCTACCGCGCGCGCACCGGCTTCTGTCATTCCCGCACGTGGCTGCCGCGCGAGGAATCCCTTTTGGACCGATGCGAAAGTGTAGGAGCCACGCATCACGATGTGGTATTGCATTCCACACTGCGTCATCACCAAAAGGAGCGCATCGGTGCGACTACGCGTTATTTGCGGACTGATTTCGATTGCGGCAGTTCTGGCCTGCGCCGGATGCGCGGGAACGCAGCGTCCCTCGGCAGGAGGGCTGCCTCTCGCCCCGTCGACGCCGCCAGTTCTCAACCTTTGCCCGATGCCGACGGCGTCCAAGGATGTCGCGGCGAAACCCGGCTTCACGATGCTCAACGTGAATGTCGCCGATGCGGCGCACAAGCCGATTGGCGGATTGAGGCAGGCTGATTTCGAGACCTATGCAAACGCGACGGCATATCCGATCGCGTTCTTTCACCACGATGGCGCCGCGCCGGAGTCGATTGCGCTGGTGATCGACACCTCCGGGAGCATGCAGCCCAAGCTGCCGACCGTTCGCAGCGCGCTCGCCGATTTTCTCACCAAGCTGTATCCGTGCGATGAAATCGCAGTATTCGCATTCTCGGATCGTCCCTACCTTCTCCAGCCCTTCACCACTGACCATCATGCCGCGGTGCAGAAGCTCGGTCTGCTGAAGACCAACGGCGAAACCGCGCTCTATGATTCAATCGCCA
>JBARDN010000107.1:0-4859 GCA_049795175.1 Binataceae bacterium (SeqCode) | reverse complement strand
CCAGCGACTCCGAGTCTTCAGGATTGGCATAAATTCCCCAATCGTCATCGGCAAAGAACTCGCGATAGCTCTTGCGATCGGGCACCACGACCGGAATACCCAATGCGGCATATTCGAACAATTTGTTTGTCGCTGAGGAATTGAATTCCCAGTTTTGTGACACCGGCCGGTAGAGTGACAGACCCACCGCACACGCGCAGAACCGCGGGGCCAGCTCGGGATGAGGCACCCACCGGTCTATCTGGACTCTGGGCAGCACGGCCAGATTTTCGGCGAGCCGGTGAAGCTCGGTACCGAAGCGATCTTCATGCGGACCCACTAGAGCAAGAGTGGTGGTTGCGCCTGTCAATGCCAGGGCGCGAACGGCTTCCATTTGTCCGTTATTTTCGCTCATCCAACCGATATAAAGCAGGCGCCGCGCGGCAAAGCGCCGTCGCGCCAATTCACGGAAATCTCCGGGCGGCGAAAAGAAATCGAAGCTCGAGCAGTTGGGGACGATCAGCGCTGGTCGCGGATCACGCGCGGCCTGCCGCCAAATGCGCGCGCGGTTCGCTTCCGGAAACACGATTAGGCTCGCCGCTTTCGTCCGAAGCAGCGCGTACTTCGTAATCCAGAACTGGAGTGAACCTGCGTATCCTTTCTTCAGCTCAGGAAGCTCGTGCAATTGAAATATTATCGGTATCCGGCGAGCGTGACGCGCGCGCAGCGCGGATACAAACCCGTAAGTATCATACGCATACATCACGTCCGGCTCCCGCTCCGCGACGTTCCTCCGCACGGCGGCGCAGAAACGCCACAGCTCAGTTAGTTTCGAGAGCGTCGAGAGGCTCTGCTTGGCTTCAGCGGAATCGTAATCACCAACGCGGATTACCTCGATATCTCCCCAATCGCGCAAAGGCTTACCCATGTTCCGGGCGATGATTGTCACCTGAAAATGGTGCCGAAGGATCTTTAGAGCGTTTACAATCGGTGGGTAGTAGTCCGGATTTGCATAGATTACGACCAGCAAGCGTGGGCGCACGCCAGCCGCCGGAGCCATCGCCTGCGGCACGACGGCGTCAATCCGCGGTGGCAATGATGTGGCCATAGTCGGAGGATCAGCCGTCCGAGGAGCGGCGCAGGATCGCGTTCAGCTGAACACCCTGCCCGCGCTCAGCGGCATGCCGATAGCGAAACCGCATCAGCGAGTTAGAGATCGCGACATGGGGTTCAAGCGCGAGCCTGAGCGGGCGCGGCATGGCACTTAGTCGATATTGCTTCGGAGCGACAGGATAACCTTCGGACCACGATTTGACGGCCTTAAGACCGTGACGCCGCGCGAGCAGGCCAAGACTCTCGCGCGACAGGTAATGGACGTGCTCGTAGTTAATCGAGAGATGCCACCAGCGATCGCCTGCCGCACAAAAGCCACCCGCGTCAGGCGTCGAAATATAGATCGCGCCGCCGTCAGCGAGGCATCGCGCCGCCTCGCACAGAAAAGCGTCGAGTTCGGTCACGTGCTCGATCACATCGACCATCAGGATCAGATCGAACTCGCGCGGCGCAAAGCCGGCCTGCGCGAGTTCGGCCCGGCGCAGATCGAGACCGTAGCGCGTGCGGCCGAAGCGCAGAGGTTCATCGGCAACATCGATCCCGACCAGACGCCTGGTCCCCAGGCGACTGAGGCTCTGGAGCAAGGCGCCACTGGCGCATCCGATATCGAGGACGGATTTGCCGGCCAGATCGAAGTTGGCTTCGATTTCGCGGTACCCGGTGACAGTGCCGTGCTCAATCGCGCGGTCACGCGCCTCGCAGTAGTTTTGTCCGCAGAAGAAGTCTGCGGCGCCAGAGAAGTAGCCATTCTGGTAGCGCAGGAGCAACGCCGCCGGGGTCGGCACCGGATCGACAAATAACAGGCCGCATCCGCAGCATGCCCGCAACGGCAGGCCGTCGCCGCGCCGCGCGACGATAGAGCCGTCGGGAGGTGCACCGCAGCCAGGGCAATCGATGCGGGCTGCCAGCTCCGTGGAACTCCATCCTGGGTTCATGCTGCGCCCCCGTAGCGGCGGACGAAGACGCGGACCGATCTCCCAGCACTAAAGCGAGGTGGCAACGATATGGCCATATTCGGATATGCGGCTGACAGAGACGCCATCGGCCGACTTCACACGATAGCCAGCGCCGGTTAGCAGACCGAGAATCGAGTCACTCGTCGTTCCGACGGCTTCCCACGCGAACGGATGGACCTCGACGACGATTGCGCGCGGACGACGCGCTCGATCTGCGAGCAGCGACTGTGCTCCGCGCAAGACTGGCTCCTCGTAGCCTTCGACGTCGATTTTGAGCAAGTCGACACGCGAATCGGGAAACACGCTATCGAGCGTGACCATCGGGACACGAAGCGACGCGTATGACGAGTTCGCGATACTCGCGACGCGCGACTCCATCCCGCGGCCGCACGCAAAGCTGACCTCGCCGGAACTCTCGCCCACGACCGCGCGCATGATTCTGATGCGATGCTGCCATCCGTTAATCGCGACGTTAGCTTTGAGTTCCGCTGCGCTTTCGGGATCGGGCTCGAAGGCAACCACGCGGCCATCGACACCGACGCGACTCGCAAGCGCGAGCGTATAGATACCGATACTCGCGCCGACCTCCGCAATCGTGTCGCCGCCGCGAGTATAGCTCATCACCGCGCGCCATACCTCGGGCTCGTAGGCTTCGCTGACGAAGTGGCGCGAGAGCGGGCTTAGAAGGATTCGGTCGCTACCGTTGACGACGCGTTCGAGGCCGCGTACGCCGAACGAGGCGCGAAGAACGCGATCATAGAGCGGGCGCACATGGTTCCAGAGCCGATCTGCTCGCCCAAGGCCGGGGGCGTGGCGCAGCGTGCCGCTGATCCGCTCAAGCCGATTCATTTGCGATCGCGCCCTCTCCGGTTTGTACGAGTGCGCGGAGAAATTCGCTCCCGCTCATCCCGATCGTCCTGAGCGCCGCCACTGGCAGGTACCATCCGTTGGTAAGCAGCCGCGCCGCGACGGTGGCTCCAATCACGCCCGCCAGTCCCCAATAACGAACCCACCACAGCGACAGTCCAAGGTTGAGCGCGCCCTCGACAGCCGCGAGAGCGGCGTATCCGTAATGCCGCGTGGTCGCCATCAGAACCGCGTCGGCAGGGGTCAGCAGCATCTGCGTGACCATCAGAACGATCTGGAGGCCGAAGGTCGCGCGGCCGGGAAATACGCCCGGTCCCGCCCAGATGCGGATGAATCCCGGGCCAAGGAACCATAACGCGACGCCCGCTGCGCCGCCGAACACGAAGGCCACGCGCATCAGCATGACAAGTCCGCGCCGGAGCTCGTCGAGCCTATCGCCAGAGTGAAATCTCGTGATAGTGGGCCACAGCGCGGAAATTCCCACCGTAAACCCGCCCGAGAGTATCGTCATCAGCCGAAACGGGACAGCGTACTGGGTTACGGCGCGCGCTCCCATCGCGTACCCAATCACTAAGTTGTCGACCCCGAAAGCCAGTGTCGAAGCGACGGTCAGGCCGAAAAACCCGATACTGGGTTTGACGAGGCTCCCAAGCAACGACGTGGACCACCGCGACATCCTCGGCCGCGCATCCGCGTCGAGTCGAACCGCAACAATGTACGACGCAACGCCGGTAGCAACCGTCGCGCCGCCCTGAATAACAGCCACCATGACCAGCTTAAAACCCGCAAGCAGGGCAGCAGCCATCGCGGCGATTCGGCAGATGCTCGTGCAGGTGTTTATCCGCTGTTCGATATCAACGCGCTCGAATGAGCGCAGCATTACTGAATGCGCCCGCAGCGGGAACCCTAGCGCAGAAAGTATGATGAAAACGTAGAAGGCCACTAACGTTTCACCATCGACTGCGGGCATCATCCGTCGAGTCAGCATCGGGGTGGCGGCGAACACTGCGAGCACAATCGCGGTGATAATCGCGCTGTAAGCAATGAACCCGGTGGACATCAGGCGGCCGATCTCGTCGCGCCGATCCTGCGCGATCGCCTCGGCGATCCGATTCCCGACCGCTTGCCACGAACCAAGATTCGCAAGACCGAGATAAGAAGCGATACTCACGATCACGAGCCATTCGCCGTAAAGCTGGTGCCCGAGTAGCCGGACATAAAGAGGGATCAGGATAAGCGGAGCGGCGAAGCCCGCGATCCAATTGACGTAGCTCCATGCGACATTGCGCCTGAGACTCGGCTGCATCGTCGTCATGCTAATTCTGTGCGGCGCGGCCGGTTACGGCGGCGAGGGCTGCCAGCAGGCCGGTGCGGTCGGCATCGAAGCTGTAGCGGGCGACGATTTCGAGGCTCTTCGCGCCCATCGCGGCGGCATGCTCGGGGCTGCTGGTGATGCGCTCGATCGCTCGCGTGAGCGCGGCGATATCGCCGACCGGATAAACGAAACCATTCTCCCCCTCGATTACCAGGTCGGGCGCCGCGCCCACCGCGTCGCTCGCGATCACGGGCTTGGCGGCGTTCATCACTTCGTTGAGGACCAGTCCCCACGGCTCCGCGTCGGAAGGGAGCACGAATACATCGCAAAGGTCATACAGGCGCGGAAGCTCAGTTTGGTTGCGAAAGCCCAGGAAGCGGACCGCGCCGCCGAGTCCACGCTTTTGCGTGCGAGCCTCAAGTGCGGCGCGCTCTTCACCGTCGCCGACGATCAGCAAATACGGCCGCGGCGGAGAATGAAGCGCAGCGCATGCCTCGATCAGATCGCGGGCGCGCTTGCGCGGCAGCAGCTTTGAGGCGAACAGGATTACCGGGCGTCCCGGCGCAAGTCCAAGCTCGCCGCGTAATTGCTCGCGGCCGGGACGCGCGGCTTCGGCGCCGGCCCGGAAG
>JBARDN010000106.1:0-6160 GCA_049795175.1 Binataceae bacterium (SeqCode) | reverse complement strand
CCCAGACCAGCGATTGTCCCGGGTCGGTTCCCCAATGCCCCAGCAGCCGGCGCTTGATATGCTCAGCGCGAAGCGGCTTTTTGAGCAACGGATTGTCGCGCAAATAAAGCATCCCGACGCAAAGGTAATTTGCCGCGCGCCAGTAAGCATCAATCACCTCGACTTCCTGCGAAGACAGAACCTGCTTCATCATAACCTCATGTGGTTCAGGGGGGCAGCGTACTCGCGCCGGATTACTCCCGGATCGTCATTACAGGGCATGCGGCTTTGCGCACTACTGCTTCGGCGACGCTGCCAAGGATCATGCGCTTTAAGCCTTTGCGGCCATGCGTCGCGATCACGATCAGGTCTGGCTTATGCTTTATCTCGGCCTGCATGATGCAGCCGACGACGTCGCCGGTGTAGATCAACGCTTCGTGCTTGATGCCGGCGAGTTTCTGCTTCGCGATATCCTCGAGCTTGGCTCGTGCGGCCTTCTCCTGGTCCGCAATCATCGCAGGCGGCGCATAAATCTCGCCCGAGACGAGCACCAATTCCAGCACATGAACCAGGATGATCGAGCTGCCAAAGTGGCGCGCGATCTCGGCGGCTTTATCAAGCGCAACCAGAGAATTCTCATCGAAATCGACGGGGCAAAGAATTGTTTTGTACGTGAGTGCCATTTTTTAAACTCCTTGCTGAGTCATGCTCCGGCCGAATCGGTTCAAGCGACTCAAGTTCCAAAAGGACGCCGCAACTGCCGACGGCATGCATATCCGTTCAACAGGATACGCCGATTCCCGATGCTCTTCTCATGAAGATTTGGCGCGCCACTGAGAAATCCAGCCCTTGACGCGCGCCTGCCGCGCTTTGGAATTTCCCCGTCTGGCCGAAGTGACAAATGTTTCATCGCCAGAAGAATCGTGGCTTCCGCATAGCCCGCCCGAAAATGGCTGACTTCGAGAGTATCCGTTTTTTTGCGGCGGAAGGGTTACGCAAAGCTCTCCAGTGGCACAGGCTTTAGCCTGTGATTTCGCACCGGCTGAAGCCGGTGCCCCCCGACACCATCCGGATTCGCGCGCATAAACCATGTCGAGCAAAAAAACAAGGCTGAACTGTTCAGCCTTGTTTTTTCGGCGTGGACGCGCGAAGTATCGCGCAGGGCCGCCCCCGCGAAAAGGTCCGATGCGGCGAAAATGTGACGTAACCAGGTAGGCGATAGTTGAGCGAAAACGAGGGAATTTCGGATGAACAAATTGACGAACCCAAGCCGGTATCGTCCGCGAATAAATACGGGAAATTCCTCATGAATTTCTTTTTGTGACCATTTCACGAGGCCCAAAAGATACCAAACGAACCCACCGCGCCTTCGACGCGACACGCTACCGGTGCGTCCTGTGGCGCGAATCACGGGCTAACGTCCGGGCTAATGGAATCTACTTCGGGTCGTCGGGGACGAGCTTGAGCTTGCCCTGCCTGACCGGGCGCTTGCTCGCGCCGGCTGCGGCCATTGCGGCGCCGGTGCCCTTGCGCGGACGCATCCTGATCGGCGCCTCGGGAGGCTTCTTCACTTGGACGCGGTCGCGGCTCGGGTCGCTCGCATGAGTACCCGCCGAGCCCGCCGGCGCCTTGGTCGGAGCGGGACGAGTCCGGTCCATCCCAAAGGCTTTGCGTTCGAGCTTCTTGATCTGGTCGCGAAGCTCCGCGGCGCGCTCGTAGTCGAGCTTCTCCGCCGCGTCCATCATCTCGTGGCGCAGCGCGCTGATTCGCTCGGGCAGCTCGTGCGCCGGTAGCAGATCTTCGTCGCTCGGCTTGTCGTCGATCTCCGGCACGACCGCCCACTCGGGCGAGTACATCTCGACCAGTGAGGCGTCGATCGCCTTGATGATCGTCGCCGGCGTGATGCCGTTCGCCTCGTTGTATGCGACCTGTTTGGCGCGGCGCCGATCGGTCTCGCCGATCGCCTTGTTCATCGAGTCCGTCATTCGATCGGCGTACATCAGGACTAGCCCATGAAGATTTCTCGCCGCGCGTCCTATCGTCTGGATCAGCGAGCGCGCCGAGCGTAAGTAGCCTTCCTTGTCGGCGTCGAGAATCGCGACCAGCGAAACCTCGGGCAAGTCCAGTCCCTCGCGCAGCAGGTTGATTCCGACCAGCACGTCGAAGTCGCCCTTGCGCAGACCGCGGATAATCTCGACCCGCTCGATCGTTTCGATATCCGAATGCAGATAGCGCACGCGCACGCCCAGGTCGTGGTAATAGTCAGTCAGATCCTCGGCCATCTTTTTCGTCAGGCAGGTGACGAGCACACGCTCGCCCACGGCGACGCGCTTGTGGATCTCTTCGAGCAGGTCATCGACCTGCGAGCCGGCCTTGCGCACTTCAATTTGCGGATCGATAAGCCCGGTCGGGCGGATAAGCTGCTCAACGATAAGCCCGCCCGAGCGCTGCTGCTCGTAATCGCCGGGCGTCGCCGACACGTAAACCGCCTGATTCACGTGCGTCTCCCACTCCTCGAAATTCAGCGGACGGTTGTCGAGCGCCGACGGCAGCCGGAAGCCGAAATCGACCAGGGTCTGTTTGCGCGAGCGATCGCCGCGGTACATTCCGCCGATCTGCGGCACCGTCACATGGCTCTCGTCGATAAAGAAGATCGACTCCTTGGGAAAGTAGTCGAGCAAGGTCGGCGGCGGATCGCCGGGCGCGCGGCCAGTCAGATGGCGCGAATAATTCTCGATTCCCGGACAGAAGCCCATCTCGGCCAGCAATTCGAGATCGTACATCGTGCGCTGCTCGAGGCGCTGTGCTTCCAGCAACTTGTTCTCGGAGCGAAACAGTTCGAGCCGCGCTTTCAGCTCCTCGCGAATCCCGACCACCGCGCGCTCCATCCGGTCCGAGGTCGTGACATAGTGCGAGGCCGGATAGACCGCTACCGCCTGCAGCTTGCGGATCACTTTTCCGCGCAGCGCGTCGATCTCGTACAGCGCCTCGACTTGGTCGCCGAAGAACTCGATCCGCACCGCGCGCTGTTCTTCATAGGCAGGAAAAATCTCGACCGTGTCGCCGCGCACGCGGAAGGTCCCGCGATGGAAATCATAATCGTTGCGCTGATACGCGATATCGACCAGCTTGCGGAGCACGCGGTCGCGCTCCATCGTCTGGCCTTCTTCCAGAAACACTACCGTCTCGAAATATACTTCCGGCTCGCCCAATCCGTAGATGCACGAGACCGACGCGACGATCAGCACGTCGTTGCGCTCCAGCAGCGCCTTGGTGGCCGAGTGACGCAGCTTGTCGATCTCATCGTTGATGCTCGAGTCCTTCTCGATAAACGTGTCGGTCGAGGGGACGTAAGCCTCGGGCTGGTAGTAGTCGTAGTAGGAGACGAAGTAGCGGACCGCGTTGTCGGGGAACAGGCTCTTGAATTCGTTGTAGAGTTGCGCGGCGAGCGTCTTGTTCGGCGCCATCACCAATGCCGGACGGTTCACCTGCGCGATAACGTTCGCCATCGTGAAGGTCTTGCCCGAGCCGGTCACGCCCAGCAGCACCTGATGCGGCACCGCCTCGCGCAAATTCTTGACGATCGCCTCGATCGCAGCCGGCTGATCGCCCTCGGGCTTGTAGCCCGAGACCAGCCGGAAGCTGCCTTCTTTACCGCGCGCAAGTGGAAGCATAGTGAGGGACTGATTCTAGCATCCTTGGACTCCATCGTAGAAACCCGCCGCGATCGGGATTATCCGGATGCCCCGGCCGGCACCAAATCGTGCGCGCACGGCGCCCAATTACGCGATCGAGGGCCCGCGATCCAGGCCGGAAAGAATTACCGGCCAGAGCATCCTCGCAGAGAAATAATCTCGTCCTCTATAGCGATTTCTGATAAAAGAAACCTCAATCACGGCGAGCGGCAAGGGTGGCATATCGATTGCTCGCTTTCGCGCTAGCGTCATACTGGCACGGCAAATTAACGAGGGTTCACAAACCTCAGATGAGTTGAAACCGGTGAACGAGGACAATCGTATGCGAGACAATCGTATGCGAAAAATGGATGCGTCCCGCAGCGATCGCGGCTTCGCCGCAACGGAGGACAATCGATGAAAAGTATGCTCCTAATCATGGCCGCTGCGCTGTTAGCGATAGCGACCGCAAGTCCGGCGTTCGCTCAGGTGGGACAATATGACGCGGACTTCAACAACTACCTGAGTCATCATCCAAACGAAGCGGCTCAGTTAAGATCCAATCCCCGCTTGATCGACGATCCGGCCTACATCAAAAATCACCCCGGACTGAACACCTACCTGGATAACCATCCCAATGTCCGCAGGACGATTCGCGCACAGTCCGACGGCGGCATGAGGCGTGGCGGACCCGAAGCCTACGCCGGGCACGGCTCTGGCGACTACGATTCGAATCATGTGTGGCGCGATCAAGGATGGTGGCAGAAGAACCATCCGGATGAGTGGAACAAGCGCCATCCGGATCATCACTAGATCGTGAAATTCACCCTCTGTGAACCGATGGAGAAAATAACGATGAAGACGACACTACTCGCAATCATGGCCGCCGCGCTGCTCGCGATAGTGAGCGCAGGCCCGGCGTTTGCGCAGGTCCGCCAGTACGACGCCGACTTCAACAATTATCTGAATCATCATCCCAACGAAGCGGCGCAGCTTCGATCCAATCCTGGGTTGATCGACAACCCGTCCTACATCCGCAACCATCCCGGATTGCACACGTACTTGAACAACCATCCCAACGTCCGCAGATCCATTCGTGGACAAACCAATGGCGCCATCGGCTCACCATACGCGGCGCGCGGATACGGCGACTACGACGATCATCATGTGTGGCGCGACTCTGACTGGTGGCAGCAGAACAATCCCGGATGGTGGCGTCAGCATCATCCGGAATGGGCCGCGAATCATCCGCACTGGTATCCCGACGGCGACTACGACGATCATCATGTATGGCGCGACACTGGATGGTGGCAGAAGAATCATCCTCAGGACTGGAGCCAGTGGCATCAAGGCAACGGCGTTGGCCATGGTCACGACAACGACCACCACGGCCATGACAACGGCGTTGGCCATGGGCATGACAACGACCAGCACGGCCATGACAACGGCCACCATTAAATCTTGATCGTTGGGAAAGATGGAGAACGAATAAAGATGGCCGGGCCGCTCCTGCGGCTCGGCCTATCTATCTGGAAGGTCGCAGCGATCGGGTGATCGGATTGGGGGCGCAGCGGTGCGAAATCGGGCGCAGAGAGCGGGTCAGAAAAAAATAGGGCCCCTAGTTGCATTCAGGGCCCAAATATAACTATATTTGCTCCGCAATTACGAGTTAATGAGCGATGTCGCGGCGAGTGAGGGGTTTCTAGCACCGCGTAAATACGCACTTGGGCAGGGAGGAGTTCATGAGACGACAGTCAGGCTTGATCAAATCCGTAGTCGCGTTAGCCGGTGCAACCTTAGCCGCCAGCGCGCTCGGTGGATGCGCGAGTATGCGCCAGCCGCGCAGTTGGGGATCATGCGCGTTAATCGGCGCAGCCGCAGGTGCTGCAGCCGGTGCGGCATCGGGAATTGTAATCGCCGACGCCAGCACGCGCGCTAATTCGTCGAGCGACGCGAGAGTTTTCTCGGGCCTCGGCGGTGCTGCAATTGGCGCCGGCATCGGCGCGCTTGCGGGCCACTACATCTGCGATCCGATAATCCCGCCGCCTCCGCCACCGCCTCCCCCGCCGCCGCCTCCGCCGCCTCCGCCACCGCCGCCGCCTCCGCCGGTTAAGCAGAAGATCGTTCTGCGCGGCGTGCACTTCGACTTTAACAAGTCGAACATCCGTCCGGGCGACGCGGCTGTGCTGGATGAAGCTGCGGCGACCTTGCAGTCCAATCCGAACGTCAAGATTGACGTGAACGGATACTGCGACGCGATCGGCGGCGAAGAGTACAACCTCAAGCTGTCGGATCGGCGCTCCAACGCGGTCGCGAGCTACCTTGAAGGCAAGGGAATCTCGGCTGATCGGTTGATCCCGCACGGATACGGCAAGACCGATTTCGTCGCGCCCAACGACACTGCGGATGGCCGTGCACAGAACCGCCGTGTCGAACTGGTGCCGCTCGACTAAGGTCGCGCCACCGTCCGATTAGTCAGGTCTGAAACGGCCGGAGCTCCATAACAG
>JBARDN010000105.1:0-13448 GCA_049795175.1 Binataceae bacterium (SeqCode) | reverse complement strand
GACATCTCGCGCATCATCACCAAGGCCCGCACCCGCGACGAGGAGCAAGGCGAGAAGTACGGCTCGATGGTAATAAATCTCCTCGAGAACGGCTACTGCGAATCCTGCGTGGACGTGGTCCTGAAGTACGCCGCCAACAACCTCTGGAAGGATTGACGCGGCCCTGTTTCTCTCCCTCTTACCTGGTTCCTCTCCCTGTCGGGGAGAGGCCGGGTGAGGGACCGATGCCGGATAACTCGTCGGCGCCGGTCGTGGACAGTTCTATAATCGCGCACCGCTCGCGCGTCGCGCTGAAAAAGGACCCTTACCCAACCTCCCCCTTACAGGATGGTGTTGATAAATAGCGAGTTCTTGTTCGTCATCCTGAACGAAGTGAAGGATCTCCGCGAAGCGATTAGTGCGAAGAGCCACGGTTGGTTGCACTAATCGCTTCGCGGAGATCCTTCGCCTGCGGATCAGGATGACACCATCTGAGCGTCTGCGAGAGGAGTCATACCTTCTCGATATGCAGAGGATCAAAACGAACTCCCGATTTTTGGAAATTCCTGAGCATCTTCGGACACTCTGTCTCAACGCAACAGCGAAATCACTGGAACGAACCCACCGTCAAAAAAGCGTTCTAGGAATGAATGAGAACTGGCGCCATAGGATGATCGTGGGCAGCGTCGCTGACGGCGATACGCCCGAGCAAATCATCGACGCATGGCCGCAACTAAACGGTGATGATGTTAGGGCCACCCTGAAATTCGCCGCCGAAGCAGTAAGTAACGCCGATTTCGTTCCGCTCCATCACAATCGCGGCTAGTGAGTGCGCGCATCAAATTCGAGGAGAACCTTCCTCGGCAGATTGCCGATTCCGCGTTACCCCCGATGCCCCGCGTGCGCGGACACGCTATACTTAAGCCGACCGCGAAGAGGAGTCCCGCATGGCTACTGGCGACACTATCTTCCGCGAATACCGGCCCTCTGACGCCGAACGCTCCGACCGCTCCGCCGGCGACCGCCAGCGGCATCGGCAGAAAGTCCGCGAATCGATCCGCGAAAATATCGCCGACATCATCGCCGAGGAATCGATCATCGGCAAAGACAAGGACCGCGTCATCAAGGTCCCCCTGCGCGGCATCAAGGAGTACCGCTTCATCTTCGGCGAAAATTCTCCCGGCGCTTCACAGGGCAACGGCGACTCCAAGCCCGGCGACGTCGTCGGCAAGACCGGCAAGGAAGGCCAGGGCCAGGGCGACGACATGGCCGGCGACCGCCCCGGCGTCGATTATTACGAAACCGACGTCACCCTCGAAGAGCTCATCGAGATCATGTTCGAGGACCTTGAGCTCCCAAACCTCGAGCGGCGCGCGCTGCGCGAAATAATCGCCGACTACTCGTCGCGCAGAAAAGGCTATCGCCACGTTGGAATCCGCGTGCGGCTGGACAAGCGCCGCACCGCCAAGCAGCGCGTGATGAGGATCCTCGCCTCCGAGCGCCGCCGCGGCGGCAACGCCGCGCATACCGCGGACCAGGCGCGCGGCCTCGCGCCGGGAGCGCCTGACACCGCCGAATCAGACGACGCGATCCTCGACGCCGAAAACCTCGACCTCAACGAGCTGAACGACGACGAAAACTTGCTCGACGCCGACGCCGCCAATCTCGACGAAAGCGATGACGCCACGCCTGTCGGCAATACGCGCGGCGCGGTAAAAAAACGCCGCTTCCCGTTTCATCAGGACGACCTGCGCTACAAGCACGTCGAGGTCGATACGCGCGAGGAGTCCAACGCCGCCGTGATTTGCATCATGGATACCTCGGGCTCGATGGATACGATGAAGAAGTACCTCGCGCGCAGCTTCTTCTTCCTGCTCTACCAGTTCATTTCGACGCGCTACCGCAACGTCGAAATCATTTTCATCGCGCATCACACCGAGGCCTTTGAGGTCACCGAGGAAGAATTTTTCCACAAGGGCGAATCGGGCGGCACTTTCATTTCGTCGGGCTATCAGAAGGCGCTCGAAATAATCGCCGCGCGGTATCATCCATCGTTGTGGAATGTGTACGCGTTTCACTGCTCCGACGGCGACAATTTCGACTCTGACAATCCCGCCGCACTCAAGGCGGGCGAAGAGCTGGCTTCGATCTGCAACCTGTTCGGATACGGCGAGATCAAGCCGCTCGGCTCGCGCTATTATGAATCCTCGATGCTGAACGTATTCCGCAAAATTCAGGCGCCGAATTTCCACACCGTGCTGATCGAGCGCAAGGAAGACATCTGGCCGTCGTTCAAGGCGTTCCTGGCCAAAGACAGGGTGAAGGAATGAGCAGTCACGCCGCGCACGAACCAGCCTCGCACTCGAACTACACGCTCGCCGATCTCGCCGATTGGGACGCGCGTATCCGCGAGAAGGTCGACGAATTCGGACTCGACTGCTACACGCAGGAATTCGAGATTTGCGACCACACCGGGATGCTCGGGTACATGGCTTACTCCGGGATGCCTTCGCACTACCCGCACTGGTCGTACGGCAAATCCTACGAAAAATTAAAGACCCTTTACGATCACGGCGTCTCCGGGTTGCCGTACGAGATGGTGATCAATTCGGATCCTGCGATCGCCTACCTGATGCGCGACAACACGCTGCTCTTGCAGATTTTAACCATCGCGCACGTTTACGGGCACAATGATTTCTTCAAGAACAATTTCACCTATCGCTCGACCCGCGCCGAGCTGACGATCGAGATCTTCAAGGCGCATGCGATGCGCGTGCGGCGCTACGCCGAGGATCCCTCGATCGGAATCGAGAAGATCGAGCGAATCCTCGACGCCGCGCACGCGCTCTCGTGGAATTGCCGCCGCAACCTGGCGATTCGCAAACGCTCGCACGGCGAGCAGGTCGAGCTCGCGCTCGAAGCGGCGCATCCGCGGCCCGATCCATTCGCGAAAATCCACGCCCGCCAGAAATTCACCGAGCCCGACCTGCACAAGGTCCCGCTCGAGCCCGATGAAGACCTGCTGATTTTTATTCGCGATCACAATCCCTATCTCGCCGAATGGGAAAAAGATCTGCTCACGATCGTCGATGAAGAAGCCAAGTATTTCATCCCGATGATGGAAACCAAGATCATGAACGAGGGATGGGCCAGCTTCTGGCATCACAAGATCGTCGAGTCGCTGCGTCTCGAGCAGGGGCTGCATCTCGAATTTATCGTGCGCCACAACCAGGTCGTGCGCCCGATTCCTGGCCAGCTAAATCCGTATCATCTCGGCTTCAAAATCTGGGAGGACATCGAGCGGCGATGGACCAATCCCACCGCCGACGAGATCAAGCGCGACGGCGCACCCACCAAGTCCGCGCGCGACAAGCTGTTCGAGGTGCGCGAGGTCGAGCGCGACACCTCGTTCCTGCGCCGCTACCTGACCGAAGAGCTGATGCGCGAAATGGACATTTTCCAGTACGAGGCGCGCGGCGAAGATCTGGTGGTCGGCAAAGTCGCCGACGAGGAGGGCTGGCGCGAAGTCAAGGAGACGCTGATCAAGAACGTCGGCACCAGCTCAATTCCGGTCATCAAGGTTGAAGACGCCGACTTCGGCCAGACCCGCACGCTGTATTTGAAGCATCACCACGACGGCCGCGACCTGCATTTGGAATACGCCGAAAAAACCATGGCGTATCTGCATCGTCTATGGGGCCGCGAAGTCGTGATGGAGACGACGCTCGACTCGAAGCGCTCGCTCCTTTGTTTCAACGATCGCGGCTTCTCCGCCCGCGCAATGAAGTAATCGGCGCAATCCGATCAGCAGATATGACGAGTGGGAAACATCGGATGGATGAAGTTCTCAAGATCCCGCTCAGCGCGAGGACCAGGAAGCGGCTCGAAAAGATGGCCAAGGATACTTCGCGCAGCACGTCCTATCTGGCGACGCAGGCAATCCGCAATTACCTTGACCAGAACGAACGGGAGATCGGCGAGATCAAAAAAGGGATCGAGGAGGCGGACCGCGGTGAATTCGCCAGCGAGGCCGACGTCAAGTCACTATTCGCCAGGATTCGTGGCGACCAATAAGAATCTGTTCTCGCGTGCCGCGCCTTACTCCGACGGTTGCGGCGGAGGATTGCCTTGGTTGATTCGCGCGCGCGGCACTTGCCCGCTTCTGATCGCCTCTTCCGTAAGCATCCGATCTTCGCGCCGCGTCAGTGGATGCAGCGTGCCCGTGTACTCTGCTTCCATCGCCGGATCATGGAAGCCCGAGACGTACAGATCGACCAGCTTGCGGCACTTCACCTGATCCTTGTCGATCATCTCGAGCGTGATCTTTTCTATATGCCGCAGCGGCGGATCGTCGCCAAGCTCGAGCCCCTGCACTTCCAGCTTCACCGTGCGCGGACCGTCGCTGGTCGCCTTGGTCGAGAGGATCTGCGCGTCAGCGTTGCCGAAGACCGTCGTCGCCAGCACCACCCCGCCGTCCTGCTCGCCGAAAACCAGGCTGACTCCCGTCTGCTCAGGCGGAGTGCCGTGGCCGTAATGGCGCGTGAGATCGAGGTGTCCGCCCCACTTGCCGATGAAGTCGGTACTGGCCTGCGGCAGCGTCAGGACCTGCGCGTTGGGCGGGATTACCGGGATGACGCGAGTATTGTCGTCGCCCCCGCCCTGCTGCGGCATCGAGCTCTGCGGACTCGGCATCGACGGTTGCAGCTCGAGCGTCTGCCCGCCTTGGCTGCGGATGTTCGGAACCGAGCTCGATTGCGCGAGCGCGGGCCACGCTCCGACCGCGACGAGGACCCCCGCGGCGATTGCAGCGTATCCATATAATGCGAGCCGCGGAAAATTTTCGCGATCGATCATGGTCATTTATTTTACGCTTGTGCGCTACTGCGCGCGACGCGGCTTCAATACCCTCTCCCTCCAAAGAGCTTTGCATAACAGCGGAGCGCTCCGTCGCTTCACGGTTCCCGGCGGCACAAACCGCGACAAGGCGGTTCGAGTGCCGCAGAAAGCCAGAGCATGGATGTCTGATCTCGAACTCGCTACGCTCCACGATGCGGCTTGAGTCGAAGTGATTGAAGTGGCGTCCTGAACTCTCGAATAAACCTATGGACGGGAATTAAAAGGAACGGCGACTGAATTCCATGTGTTATGCTGATTATTGGTTAATCCAAGCCGGCTCGTAACCATTAAACTGAGAAAGTTATTCAGAGGTTATGCAGGTGAAAAACTTAAAGTCGTTGCTACTGACTATTGTGGCTGTCGCATTCTTACTGGGCGCGGCTGGCCCTGGAGCTTCCGCATTCGCCGAAGATCAGCAGACTACTGCCGCTCAGGATCAACCCGGATCAACGTCATCTCAGACGGCTCAGCCAGGAATGATGGGTGGAAAAGGCATGATGGGCGGCAACGGCATGATTGGTAAGGAAGGAATGATGGGCGGCAAAGGAATGATGGGCGGCGGAATGATGGGCGGATGCGGCGGTATGGCGATGATGAATACGGACCCGAAAACGCGCGGCCAGATGATGCAAATCAAGGGCAGGATGATGAAAGAGATGGGCGACCTGATGATCAAGCGCGGCAAAGAACTCGAGGACGGGAAATAACGAAACGCTCAGAGACCCCAATTGCGTTGCTCCATCGCCGCCGAGCCGCGGGTCCGGCACCGATTCCTCGCGCGTGCGGGAATGACAACCCTGGGGTGCGCCGCGATGCGCGACGCTCAATTGATTGGCACCAAGTCGAGTCGGTCCCCCGGTTTCGTGCCGAGCGCGGCAAGCACGCCGGGTGCTACGACGATTCGATTGCCCTGCGCGATTCCATGCGCCGCGACCGCACGAAATCCGCGCCGCCGATCCTCGAACGCGAGCAGCCATCGCGGATGCGCACCCGGATCGACTTCGCCTGCCACGGCGCGTGCAGTCCGGTATTGTTTGATCGGCACAAGCTCGTCGAGCTCGCCGCCGTAGTATGGTCCCGCATCGAAGGGATCGATCTGCTCGAGAAATCGCATCCCCGCCTGCTCGAGCAGCCGGACCGCTCCTCGGGTGCCTTCGCCCACCGTGCCGATCGATGCGCGCACTGCTTCGGGCAGCAGGAAAGTATACAGCGGAGAGTCGGGAAACAGCGCGTGGATAAATTCCTTGTCGTGGGTCGAAAGCCGATCGGCTTCGCGAAACGAAAGTCCCGTGAGCGGACGCCCGAAGTGATCCCAGAACGCATTGCGATGCCGCGGCGCCGGCGGCGGCAGCATCTCCGCCACCACGCGCCGCTCGAATCGGCTCCGATGCTTCGCCAGGTATAAGAACCGCACCCACGAAAGCTGGCGTCCGACACGCGCAGGACTTCGCCGCATCGCGGGCGCGACGATCAGCCCGCCGAGTTCGGTCGGCCCGTCCATCGAATGCCGCAAGCGCAAATACCGATGCCGGAACATCCTGCCCAGGCGTTTCGAATAGCGCTCTTCGCTATCCACCTCCAGGTAAAAATGCGGCGATTCGGGCGTGCCGTGCTTTGCGATGATCATCGATGCGCCGGCGATTTTTCCCGATCCGATCCGCTGCGCGCAGAACACATACACGGCGCGCGACCGCTCGCGGATCTGGCCGCGAAACGATCGCGTCGAGCGGAGGAGTAACTCGAGCAACTCCGCCGACTGCGTCGGCAGATTGATCGAGTCGAGCCTGCGCGCCAGCGCCAGGAGTTCGCGATGGTCTCGGCGGGTAGCCTCGCGGATGAGAAAAGTTGGAGCAGTGGTCGAAGCGGGCGCCATCGTTCAAGTCTAACATCGCCGCCAAGGTTCGACACACGCGCGCGCAGATCGCTCTGCATGAAAGGCAGCAGAGCGGCACCCTCACCCGCCGCTTCGCGGCACCCTTTCCCGGGAGGAGAGGGAATCAGACCCACGTTGCTTTAGAATGTGGGGTCGGATAACTTCGCAAGCGGAACGTAGCGGGTATGGGTAGGCTTCCAGGAGGGTGGCTGATGGAGTGGCCGAAGTGCCAGAAGTGTAACGATGGAACGCTGATTCCGCTGTCGGATTACGGACAGGAAGGCGCTTCCGTGATGTTCAAGGCGTGGGTCTGCACCAACCCGGATTGCGGTTTCAGCCTGCGGGTCGATAAGGGCGAAGTGACTTACGGCCGCCGCATCGAGACCAAGCACTAGACGGAAAGTATTCCCACGAAAGCGACGCTGAATTTTGCAGGCGGCCTCGACCGGCCGCCTTTTTTTTGGATGCGCCCGCGCCGCGGCTGCATCCGCGCCGCGATTGTCGCTGCCGCCGCGATACTGTGCATGCTTGCCGCGGGATGCTCGGTGCTCGTGGCCACGCCGTCGTCGCATCCGCTCGTCGTTACCAACAGCGACAACGGCAAATCGTTCACGCTAGCGCCAGACACCGAGCTCAAAGTGGCGCTCAACGCGACCTCGGGCACCGGATACCTTTGGCAGATCACCTCGAACGATCCTGCCGTGCTCAAACCGCGCGGCCTGGGTAACTTCGAGATTCCAAAAGACGCGCCGCCGGGAGCGATGGGAACGCAGGTGTTTCATTTCGACGCGCAGACGCTGGGCACCGCGAAGCTCGAGATGTCCTACGTTCGTCCGTGGGAAAAGTCTACTGCGCCGGCGCAGACCTGGAGCATCACGGTAAACGTGCGCAATTAGGCATTACCCGCGCTTCGCGAACAGCTCGCGTAGCCGGTCGTGCGGCAGCGCGGTGATAATGCGCCCGTCGATTCCCGTCATCGTATCGGCTGCGACCATCGCGTTGACGATCGCCTCTTCGGTTGCCTGCACGGCAGCGGTGAACAGCGGATCGATTCGCGAGTTCCGCAGCATCGGAACTTTGCTCACGCCGCCACGCTGCTTGCGGCGCGCAACCTCGGGCGGATTCGCGGTCGAGAATGCAAGGAACAGATCACCCGAGCCGTTGCCCGAGACGCTGCCGGTGCGCGCGAGACCCATCGTGAGCCGCCGCGCGATTCGCTTTAGCTGATGCGGCAAGAGCGGCGCATCGGTCGCCGCGACTATGATGATCGATCCAAGCTCGCGCGGCGCGGAGAACGCCGGTGCCGATTCCAGCGCTCGCGCGATCGGCACGCCCGCGATCGTCAACTCGTCGCGCCGGCCGCAGTTGAGCTGCACCAGCACGCCCAGCGTGTAGCCGCCCGCCGCACGCGCGAGCCTGCGCGAGGCAGTGCCGATTCCGCCCTTCCATCCGTAGCCGATCATTCCGGTGCCACCCCCCACGCATCCTTCGGCGACGCGCCCGCCGCGTGCGCTCTCGAGCGCCGCGAACGTATGCGCGGGTTTCACGTGGAAGCCGTTGATGTCGTTCAGGTAGCCGTCCCAAGTCTCGGCCACCACCGGCAGCGACCACGGCTGGGTCATCTGCCCCGCCCGGAGCTGCCACGCGATCACCGCGTCGCGCACGACGCCGACGCTGTGAGTGTTGGTGATCATCACCGGTGACGAGAGGAAGCCGGACTCCTCGATCCACGCCGTTCCCGTCATCTCGCCATTGCCGTTGAGTGCGAAGTATCCGGCGAAGACCGGAGCGCCGCCGCGGCGTCCGCGCGGCAGGATTGCGCTGACCCCGGTGCGGACCGGGCCACGTCCGACGACGAGCTTTCCGTTTGCGCGAATGATTGTCGCGTGGCCGACTTCGACTCCGGCGACATCGGTGATCGAGTTGAGCGGCCCGGCGGTGCCCTCGAACGGGATACCGAGGTCGCGCGCGCGCGGCCGGATCTTCTTTCGGTCTATTTCTTTCGACATCGAACGCAAGACTAACGCGCCGCGAGCCGAAGCGGCCATCGGAAGCGATCAGTTAATGGGGAGCTGGACGTTCAGGCGGTAGCGGGAACCGCGACCAGGATCGGCGTGATTCGGGCGAGCGCCTGCTTGAGTTCGGCGCGCGTGGTTCCGATCGCCTTGATCATCGGAAGCACGCCGTTCTCGAGAAAAGCGCGAGGGCTGATGCCGGCGCCAGAGGTCTTGAGCCGTTCCTGATAGTTGGGAATGAGCCCGTCGCCCGGCATCTTGAAGTTCGCCAGGACGTGCGCGAAGTCAGCCAGCGAGCCCGCCCGGTCTTCTTCCATCTCGAACTCGATCATCGTGCGATAGAACCGCGCGTGCGCGGCTTCGTCACGGCTGATGAAGGAAAAGATCGCCTCGAGGACGGGATTGCCGTCGCGTCTGGCCGCCTCGCGTTGCGCGCGATAAGCAATGCAGGTGGCAGCCTCTTGCAGCGCGCCGTAACAGGCCATCTGGCGATGAGTTGTGAACGGCAACTCCCACGCGTGCGCGAAAATCCGATCCTCAAAGTCCGCAAACTCCTGCTCCGTGCGCAGACCCGAACGGGTCAGGTACTCACGAAAGGCGACTCCGTGCTTCGATTCCTCATAACTCCAGCACGCCGAAAACCACGCCGCCCCGAACATCTGGCGCACCAGATCCATTCCGCGCGCGCTGTAATCGGGCAAGTAGAATTCCTCGGCGCAATAGGTCTCGATACACGCGGCGCTGCGTTCGCTGTTGTGCGCGGCGTCGAGCTTGTCCCACGGAATATCGTCAAACAGGCTCCATCGCCGTTTGCGTTCGGCAGACTCGAAAAATTCGAGATACGTGCGATACATCTTCTCGCGCATCGTACGGGAAATTGGCATCAAGGACCTTCTTTGCTCGCGTCGCGCCCGTCGACGCCGGCTGAGAGGCAAGCTGCGGACGTTTGAGTATGAATCCTCCCAGCAATGCGACCCAGTGTTCCCTATAGAACACTCCGCAACCCGGGTAATCGTGCACGACAGGATCGCCTGAGAGCACGAGCAGACGCTTCACTGTGACACTGCGCGAGGGTGTCCGCAATGCGGGGGTATCTGGAGGTCATTTCCCGATTTGAGCGTGGGCAGCGCCGAACGCTGATCGCTGTAGTCCATAATCGGCTCTCCTTTCGAGGAAGATTGCCGCGGAGCCCACTCGCCCGGCCCGTTTACGTCCGTTGGTTTGCAGTGGTGACGTTGATTTGTCCGAAGGTCTCAGAAGATTGATGCAATTGCTTCGATTCAGGAGCTCCGATATGCTTAACGAGCTTTATTAGACTATCTAGCACTTGATGGGGGACAAATATGATTAAGAAGCGTATCTGGGGATTATTCGCTGCAGGCGTAGTCTCAGTAGTTCTGGCAGCAACTTTAGTGTTGTCGGTGCCGACGGGCGTGCTCGCGCAGGATAGCGACAGCGCCACCAGCTCCGACGCCAAAACGCCGCCGGCGCAGATGAAAGGAACTTGGACCGGATCGATCGACGACGTCAAGAACGGAACTGGAACCCTGACGCTCGACCTGACCCAGGTCAAGGCCACGGTCGGCGGTACATTCAACACCGACTGGTCCAGCCAAAATAATCCATCGGGATCGGTGCATGGTAAGGCCCAAGGCAACAAAGTCAAGTTGACGCTAGTGGCCACGAACCAGCCACATGCGTGCAAAGTCTCGATGATCGGCGAGGTGCTCACGCTCGACGAGCTCAAGGGCACCTACCATTCGATCATCCCTTCGCGTCATTGCAAAGCTCAGGGAACATTCGACGTGTTTCTGCAGTAGAAATTTTCGCAGCCTCCGATTCTAAACCGGCGCGCGTCCCGAACAGGACACGCGCCGATTTTTTTTTTGCGGCGATCGTTCTGGCGCCCCGGTACCAACGATAGTTTCATCATGTTACTCAAACTTCATTCGAGCTAATCATGGATCTGACCACGCCCGGGAGCGTTCACACTGGCCGATTCGATGACCGGAAACCAGATCGCGGGCTTCGTGCGCAAGCCCGAACAACTCGGCTACCGATCGTTCTGGTTTCCCGAAGCCTTCGGCCGCGATCCTAGGATGGCGGCGGTTTTATGGGTCCCGCGTCGGCTTCGAACGCGAAGATCGAAAAGTACGGTCTATAGAGCAAGCGCGGAACTTGTTGATCGTGTTGGGTAGCTTCGCTATCGGTTATGTTCGCTTCCGCACCCGGCGTAGAGCCTTTTTCAGCCATCCGTTGTCGTTCGAGCCGGTCATCGACGTCCTTGTGCCAGCTGGCATCGCCGGTTCCGGAGTGCCACGGTGGCCGCTAATCTGCACGATGTGAATGCGGTAAAAGCACGGCGTCAGCGGGCGTTCTGTACCGTGGAGTATCGTTCTCGCGTAACCAGGCTCCCACCAGATGGCGTTGCGTTGCAGGAGTCTTTTTCGGGCATATTCGCGAGCGCCGCGCCATTCGGGAATATCCGGCAGCTCCTCGTAGTGACCGAAGACGACCACGCTCACCCACTGCTGCGAACTTGCCACCTCGTCTGTTTCGACGCAGACCCTGGGGTTAGCGCGCATCCACTCGATCTTTTTCCCCACGGTGGAGAAGCTATACAGGTAATCATTGTAGTAGGCGAAATAGATCGGCACGATGTATGGCTGGGCCTCGTAGGTGCACGCCAGTCTACCGAGACGCGCACGGGTCAGCAGGTCCAGACACTCCTGCGTGGTCAGTTCCTGAATCAACACGACTGGGACTCCCCGAGCTGGGCCATAGCCTTACTCTGGATCCTACCATTCCGGGACAAGCTGACAAAAACGCGCCTTGCGTCGTGCGTCACCTTCCCGGATAAGATTCGGTCCACGATGAACACGAAGATCACTCTGATCGTTTCTCTATATATCCATCCCGGCCGCGAATCCGAATTCGAGCAATTCGAGACCGCGGCTGCCCAGATCATGCGGCGCTACGGCGGCATCCTAAAGCGGAGGATCGCAATCGCACACCTGCCGGACAACAGCCAGCCGCACGAGGTTCACGTCGTCACCTTTCCCGATGAAAGATCATTCGAGCAATATCGGAGCGACCCGGATCTGCGAGCACTCGCCGATCTGCGCGCCCGCGCGATTCGGCAAACAACGCTCTGGTCCGGCGTGGATCGCCGACCCTTCGCCGAATCGAATCTTACTCAGTCGTGCGGTGATTCAGGAGCGAAGGAAACCTAGTTCTCCGGGAGGTTGCAATCGAAGGGGTAGCGTGAAGTGGCCCCGGCTATTGCGGCGGAGGATCATACGCGAGGCCCGAGTCCAGCCGAGCCACCGCGTCCGCAAGCGGTTCTGCAGCAAGGCCCCGATAAATCAGCCCGCCGACGATCCCGCCGACAATCGGGACGAGCCAGAACAGCCAAAGTTGATGTATCGCCCATCCGCCGACGAACACAGCCGGTCCGGTCGCGCGCGCAGGATTCACACAGGTGTTCGTAACCGGAATACTGATCAGGTGGATCAGGGTCAGCACCAATCCGATCGGAATCGGCGCAAATCCCGCGGTCATCCGGATGTCGGTCGCCCCCATGATCACGAACAAGAACATCATCGTCATCACAAACTCGCACACCGCCGCTGAGGCGAGGCTGTAGCCGCCGGGAGAATGGGCGCCATAGCCATTGGCCGCAAAGCCGTTTAACAGAGTGAAGCCTGGCGCGCCGCTGGCGATCACATAGAGGACGGCAGCGGCTAATATGCCGCCCAGCACCTGCGCGATGATGTAGGGCACGACGTCGGCGCCGCGAAAACGGCCGCCGGCCCATAGTCCGCAGGTCACCGCCGGATTGATATGGCATCCGGAGATATGTCCGATCGCATACGCCATCGTGAGCAGCGTCAGCCCGAAGGCAAGCGCCACGCCGACAAAGCCGATCCCGGTCTTCGGAAATCCTGCGGCCAGCACTGCGGCTCCGCATCCGCCCAGGACCAGCCAGAAGGTGCCGATAAACTCGGCGCAGACACGCCGCGAAAGACTCATGTTCATAACAGGCACTCCTTTCGAGTCAGATAGCGGCAGAGCGTACTCGACGGGCACACTTAAGTCATTTGCGATTAAGTCATTTGCGATATCCACCAAAGGTCGCACCGTGATACTCGATCTCCATCGGAGCTAATTATGAATTTGACCACGCCCGGAGCGTTCGCGCTGACCGATTCGATGACCGGAAACCAGATCGCGGGCTTCGTGCGCAAGCTCGAACAGCTCGGCTACGGATCGTTCTGGTTTCCCGAAGCGTTCGGGCGGGATCCATTCGCACTTGCCGCGCACATCTTAAGCGTCACGGAGCACTTGGTCGTCGGAACCGGAATCGCAAACGTATGGAAGCGCGAACCGGTCGCGATGATCGGTGCGGCGCGCACGCTGGCCGAGATGTTCCCCGACCGCTTCATCCTGGGAATCGGAATTAGTCACGCCCCGATGATGGCGCAACTCGGAATCAAGTACGCCAAGCCGGTCTCATACATGCGCGATTATCTTGCCCGGATGAAAGCTGCGCCCTACACCGCGCCGCGGCCGAAGTCTGACCCGCCGATCGTGATTGCGGCGCTGATGCCGAAGATGCTCCAGCTTGCGGCGGCGGAAACCAACGGCACCTTCCCGGTGTACATCACGCCCGAGCAAACCGCGCG
>JBARDN010000104.1:0-17982 GCA_049795175.1 Binataceae bacterium (SeqCode) | reverse complement strand
GCAGCGGCAGGAACTCGGCGCCCTTGCGCGGGTCGCCTTTCCATCCGAGCGCCTGGATCGTCACGCGAAGCTCGCGCCGGAAGCGCACCGGATCGCCGATATGCCATCGGTACATCCCGAACCGCATCTGCGAGTTGTAGAGCCCGTCGGGACGAATCACCTGCGCGAGGCCCGAATACGGCGTGGTAAATTCGCGGTAGCCGCCGTTGTCGCGGCCGACGTCGAAATTATATGACCCGCCGAAATAGTCTTCGGTGCCGGTCCCGCAGATCGTCGGGAACTCGCCGTCGCCGTCAAGAAAAAATTTGATCTCGCCCTCGCCCCACCATCCGTTGTTGTGCACGCCCCAGGCCAGGTAGGTGCCGACGTAATGCCCCTGTCCGCGCACGCCTTCGAGGATTGTCACGGCCTGTTTTTCCGGCAGCGGATTGACGCGCCGGAACTGCGCGTGAAAATACGCGGCGTCGGGCGGCACTTCGGTCAGCGTGTAGTTGATTTGATAAAACAGGATCATCGGCGCCGCACCGATATTGGTCATCGTGATTCGTGCGCGGCTGCGAAACGGCATCTCCCAGTAGCAGTTGAACGCGCTGCCCGGATTCACACACACCGCGAGCGAGGAAATTTGCGCGTAACGGTTCCATCCGCAGGCAAAAAAATCTCCCACCGGGCACTCGACCGCCGGCGCGGCCTGCTGGTCCCAGTAGATGCGCAGAATCGACGCGCGCCACGGACCTGTCGGCGTCATCCAGATTTGCTGGATCGCGCCTTGTCCCGCGATATCGGCAAGCGTCGCGCTCTCGCCGGGCTGGATAACAATGTACGGCCGCACTTTCCATCCGCGCCCAAGACTGCGTGCCGGGCTGGTCGCAAGGTCGGGCTCGGCCATCGCGCCGCGGCCTTTTTCGCCGGTGGGATTTTCTGGACTGATCGAGCGCGACTCTGCGTTCGAGAGCCGCGAGAGTGTGCCGAGATGCATTCCAAGTCCGTTGCCATGTCCGTTGGATGATGAAGCCATCGCCAGTGCCCCTCCGGGGCGCGCGCAATTGTAGGCGATCGGACCCGCGGCGCCCAAGCGCTCGCGGCTCGGCTAAATTTCCATCGCCACGGTGATAAAATCGTGATCCGAAAAACGCCGCGCCGCGAATGCTTCGCGCGCCGTCACTACTTGCGCGCTGCCTTTAGCCGGACGCACTCCCCGCAGCGCGATCCAGTCCAGGCGCGGACGAAACAGCGCGGGAATTGCGCGCGAGAACGTGAACGTCGGACGCCCGGGCGCGTTGGCGCCATCAATCTCGAATCCCGCGGCAGCCAACCGCTCGAACATCGGTTCATAGCGCTGCGGGTTTCTGAATCGCGAGGGATTTATCAGCATTGTCGCGATGACGCGCGCGAATGAGGACGGGCGCTTCAGCTCCACGGTGGTCGAATTCAGGTCTCCGCCGAAAATCGCCGGGCCATCCTTCGGAAACTCGTCCAAGTACTCCGCCATCTGCGCGCCGCGGCCGGCGGGAGCGCTTCGGCTGTGCAGATGCGCGACGCCAATCCAGATCGATGCGGTTCCGAACGTCGCGCGCGCGGCCAGACCCGCGAACCCGCCAAAGTAGCCGCTTCGCAGTCTGTCAGCTCTACCCGGCTGAGGATCCGGCATCGCAATCGCGCGAACTTCCGTGAGCGGCGCCGAAGACAGAATGGCGTTGCCCATGCACGCGCGGTTGTTCGCACGATCATCCGCGCCGCCAATTGGCCGGGTAAACTCGGGCAGATACGCCATGCTCATCCCGAGCAGCGAAGCCAACTCGGAAGCGACTTCGCGACGCCGAGAGCGCGCGGTGTGCCAATCGGCCTCGCACAGCAGGATTATCGATGCGTCGTTAAGCGGAGGAAGCGACAGCCGCCGAACGATTTGCTCGAGCCGAGCGCCTCCAGCAGCGTTGAACACGACCGCACGGATCGGTCCGTTTCTGTCGCGCGCGGGCCGCTCGCCAACGTTGCGCACGATAGGCGCATACGGATGCTCGAGGGTCACAGCGGCGTCCGATCACCCGAGCAGTTCGCTCTCCAGCGCTTTGAACTCCGTGATCGGCGTCGTGCAGGTGCGGTCGCGGCAGACATACGCGGTGATCTTGCCGTTCACCTGGTTTTTCCCGCGAATCTGCTCGGGCAGAAAGCCGGGGGCGGCCTCGCCCGACGGATCGGCGGCGAAGATCGCGAGGTTCGGAAGGTAGAGCAAACCCAAACGCTCGATCCATTCGCGAAACTCCGGCGAATCGCGCCGGCCCACGATCACAACCTCGGTCGCGCCCCGATGATACAAATCAACCGCCTCGAGCATGTGCGAAAATCCGAACGGCTGCTTTTCAATAAACTCACGAAACAGCTTCAGAGCCCGTTCCGCTTCGATTCGATACTGGGTCTCGCCGGTGTACTCGAAAAGCCGCAGGAGGGCCGTTACCGCCGCGCTGTTGCCCGACGGCGTCGAGCCGTCGAAGGCCGCCTTGCTGCGCGTGATGAGCGTCTCGTGATCGTCGGAGGTGAAGTAAAATCCTCCCTTGGCGCGATCGATAAAGCGCTCGAGGATGACCCCGGCCAGCGTGCGCGCATGTTCGAGGTAGCGCCCATCGAGCGAGGCTTCGTACAGATCGATCATCGCGCCCGCCAGCAAGGCGTAGTCTTCGAGATAAGCATTGAAACGCGCGGCACCGTCTTTGTACGACCGCTTGAGGGCTCGCCCGTCCCACATTTTGGTCAGGATAAAATCGGCCGCACGCTGCGCCGCTTCGAGGAAGCGCGGCTCGTGAAGCGCGCGGTAACCGATCGCGAACGCGGAGATCGTCATCGCGTTCCACGCAGTCAGAATTTTGTCATCGCGGCCCGGATGCACCCGCTTCTCGCGCGCGGCAAACAGCTTTTCGCGAATCGTTCGCAGCGCGGCTTCTATTTCGGCTTCGGGCTTGTGAAACATTCGCGCCGCGTCGCCGACTTCGAGCGTCCGATGCAGGATATTCTCGCCCTCGAAGTTGCCTTCGACGCTGATATCGAAATAGCGCTCGGCTATTTCGGTCAGCTCCGCGCCGAGAATGTCCTCGACCTCTTCCGGCTCCCAGACAAAGAATTTCCCCTCGACGCCTTCGCTGTCCGCATCCTGGCTCGAATAAAATCCGCCCTCGGGGCTGGTCATTTCGCGCAAAACGTAGCTCAGAATATCGCGCGCGACATCCATGAACTCGGGTTCGTTGAGCGCGCGTCCCGCGTCGGCATAAAGCACCGCAAGCTGCGCGTTGTCGTAGAGCATTTTCTCGAAGTGCGGCACCAGCCACCGCTCATCGACGCTGTAGCGATGAAATCCGCCGCCGATCTGATCGTAGATTCCGCCGCGCGCCATCTTCTTGAGCGTATGCCGCACGATCTCGCCCATCGCTTCGTCGCCTTCGCCGTCGAATATGCGAAGGAAAAGCGAGAAGACGAAGGTGTTGGGAAATTTCGGCGCGCCGCCAATCCCGCCGTTCACGCTGTCGTACGCTCCCGCTAAGGCGCCGGCCGCGACCACCGCCTGGTCGGGACGCAATTCGCCGGCTTTGGGTTCGTATTCGGAAAGCGCTCCGAGCGCGGCGCCCAGCTTCTCGACGTTGTGCGAAACCTCGTGCGCGCCGTTGCGAAAGGCGTTGGCCACTGCGGCCAGAACCTTTGGAAACCCCGGCATTCCCTGCCGATCCTCAGGCGGCCAATAAGTGCCGCCGAAAAACGGCTGCGCATCGGGCGTCAGGAACATCGTGAGTGGCCATCCGCCGCGCCCGGTGATCATCTGTACCGCGTCCATATAAATCTGGTCGAGGTCGGGCCGCTCTTCGCGATCCACTTTGATCGACACGAAATTCTCGTTCATCAGCGCCGCGATCGCATCGTTCTCGAACGATTCGCGCTCCATCACGTGACACCAATGGCACGCGGAGTATCCAATCGAGAGCAAGATTGGCTTGTTCTCGGCCTTTGCGCGTGCGAGCGCCTCTTCACCCCACGGATACCAATCGACAGGATTGTGCGCGTGCTGGCGCAGATATGGACTCTGCTCGTTAATCAGGCGATTGGTTTTGCCTCGCGCCGGATGCGCGGAGTCGTCGTGATGTTCGCTCATGTAGCCCAGCTCGAATTTGAGGTTTGGTCAGAGTACGTGCGCATTTTCGACGCTAGCACGCACTCCTCGATGGCGCCACGCAGAGTCAGCGCAATCTGCGCGGCAGTATGGCGGTGATGCGCCGCCGACGGATAGAATTTCCCGCGATGAGTTCCAGTCCTGACGAGACTTCTCGCGCCGATTCAATTTGGCGTCGATGGTTCTTCGCAATCCTCGCGTTGTCGGCAATTTTGTTTTTCGCGCGGCTGGGCGCTCGCGCGCTATGGTCGTCGGAATTCAGGTGGGCCGAGATCGCGCGCGAGATGCTCGCGACACACAACTATTTCTGGCCGACCATCAACGGGCGCGTCTATTACGACAAGCCGCTCGGCTCCTACTGGCTCGTCATCTGGTCCACCTATGTTTCCGGCGGGATGAACGAGCTTGCGGCGCGATTACCCTGCGCCATCGCTGGCGTGCTGGGTGTGGCGTTCCTGATGATGCTCGCGCGTCGGTTGTACGACTCACGCACCGCGATTGTCGCCGGCGTAATTCTCGCCACCAGCTTCAGTTTCGTATTTTTTTCACGCAACGCCTCCGCCGATGTCGAGACGCTGACCGGCGAACTCGCCACGCTGCTGATTTTTTTGAAATACGAAGAACGCCAGGACGGATGGTGGGTCGTCGGACTGTGGATCATCATGGCGCTCACCTCGCTGACCAAGGGCCTGCTTGGCTTCGTTTTGCCAATCATGGTGATCGGACTCTACTGCACACTCGCAGAGGGATGGCGCACGTTCGGCGACGCGATCCTGCATGGCGCGATCGGTACGCGTATCCGATGGATCATCGAGCACAATCGATGGCTGTTCAACTGGAAATCAATCCCGGCGATCGCGATCGGAATCGCAATCTATTCATTCCCATTCTGGTTCTCGAAACAAGTCGAGGGCTCAGACAAGGGCCTGCAGATGGTCTGGCGCGAGAACGTGGTGCGCTTCTTCCATCCATTCGACCATCGCGGACCGGTCTATCTTTATGTCTACGTGATCTTTGCGCTTATGGCGCCGTGGGCGATGCTGCTGCCGGCGGCGCTGGTCGAGGCGCACGCGCGTCGTCGCGAGAACGTAGAGCCTGCACGCAGCGATCGCTTTGTGCTGGTTTATTTCTGGGCGACATTTGTCTTTTATACGCTTTCCGGATCGCGCCGCAGCTATTACCTTCTGCCGATACTGCCTGCTGGAGCGTTGCTCGTCGCGAGAATTCTGGCCGGCGACATGCTCCGCTCGCGATGGTCGCGGATCCTGCTCGCGATTGGCTACGGCGTGACCGCGATCGCTACAGTTCTGGGTATCGTAGTGCTGCTGCCGCCGTCGATGATCCTGCGCGGCTCGATGGCGCTGCTGCCGGCGGCGCCGGATCGGGTGTTCTTCGCGCTCGCGTGGATCGTCAGCGTCGCGAGTATCGTCTACGCGCTGCGCAATTACCGGCCCGAGCGCGTCGCCGTCTCGATGAGCGTCATCGCATATTGCGTAATGCTGTACATCTTTGTGTTCGCGATGCCGGCGGCGGACGCATATCGCGGCGAGAAACCATTCGGGCTCCAAACTTTGCAATTCCTGCGCGGCGACACCAGCCATCTGGTCCTGTATAAGACCGAAGGACCGCTATTCTATTTGAATCCGCCGGCTCCGCTACCAGAGTTCGATCATCTGCGGGATCTTAAAAGCGCATTAGCCAACGATGATGTTCGCTGGATGATCGTGCGCCGTCGCGACGTGCCATCGCTCGGAATTCCGATCACGGAACTCCTACACGAAGCATCTTTCCCGTGGGAAACACCCCAGCAGGTGCGCAATAAAGTCGTGCTGCTTAAAATCGGCGCGGCGTCAGGCTCCGTGGGAAGATAACTCGCGCTCCAGAAGGACCAAAGCCGCACAGTATGGATCTTCGAACATGACTGGGATGTCTTCAGCATATGCGTAAGCTGATGATAGCTGTTCCGCAAAATCTTTTTGATATGAGCTTCGCTGTCGAAGGATGTTTCGTCGCCGCCACCCGGAGAAACAATGGGCAACCATTTCTGCCAAGCTTAAGTTAATCTCCTGAAACTGACGACTCTCCTCCTAGAATCAGGACCATCCCGTCGTGGAGCAGGACTGCTATGGGGTATTTTCGCGCGAAGTGCATGCTACCGGTCGATGTGAAAGTTCCATGGGCCGGGTCGTACAATTCCGCGCCGGCATAATACTTTGGCCGGCCATGCGGCGTCGCCCACCCCCCTGCGATGAGTACTTTCCCGTCCTGCAACAAAGTAGCACTATTACCACACCGTGGGACCGTCATGTTGCCGGCATCAGTGACCTGATGAGTCCGAGGGTCGTACAGAAGAGCTTCGGTGGTTGCCAGTGTTGGGTAATGTACACACCCAGTGAGAAGGACTCTGCCTTTAGCCAGGGGAGTGGCGCTGCACGCATAATTACCTTCAAGCCTGCTTCCGGCGCGCCTGAAGACGCCGCTGTTTGGCTCGTAGACTTCGGGAATCGCTCCGTACCAATTTTCTCGGCCTCCAATGATCAAAACCTCACCTCCCTTCAGCGGAAGCGCGGTACCATCTGCAGATCCGTTGACCATCCTGCCTGTCTGCCTGAATCGTCCACTTCGGGGATCATACAATTCCGCGCTCATCCGCATATGGTCGGGAGTGTCCGGGTCTAACCCACCGGAAATCAACACCGTACCGTTATTCAGAAGCGTCGCGCAGTGTCCGGAGCGTTCCAGAGCCAGACGGCCCGTCTCTTGAAAAGTGCCCGTCCTGGGATCGTAAAGTTCCGACGGCGAATCTGTGTCCGTACCGCCCGCAATGAGGACCCTGCCATCATGCAACAGAGTTGCAGTATGGTCAGCACGTCCTACCTTTAGGCTCCCAGTCGGCACGAATTTTCGTAGCTCCGGATCATATAATTCGCCCGTAAGGATGAGTCCGGCAGAGTCAAGGATGAGTCCGGCGGAGTTTTCGTTTTGCCCGCCAGCGATAAGTACTCGCCCGTCCTGCAGGAGAGTGGCGGTGAACCCGCTTCCCGCAGCCTTCGTAACACCGATCAGCCTGAACCTGCCGGTGACCGGATCGTAGAGTTCCGCGGAGATTAGACTTTTCGTTGCCCAGAGGTCGGGAGATGGCGTGGGCCCTGAGGTGACCATCCTCCCGCTGGCAACTGTCGCCAGCGACATGATGATAGCCGCAACGATGAATGCCACGCCCCTCGTCAGGCGTGCGCTCGGCGAAGCAGCAGACCGAAGGCCATAGCACCATCGAGAAGGGTCGTCGCGTGGTAGCAAACCTGACATTCGATGCGCGACCACCAAGCCATCTGAATGATCATCCAGTGAGGAAGAATTATTTTTCAGCATCCCCTCTAAAGGCGCATCGGCATTACGACGTAGGTGAATTTCGTGTCCGCCTCGGTTCGCACAACGCCTGGGCTCACGTCATCACTGAGTCCAAGCTCGACTTTGTTGCCAGAGGGGATCACGCCTAGAACATCGCGCAGATAGTTCGCGTTGAATCCGATCGCAAACTCTTCGCCCCTGAAATCAACGTCGAGCGACTCGCTCGCCTCTCCCATATCCGGACTGGTGGATGAAACCGTCAGGCTACCGGAGGTGAGGGCAAACTTTACGCCGTGATAGCGCTCGTTCGAGAAAATCGCCGCGCGCTTTATCGCCGCGAACAGTGCGTCGCGATCAACCGCGATCGCGTGCTTCGATTCTTTCGGAATCACCCCGCGATAGTCGGGGAACTCGCCCTCGACCAACCGCATCGAGACTTCGGTCGAGCCGCGCTTCATGTAGGCAAGCTGACCGTCGAGCGAAAGTTTCACGTCTTGATCGCCAGTCTGATCCAGAATCTTGCGCAGTTCCTGCAAACCTTTACGCGGGATGATCGCACCGCCTTCCATGCTGAAGCCCGGAGCCTCGCGCTCGACCATCGACAGGCGATGCCCATCAGTCGCGACCATCCGCACCCCGCCCGGCCCCGCAGCTTCAAGATAGACGCCGCTTAAGTTGTAGCGCGCTTCATCAGGGCTGACGGAGAAAACCGTCTTATCGATCATCGAAGCCAGCACGGTCGAGGCGATTCCAAGTTCGGCCTTGAGCGCCTTTTTGGCCGCGGCATTCTCAGGTTTCGCGGCGCTCTGGCTCGGCATCGCGGGGAACGAACGCGGATCGAGGCCCATCATTTTGAATTTCGCGCGACCGCATTTCAGCTCGACCCAATCGTTATCGAGTGTGTCGAGCTTGACCTCGTCGCCTTCGGCTTCACGCACGATTTCGAAAAGTTTTCGCGCGTTGAGCGTGATGCTCTTGTCCTTACCTGTGCGCGCCGCGATTTCGGTACAGATTCCAACTTCCAGATCGGTTGCGCTAAGCCGCAGGCTTCCGCTTCCGGGTTCCAGAAGAACGTGGCCGAGGATCGGCACCGTTGTCCGCCGTTCGACGATCCCCTGCATCATCGCAAGCGCGGTCTGCAAAGCTGCGCGGTCGATTACCAATCCCATGAACTGTCCGTCCTGCCTGCTATTCTTCTTAAGAGATCTTAAATTAAAAGATCAGTAAAACCCGTAGAGGGTGTTGATTTGTTGAGTACTCCATCAAGTGCCTGTTTTTCAACGTGAATCGTGATGGCGCAAGTTGTCAGTGGTTTACCGTCTCGATCCCTGCGATCTGCGCCTGACCGATGAGTTCCAGGTTTTCGTCCAAGTTATCCAGAAGCGCTCCACAAGCTTCTCCACATCAGGCAGCATTAGCCCTGATCGCCTTTAGATCGCGTTCAATCTTCTCGATCGAGAGCCGAAACGCCGAGTCGTTGGTCACGCGCCGCTGAATCAGGTTGTGCGCATGGATCACTGTCGAATGGTCGCGGCCGAACGCCTCTCCGATAACCGGAAACGAGCTGGCGGTCAGCTTTCGGCACAGGTACATCGCGACTTGCCGGCAAAACGCGATGTGCTGGGTTCGTTTTTTCGATTTCAAATCGATCAACCGGATGTGAAAGAAATCTGAAACCGTCTTCTGGATCATCTCGACATCGGGCTTCGCTTCGTGATTGCGGATCAGATCGTGCAACGCTTGCCGTGCGAAGTCCAGCGTGATCGCGGACTTGCTCAGCGACGCAAGTGCTCCGAGCCGGGTCAGGCACCCCTCGAGCTCGCGGACATTGGACTGGATGCTTTGCGCAATATAGAGGGCTACATCCTGCGTGAGATGCAGATTGTCCAGCGCGGCCTTCTTTTGAACGATCGCGACCCGGGTTTCGAGATCCGGCGGCGCAATATCGGCGATAAGTCCCGATTCGAACCGGTTGCGCAGGCGTTCCTCGAGCCCCGGAATCTCACGCGGCACTTTGTCCGAAGTGAGGATGATCTGATGCCGGTCGGCGTGTAGTGAGTTGAACGTATGGAAGAATTCTTCCTGAGTTCGCTCGCGTCCCGCCAGAAACTGGATGTCGTCGAGGATGAGCGCATCGACCAAGCGGAACTTTTCGCGAAACTCGTTCATCCGGTCCCGCCGAATCGAGCCGATAAGCTCGTTCATGAACACTTCAGCCGGCATGAACAGCACTTTGCGCGGCCGATCGCCGCTGCCGTAGATGTGATGCCCGATCGCGGTCACCAGATGGGTCTTGCCCAGGCCGACTCCGCCATAGATGAAGAGCGGGTTGTACTTGTCGCCGGGCTGATTGGCCACAGCCAGCGCGGCCGCATGCGCGAACTGATTGGCCGAGCCGACCACGAACTCCGCCAGAGTATAACGCGGGTTCAGTTGCGGATGACGCTCGGCGCGGTGCGGTTCCGTCGCGGCGGAGGCTTTCGCGGCATGATGTCCGTTGCCATTGCCGTTGCTGCCATTGCCGTTGGCGTGCCCATTCGAATTGCCATTGCCGTTGCTGCGCGGCGCCGCTGACGCTCCCGCGCTTTCGCCAAGGATCAGCTTGACCTCGACCGGCTCGCCGGCTTCTTCCGACAGCGACTTCTGCAGCATCGGCAGGTAGCGTTCATTAACCCAGTCGCGGAAGAACCTATTGGGCGCCTCGATCGTAACTGTTCGGCCTTGCAGTCCGACAAAGCTCAGCGGTCCGATCCAGGTTTCAAATCCCACTTGTCCAAGTTCTTCACGCAGACGGTCATTGGCTTTGCGCCATAACCCGTTCATTCATTGTCCTCCCCAAATCCCCGAGCCGCCGAAATCCCCGGTCCGGAACCGATCGCCTCTCGCAATCAGCGATCATTTCTGCACAAGCTTATCCACATCTGTGGATAAGCACTGTTTTGGTCCGTCCTGAAAGCAGATTCGGGCCGGATTACTCCCGGCTATCAACTCACTGGCGCGGTTTACGGTTCTGTCGGCTTCTGAATTCTCTGGAACAGCAACGGCAAAGTGCGTGCGCTTTCGAACCATCGGTGATCACGAGGGTCGCCCAAACTTTCGCTTCGATACCAAATGTGCGTGAAGAAAAGTCTCGCGGCCAAGGCAAGGTGATAAACTTTTTTCCGACTACAGACAAGCGCGTGCGCCGAGAATCGCGTATGAGTGCGGATAGAAAAGCAAATTTTCTGATCGACTCGATGTCATCGTTGCGCGTGAATTCACGCTGCGATCATGCAATTCGCCACGATGGCTCCAGGAGCCATTCCATTCGATCGCAAATTTATCCGCTCATGCGCACCGAGTGTGATCTGATACACGTTTGACTGCATCGGCGCGCGATAGTTAGCTGACGACTGGCAGGGTTTTATCCATGAGCTCTGATAAAAAATCACGCGAATTATTCGCGCGCGCGCACAAGATAATTCCCGGCGCCGTGAATTCTCCGGTGCGCGCTTGGAAGGCGGTCGGCGGTGCGCCGCGGTTTATTGCCCGCGCTCAGGGCGTATACCTTTTTGACGCCGACGGCAATCAATTATTTGATTACGTAGGCTCCTACGGTCCTGCCATCGCAGGCCACGCGCATCCCGCAGTAATCGAAGCGATCACGAAGCAGGCGCGCGACGGCCTGGGCTTCGGCGCCTCGACCGAGCTCGAAGTCGAGCTAGCGGAGACCATTACCTCGGCGATCAAGATTGCGGAAAAAATTCGTCTGGTCAGCTCCGGCACCGAAGCCGGCATGACGGCGCTCAGAATCGCGCGCGCCGCGACCGGCCGCCCCGCGATAATCAAGTTCGACGGATGCTACCACGGGCATAGCGATTCGATGCTGGTGCGGGCGGGCTCGGGCGGGATGACGCTCGGGGTGCCGGACAGTGCGGGCGTCCCGCCGGAGCTGGCCGCACTCACGATGGTGGCGACTTATAACTCGATCGAGAGCGTCGAAGAACTCTTTAGGCACAATCCCAATCGAATTGCGGCGGTGATCGTCGAACCAATCGCGGCGAACATGGGAGTGGTGCTGCCCGAGACAGGTTTTCTGAAAACGCTCGAAAAAGTCGCGCATCAAAACGGCGCGCTGCTGATTTGCGACGAAGTGATCACCGGCTTTCGCCTGAGCTTCGGCTCTGCCAGTGAGAAACTCGGCGTCGCGCCCGATCTGATCATGCTGGGAAAAATAATCGGCGGAGGATTGCCAGTCGGGGCAGTTGCCGGACCAGCGAAATTGATGGATTTGCTCGCGCCTGCCGGGCCGGTCTATCAGGCGGGAACGCTATCGGGAAATCCGCTCTCGGTGCGCGCGGGAATCGAAACGTTGAAATTGCTCAGGGAACCGGGCTTCTACGAGAGGCTCGAATCTGCAGGTGCACGCCTGGAGGCTGGGCTTCGCGAGGCTCTTGTGCGATGCGAGGAGCGCGGATGCGTCAATCGTGCGGGCTCGTTGCTCACGATGTTTCTCGGTCCGTTGCAGGTGCGCAACGCAAACGACGCGCGCAAGTCAGATACAGCTATGTTCGCCCGTTTTTTCCATGCGATGCTCGAAAGAGGCGTCAATATCCCACCATCGCAATTCGAGGCGTTGTTCGTTTCATCCGCGCACACCGATGACGACATCGATCTCACCGTGGCGGCCGCGCACCACGCGCTTGCCGCGGCCGCTCCCGACTGAGGCACCATCCGGAATGGAATGGACGGCAGGCAAGGCGGCGCGCTTCATAGCGATCGGATTCGAGTTCTCGGGTCCGATCATTGCCGGCGCGGTGCTCGGCCACTACCTCGACCTTTATTTCCACACCGACCCGTGGCTGACCTTCGCGCTGTTCATGGCCGGACTCGGCTTGGGCTTCTATCGGCTGATTCGTGAATTGCAGATGGCGCAGCGGACGCTCGGACAATGAAGCCCGACTGGGCGGTTCCCACTATCGGCGCGATTCAGCGGACCAACGTCGTGCTGGTCATGCTTGCCGCGGTGACGCTCGCCTACCTGGTCTCGGTCAATTCCGCTATCGGATGCATGCTCGGCGGCGGGGTTGTGATCGTGAATCTGTGGATCCTTGCCGCGCTTGGCCGCCTTGTGCTGGCCGCCGCAGGTGCGGGAATTTCCGGCAACGCCGCGCGACTGGGCGCGGCCGCGATACCGCTAAAACTGCTCATCGTGGTCGGCCTCGTGTACCTGGCTTTCTCGCGCGCGCATATTGACGGACTTGGTTTCGGCTTCGGCGTCTTGACTCAGTTGGCCGCCATCATTATTGAAACCGGACGAGCCTCGCTCTTGGGCACGGCCTGATCGAGAGCGAGCGGAGAATCCCTTTGCAGAAATCGGTCAATTTTCTCGAACTGATCGGCGGCGGAAAAGTTCCCGAGGTCATCGTCGGGACCTGGATCGTGATGGGGATCCTGATCGTGTTTGGGTTCGCCGCGCGGCGCTCTTTGGCGCGCGCCAAAGATCCGGTCGTTCCCGATGACGGGATGAGCCTGCGCGCGATGTGCGAAGTGCTGGTCGAATGGCTCGATGGCTTCGTTCATGACGTGCTCGAGTCTCACGGCTACCGCGCGCTGGTGCCGTTTTTCGGATGTATCTTCGTATTTATCCTGTGCGCGAATTTCTTTGGTCTGATTCCCGGAATGGAACCGCCGACCGGCGATTCCGATCTGACTTTCGCCCTCGGCACGATCTGCTTCGGCTACTATATTGTGCAGGGTTTTAGGTCGCAGGGCGCCTGGTACCTCAAGAGCTTTCTCGGCCCCTACCTGCCGCTGGCCTTTCTGATGCTGCCGATCGAACTGGCGGACAATCTGTTCCGCCCGTTCTCGCTCGGGATTCGTCTTTACGCGAACATGTTTGCTGACCATACCGTGCTGAGCATCTTCACGGGGCTGACGAAGCTGGTCATTCCGCTGGCGTTTTATGCGCTCGGCGCGATCGTATGCATAATTCAGGCGATCATTTTCGTGGTGCTGTCGATGGCGTACGTGCGGCTGGCCGCGAGCCACGAACATTAGACGAAAATTTTTAATCAGGATTTTTCGCGACTATGGACGCTCGCCCGAATCGGTGGTGGTAGAGGACAGAAGATGCGGCGGTGCGGGCGCCGGAAGCGCGCAAAACGAGGAGGACTCGAGATGGTTCGCAAAATTGGTACGGTGATCACCATGCTGGGGGTCGCGATTCTGGCTTCGCCGATGCTGGCGATGGCGCAAGAAGGCGCGGCGCGCGGCGATGTATCCGGTACCGCGCTGCGCGCGGGGTTGATCGCGCTGGCGGCGAATATCGGTATCGGTATTGCCGCGTTCGGAAGCGCTATCGGGCAAGGCAGGATGGCGGCGTCGGCGATGGAATCGATCGGGCGCAATCCGAACAGCGCCGTGCAGATTTTCGTTCCGATGATCATCGGGCTTGCGTTTATCGAAGCGCTGACCCTGTACGCCCTGGTCATCGCATTCTTCCTGCAGGCGAAGATTTAATCGCGTCTGCGAGACAGCCAGGTTCGATAAAGCGGGCTCCGCAAAAGCGGCGCCCGCTTTCTTTTGGGGTCAGCGTCTGACCCGAATGCTCTTTTCTCTTCTCTGCCAGTGGTGGCTGACGGCCCGTCGGCCCACGCGAAACGTCATCTGCGAAGAGCAGAGCATATCGCGTGGCGTGTGCCGATCCTTGGGTAAAGACTCCTCGCGCCCTATGGAGGTTGTCGATAATTGCCGCAGCGCGATCTTACCTCCGGAGGTTGTCTCCGTTTATCGACAGCCTCCTTTGCAATGCGGCGCACAAAGATGACGCTTCGCGTATGCCGACGAGCCGTCGGCCGCCACTGGCGGAGGGAAACAACAGCAATCGCGATCTCATCCCCGGCGTTTGGCGCCTTGGAGGATGTCGAATGGGGCGCGCTGCTTTTCGCGGCGCAAAAGGACGTACATCGCGCCTGCCCCGCCGTCGGCGGGGCGCGCGGTCGAGAATGCCAGCACGTGGCCGCCGATCGTTCCGTGGGAGAGCCACTGGACCGTCGCGTGCTTCAAGACCGGACGGCCGCCCGGCGAACCGAGTCCCCTGCCGTGTACGACCAGGACGCTGCGATGCCCCTTGCGCACTGAATCGACGATGAACGCGGTTAAGGCCTCGTGCGCGGCGGGCTGGATCATCCCATGCAAATCGACATGCTCCTGCATCGCGAATTCGCCGCGCCGCAGCCGCGTGACCATCCGCGGATCGATTCCGACGCGCGCGCCTTCGACATATTCCTCGGTCTCGGTGACGTCGAAGGTTCCCTGTCCGGAAACCAGATCGGACAGGCGCGCTACTACCTCCGCATCTTCGCTGACGACCTTATGCTCATGCTCGACGCGCGGCTCGACCGGCAGCCGCGCCGAGCGAGTCGCGTCGAGAGGGCGCACACCTGCGAACGCCTCACGAAACAGTGCGGCGTCATCGACCGGGGCGGCGATCTTCGCAGTCGCCACGGCCGGCGGCGGTGCGGGTTTTGGCGGCGCGGCAGGACGCGTGACCGGCCGCTGACCGACCAGCTTTTTCAGATCCTTGAAGGGCGAGAAACTAACCGGCTGATTGATCGCCGTCTTTGCGGCGGCGGGAGGTTCGCCAGTGCGGCGGATTTTCTTTTTGCGGGCCATCGCGAGTCGCAGGTCAGGCGTCGCACGGAACTTCGTATCGATTATGCCGCGCGCAGCCCGTGGTTGGAACGGACAGCGTAGCATGATCGATTCGCCTCGTGCGTCTGGACAACTGATTGGCTACACTGCGGCGGACAGTCAGCTTGGAAGAGAGGAATCGGGCGATGCGCAAATCACTGATCATCATCGGCGCCGTCGTGGCCGGGATCGTCGTCGCGATCGCCGCGATTCTGATTTACGCCGACGCCAATTTGAACTCAATTATCGCAGATAACCGCGATCGGGTGCTGGCCCGGGTGAGCGAGTCGATGGGCCGCAGCGTCCGCGTCGAGAGCATCAAGGCTGAGTTCGGATGGGGCATTGTGGCCGATCTGTCGGGGGTAGAAATTGGCGATGACTCTGCGTTCTCGGCGAAACCCTTCATCACGTCCACGAATGTCTATGCGCAGGTCGAGCTGATTCCGCTGTTGGCGCGCCAGCTCAGGATCAACAAGGTGGTGCTGAGCCATCCGGAGATAACGATTATCCGCAACGCGGACGGGCAGCTAAATCTTTCGACGATTGGGCGAAAGCATCCGAAGTCGTCTGAAGAAGGCGCGGGCCCCGGCGAGGAGAAGCTCAAGTCTGGCGGTCAAATCCAGAGCAATCCGATGACCGAGTCGCGGCGCGAGGAAGAGCGCAAGCGCAAACATCTGGACGCTCTGCACGTCGCAAATTTTTCGATCGATCAGGGCAAGATTGTTTATCGCGATGCGAATCAGGCACCGGTTGAGGTTTCCGGAATCGATTTCGAGCTCACAAATTTCAGTTTCAACGCGGCATTCGCGATCGATCTGAAGATGAATGCGCTCGAAGCGAGCGCGCAGAACGTCGAGCTTTCCGGAACCGTTGGACCGCTGCTGAGCGGCTCGAGTATCGACGTGAATGCGGTGCCGCTCGACTTGAGCCTCAAGGCGGGACCGTTCACACTCGCGGATTTTCGCAAATTCGAGCAAATCCAACATGCAATTCCATCCAAGCTGCAGGTTTCCGACAGCATCAGCGTGGAGGCGACACTCAAAGGACGCCTCGACGAGCTGCATCTTCACGGCGCGACCGACCTGAGCTCGAATCAGATCACTTTTGGCGACTCGTTTATCAAGCCCGCCGGCATCGCGCTAAAGATCGGCGTCGATGGCGACCGCGAAGGATCGAAGGTGAGTATCGCGGTTGCTCAGGTGACTCTGGATACGCTCAATCTGAAAGCGACCAGGATTGCGTTCGGCGGCGGCAGCTTCAGCGGCCGGATCGATACCAATCAATTCGATATCGGATCGATTGCGAAGCTTGCGCCGGCGGCCGCGAAGCTCGGCGTGACCGGCAAAACCGAGATTCATAGCGACGTGAACTTCGCCGGCGGTAAACCCACCGCCAATGGGGTCGTGTCGCTCAAGGGGGTGACGGTACCGAAGCGGGGCGCGCAAGCTGGTGGAGGCAACGCGGTCAGCAATGTGACCGGTGATATCAAGCTTGCGGGCACCGCGGCCGATATCGGTCCGCTGACTTTCAAGCTCGGTGCTGCCAACGCGACGCTCAAAGCGCATGCCGATCCGATCTATCCGCCGAGCGTCAGCTACGACTTGACCGCCGACTCGATTCACACCGCCGATTTCGCACCGGGGCGTCCGGCTGACGAGCAACTCAGCAATATCAAGGCGACAGGCACCGCGAGTATAAGGACGTCCGGCGTGGACGACGAGAACAAGCTCACATCGCCGGCCGGCCTTCTGAACAACGTCGCGTACACGAACCTGAAACTCGCCACCTCGCTCGAGGGCAAGCGGCTGCGCGTGACGGAGCTGAACGTCGGCGCATTTGGCGGCCAGGTCTCAGGGACCGGGGAGACACAACTTGCGCCGTCGGCGCCGTTTAACACCTCCGTCGCGATCGCCAATGTGGACGTGCAGCAGGCGCTCGCATCGCAAAAATCGAAGGCCGCGCAAAAGGTGCGCGGATTGCTGACCGGCAACGTGCAGCTTTCGGGCATCTCCGGCAAATTCGATCAAATCAAACCCACGCTTGCGGGCAGCGGCAAGATTCTCCTGACGCAGGGCAAGTTGGTCGGCATCAACGTCGCCGCGACCGCGCTCAAGAAGGTCGACAAGCTGCCTGGAATTGGAAAACTGGTACCCGACTCGGTGGTAAACAACCATCCGGAGCTGTTCAAGAACCCGGACACCGATATCCAGTCGGCGTCGCTAACGTTCGTGCTGAAGGGGCCGCGCGTCACCTCGCACGACGTCGTGATTACCAATGTTGACTACTCGCTTACCGGTGACGGATGGATCGACATGAACCGCAACCTCGACATGGCGGCGCGGATTCTGCTGACGAAGCAGTTGACCAAGGAGATCATCGCGCAGAAGCAGGGCGTCGAGTACATCAGCAACAAAAACGATCAGATCGATTTTCCGATGCAGATCACCGGGCAGTTGCCCAAGCCGATCGTGGTGCCTGATATCCAGGAACTGGCGCAGCGCGCGGCTCAGCGCGCGCTCTCGACACAGGGGCAGAAGGCGCTCGGCAAATTTCTCGGCAACAAGGGGCTCGGGAAGATTCTCGGCGGCGGCGGAAATTCCGGCAACGGCTCGGATTCGAATCCTCTGAACAATCTGAAGAAGCTCTTCTAGCGCGCCGATTTGTCTTCCGCCGCGCCGCAAGAGACTGCCGATCTTCGCGCAAACTTTCTGTTGTCGTCATCCTGCCATGAAAGTGTGTGGGGCGATGAGTACCGCAGCTTTGCTGATCTTCTTGGGAGGCGGCTCGCGAGGGGGAGTATGTAC
>JBARDN010000103.1:0-22625 GCA_049795175.1 Binataceae bacterium (SeqCode) | reverse complement strand
GAACTGATTCCCCTGCCTGTCTCCGGGAGGCGCAGCCGTTGGTTACGACTCGGCAGAGACGGCCCCTATTTATGGTTAGCAAAACCCGCAGAGATGGCGCAATCGTTGATATTAACAGACGTTTAATCGTTCACCGATCGCATTCACCGCCGATCATGTTGATCATGCCGAAAGTTGTAATGACATCGGGGATCATATGCCCGATCAGCATCTGGCCGACCGCGCCCATCCCGAAAAAACATGGCGGACGCACGCGCACCCGGTACGGCCTGCCGCTTCCGTCGGCGACCACATAGAACCCCAGCTCGCCGTTGGCGCCCTCGACCGCGGTATAGGTCTCGCCCGGCGGCACCTTGATTCCTTCCATCACCAGCTTGAAGTGATTCATCAAGCCCTCGATCGAATTGTACACGCGCTCCTTGGGCGGCATCACGACCCGAGGATTGTCGATCGAGACGGGCCCCTCGGGAATCGAAGCCATCGCCTGCTCGATAATCCTGCGGGACTGCGCAATCTCCTGGAAGCGGATATTGAAGCGGTCGTAGTTGTCGCCGCGCTCGCCGACTGGAATGTCGAAATCGAAGCGATCGTAAACCAGGTAGGGATTCGCCTTGCGCACGTCGTACGGCACGCCGGACGCACGCAGCAGCGGACCGGTCAGTCCGTAGGAGATCACATCCTCGCGTGGGATGACGCCGATGTTGCTCATCCGATCGACAAACACGCGATTGCGCGAAAGCAGCTTGTCGCAATCGGACATGACCGAATCCAGGCACTTGAACGATGCGCGAATCCGTTCGGAGAAATCCGGCGGCAGGTCGGTTGCGAGGCCGCCGACCCGGCACCACGTGATAGTCAGCCGGGCGCCGGTCACCGCCTCGATCAGGTCGTACAGGAACTCGCGCGCTTCGAGCATGTAGAACATCACGGTCTGCGCGCCGACCTCGCCCGACGCCATCCCAAGGCAGGTCAGATGGTCGGCGATACGCGAGACCTCGCTCATGATCACGCGCACGTATTTGCATCGCTCGGTGATTTCGAGATCGAGCAGATTCTCAACCGCGAGCGCGAAGCCGACGTTGTTGATGCATGGCGACGCATAATTCAGCCGGTCGGTGTAGGGGAACGCCTGCGTCCAGGTTCCCTGCTCGCACATCTTTTCGAACCCGCGATGCAGGTAGCCGACCTCAACGTCGCAATCCACGATTCGCTCGCCGTCGAGCTTCAGATTGAACTTGATCGTGCCGTGCGAGGCCGGATGCGACGGCCCCATCTGGATCTCCATCACCTCGTCGGCAGGGTCCGCGGCCTCGAGTTTGTTTTTCCAGCGAGCGGGTAAGGGCATCGGCTTTTCTCAGGCAATCTATCGCGACATCGGGATCGGTTTCACGATCGCATCAACCTCGGGCACGATCGGCTGACGCTTGCGGTACGGGTAATCCTTGCGCAGCGGATGCCCCTCGAAGGTGTCATAGAGCAGGATGCGGCGCAGGTCAGGATGCCCACTGAACACGATGCCGAACATGTCGTAGCACTCGCGCTCGAGCCAATCCGCCGCCTTCCATATGGAGACGACGCTGGGAATCGACGTATCGTCGCCGGGGACCGGCGCCTTCACGCGCAGGCGATGAGTGCGGGTAAGGGAATTCAGGTTGTACACCACCTCGAAGCGTGGAGTGCGCTCGGGCCAGTCCACTGCCGTCAGGTCCGACAACGAATTGAACTCGAAGCCCGGTTCTGTCGCCAATGCGCGCAGGATTTCGAGCGCGCTCTCACGTGCGACGACGATATAATCCTGACCGTGCGTGGTGCCGGCCTCGGAAATCGCGGCGCCGAAGCGTTCCTTTAGTTTTTCGATAAGCATGATCTCATTCTCGCGGGCTCGCGCTCTCACCGCCTCGATGGACGCGATCGTCAGCATGATCGCGCGAGGCTTATTCTAGTCCCAATCGAGCGCGCCACGCTGCCAGGCGTAAATCAGTCCAACCGCAAGGATCGCGATGAAAACCACCGCCTCGACGAACCCAAACATCCCGAGCTTCCGGATCTCCACCGCCCACGGATAGAGGAAAACCAGGTCAACGTCGAAAATCAGGAACAACAGCGCGGTCAGATAGAAACGAACCGAAAACCGTCCCCATGCGCTGCCGCTCGACGGATTGCCGCACTCGAACGCTTCGCTCTTGATCGCACTCGGCCGCTTGGGCCCGATGATCGAATTGATCGAGACCATCACTCCCACCACGATTGCGGCGAAAATAAAGGTTACGAGGACAGGAAACCAGGTCGTCATGTGCTTCGTGCCGTCACTCTCAAAGATACTCGGCTGAGCTTCAATTGGTACCTCAATTAATACCCGAGGAGACCGTGCTTTACCAACCAGCAATCGAAGCTTTCGGCGTTACCGGTGGAGACGAACCGGCAATCCATACCGATCGTTCAAGATTAGTACCCTACCTAACATAAGTTAGCATTCAACAGATCTGGCGTTACCCTTATTCTATAGATATCTGACACAGCGTCGGTAATCTTCTGCGCGATCTGAAAAAAACCTTATTTCTCAGGTATTTATAAGATTCGACCACTATAGCAATTGAGCGTAAACCAGCTACGTTGACTTTTCACAGTAACCTGACTAATGGGAGACGCAGTATATCGGGGATTTCGGGGAACCTACATCAACCTCCGGCATCGCGCCGGAGAGGGGGTCACTATGGACCGTGCGAGAAGTTCACTTATCTCCTTCGTAATCGGTTTCGCGTCGATGCTGTTGTTGGTCGCCGTGCCCGCCTCGGCACAAGTCAAGCCGGGCGACTTCATCAGTGTTCAAAATGGCTACAAGGTTAAGGATCTGGTTTCGCCCGGCGTTTACTGGCGCGTGCAAAGCGGCATGACGATGAAAATCGTTCCGACTGAACGGATCGATTGGCCGCCGCCGTACAAGGAGGCGACCGAGAAATATTCTCCCCAGGTGCGCCTGAGCAGCGACCATCGTTCGCTGGTCGGCTATGTTGCCGGGCAACCCTTCCCGCTGCTCGACCCGAACGATCCTGAAGTCGCGAACAAGATCATGTGGAACTATTTCTTCCGCCCGATCTCGACCGACGACTATGATCTGCGTTTCTTCGACTGCGAGAGCGTGTATGCCGGGCTCAATAAACCGTACCGGGTGCTCTGGTACTACTCGGTAGGCCATTATGCCGGCTATAACGAAGTCGGTCGCACCGAGGTCGAGCCGTTACCTGTCGATCCTGACTTTCCGGTTTCGGGCCGCTACTCGATGACCGGACTTTATCCGCAGCTTTCGCCCCAGGACGGCGCCGGAGCGGGCTTCATTCGGTACCGCTATGCCAACCCCAACAGGGCCGACGACGCATACACCTATACCCCATCGGCACAGCGCCTGCGCCGCCTGAACGACTCCCTGATGAGCACGGCTCAAGATTCGGGTCCGGAATCCTACAGCCCGGACGATTTCGAGTGCTTCGCCGGCAAAAACGAGAATTACGATTGGAAGTATTTGGGCGAGAAAGAGATGCTCGCGCCGATCGACGACCCGACTATGCCGGCGCGTACCTGTCAGACCGACGGCGGCGCCAGCCACTGCCCGGCCGATTGGCAGATGCGCCATCTGTATATCATGCAGGGTATCGCGCGCCACGATCGGCTGCCCGGCGATCTCTATTCCAAGCACGTCCTGTATATCGACTCGGAAGCCGACTTCGGGATGTATCAGGACCAGTACGACCGCCGCGGCCAGCTCTTCATCAACTACACTTCGTGGCTTAAATATGCTGACCGGGTGACGCCCCAGGCGCGCATCGCGATTTACCCATTCAAGCGGCTGTTCCAGAGCGGCTCGTCTTCCACCGATGTTCAGTCAGGCCTGTCGTCGGTCTGCTACCATCCTGGCTACTCGACCGCTGAAAAAGAGTGCTGGTATATTAACATGGGCGCGGTGGATCGGGCGTTCTTCGATCCGATGGCGATCGTGAAAGCCTCACGCCGCTAACTCTCAACTGAACTAAAGATAGATGACCGGCGCAGCCCACAAAGCTGCGCCGGTTTCTTTTTGCTTCCATTCTGCGTGCTGCATATCCGCACGCACGCCGATAGAATCCTTATCGATGGATACCGTTGATGCGCCGCCGATAGCCTGGGCGCGCACCGAGGCCGCCCGCAGATGGCCCGGCGCAGAGGCCGCGCTGATTGATTCCCTGCGTGGCGACGCCTCTGCGCGCCGCTTCTGGCGCTTGCGCTTTGCGCCCGGCGCCAACCCCTCCAGCGCGATCCTGGTCGATCTCGGACCCGACGATCTGCCCCGCTACGTTCGCGTTCTTGGCCTCGTCCGCGAGCCCGTGGCCGAGCCTCCATGGATAAACCTGCATCGATTTCTGACCACACTCGGCGCTCCGGTCCCCGCGCTCTATGCGTTCGACGCGGCGCAGCGCGCGATTCTGGTTGAGGATGTGGGCGAAATCGCGTTGTTCGACATCTTGCGCGCGCGCGGCGCCGACAGCGCCGATCTGCTCCGCCTCGCGGTCGAAAATCTGTTCGCGCTGCATGTCGACGGTACCCGGCAAATCGACCCGCGATGCATTGCCGCACAAATCGCGTACGACCAGCGGCTGTTTCGCTGGGAAATGTCCGAGTTCGTCGAGCTCGGATGCGCCCGGGTCGCGCCGGGTGCCGATCCGGCCGCGTTGGCGCCGGAGCTCGACGCACTCGCGCGCGAGCTGGGCAAGTTTCCGCGGGTGTTTTCGCATCGCGATTATCACGGCCACAATCTCTACGTGCAGCGAAGCGGCGCGCGCACTCGCATGCGCATCATCGACTTCCAGGACGCCCTGATGGCGCCGGCGGCGCAGGATCTCGCGGTGCTGCTGACCACGCGCGACGCCGGCTCGATCATCGCTCCCGCGCTCGAGGACAAGCTGCTCCACTTCTATCATACCGGCCTGGTGCGCCGCGGCGCGGCCGAGCTTTCGTCCGGCGAATTTCGCCGGAGCTACAGGCTTTGCGTCTTGCAGCACGCGCTCAAGATGATCGGCAGGTTCATCCTGTTCGAGCGCCAGGGCAGACCCGGCTACACCGAGTTTCTTCCGCACCTCGTCACGCAGGCGCGCCGGATTCTGTCGGGGCCCGAACGTCAGAGCTTTCCGCGTTTGGCGGCCGCGCTCGGCGCAGCGGGTGAGCCGTGAAAGCTCTCGTGCTGGCAGCGGGACGCGGCGAGCGGCTGCGTCCGCTTACCGACACGGTTGCGAAACCGATGGTCGAGGTCGGTGGGCGCGCGCTTATCGAGTATCCGCTCGGGATGCTCAAGCGGGCCGGAATCACCGAAGTCGCGATCAACGTGCATCACCTTGCCGGCACGGTTCAGTCGGCGCTGGGGACCGGCGCGCGGCTGGGTATCGATATCATATGGTCGCCGGAACCGGCGCTGTTCGGGACCGGCGGCCCGCTAAACGGCCTTGGCGGATTTCTCGGCACGGACACTTTCGTCATCGCCAACAGCGACACGATTCTAAACCTCGATCTAGCCGCGATGATCGCGTTTCATCGCGATCGCGGCGCGCTCGCCACGATCGCGCTGGCGCGGCCCGAGAACCTGAGCTACTACAGCAAAATCGAGATCGACCCGGGTTCGAGGGTCCGCCGGATGCGCCTGCTGACCTCGGTCGCGCGCGGGACCTACGACGACTACGCGGACCCGGCTATCGTCAACTTCGCTGCGAGTCTTGCGCCCTTCATGTACTGCGGCGTGATTGTCGCCGAACCCGCGGTCTTGAAACTCATTCCGCCTGCGCCGCCGTGGAGCATCATGGCCGGACTCCTCGCACCGATGGTCCGCGACGGGCTGCCGGTCTTCGGCTTCGCGCATCACGGCTACATGCGCACGGTCGATGACCTTGCGGCGTACGAGCGGCTGCGGAAAGAGTTTGCGGCGAACCCGCCCGAGTTGGATTTTCTCGAGCTTGCGCGCGGATGAATTTTTTTCGATTTTTTTTGACCGCGCCACCTTTTTTATTGACTTAGCAGGTGGAGCGCGGGTCAAATGAAAACAGGCAGTCGCGCGGATCGCGGTGCCGCGCTTCTCTGCATCGAACGCTCTCGGGAGTCAGTACCATGCCGAGACTGGTTCTGTATCACACCATCGGATCGCCGTTCGCACGCAAGGTGCGGGTTGCGATAGCGGAAAAGAAAATCCCCTGCGAGAAGGTCGCTCTCGACATCGCCAAGGGCGAGAACCGAACCCCCGAGTACCTGCGCCTCAATCCGCACGGCCGCATCCCAACCCTGCTGGTCGATTCGATTCCGATATATGAATCAACCTCGATCATCGAGTATCTCAACGAAGCCTACCCTGAACCCGCTCTGCTGCCGCGCAGCCTGGTCGAACGCGCGCGGGTCAGAATGATCGAAGAGACCATCGACGGATCGTTCATCGGGGCGCTACGCACCGTCCTGTTCAATGTATTTCGCCTGCCCGAGCCCGAGCGCAATCAGAAGGCCGCGCGGGAAGCGCGCACACAAATCGAATGGCACAACGAGTGGCTGGATAACGAGTTGGCGGGACGCGCGTTCCTCGTCAACGGCGGCCTGTCGGTCGCCGATATCGCGGGGCTGTGCGCGCTCGAATTTCAAAAGCGCCTCGAAATCGGAATCGACCCGCGCCATCGCGACCTCGTAACCTGGTACGGACGAATGAAGTCGCGCCCCTCCGCCAAAGCTCTCATGGAATAGTCACGCCGCCCCATCATCCTATTTCACCTCTCCCTAAAAGCGCGCGGGAACAGATCGCAGGGCGAGGCCTATCGTACCGATTCGTAAATTTCCAAACCGGCGGCGCCGCCGCTGCTCTCGATCGCGCGAATCGACGCGATGCGGCGGATTCCGGCTACTCCGGCGGCGAACTCGAGCAGGTTGATCGCCACCACGATCCAGAAGGCTGCCATCACGACCTCCGCAGTGCCGGGCAGAACGCCATGGATTATCCGCGATGCAGCCCAGGCTCCGAGCGGAGATCCAATCGTGCCGAACAAATGCAGCACGACGCGCGCCCATCGCGGGCAGGCGACATACGCGCCGAACTGCATCTTGAAGCGCGGCTCGCCACGGAGCAGATAGGCGTATTCGTAGCCCACTCCGAGCACCGCCGCGGCCGAGATTTTCACCAGCGGCTGAAGCGTCATGATCCACAACAGCGCGCCCACCAGCGCGAGCACGATCGATAACTCCTGCACGCTCAGCCACAGCAATACCGCGCCGAGCACCAGCGCCGCGAGCTCGATCGCAACTCCCGCGCGCACCGGGATCGTCTTGCGCGGAGTGCGCAAATGAAGCTTGCGGCTGACGCGATTTACGTCGTCACAAAGCGCGCGACGCACCGCGGCGGGACGCCGCTTGAGCTCGCGGATGTAGCGCTCCCACGGCCCCGGACGATAGCGGCCCTCATTCAGGTTGTGCTCGATTTGCACCAGCCCGATGCGAACCTCGTCGGGCGCGGCGCCTGCCGGGGACGCGGATCCGGGACCTTCGTCGCCGTTCGAGCCCATCACCGATGGAAAAATGCCGCGGCCAGGAACGCGACGATCATCAGCAGTCCATACTCCATGTGGAGCTGGACCGAGCGCATCAGCGCGAGGTTGAGTTTCTTCGCCGCCGTCTCGTGCATCACGATTTTGATTTGGCTTATCGCTCGCGGCACCGACAACAACGCGACCAGGCCGATCCACGGAATCGCACCGGCGACCATCGCGAGCAGCGTAGTCGCGTAGGCCAGCAGGTCGAGCGTGAGCAGCTCGTAGTTGGCGCCCGCGCGCCCGAGCATCGTCGCCAGAGTGCGCTTGCCATGAATGCGATCGCTTTCGATGTCGCGGATATTGTTCGCGTGCAGGATTCCCGCGACCAAAAAGCCCAGCGGAATCGACGCCGCGAGCGCGCCCCAAGTGAAGTGCAGCGCCATCACGTAGTACGAACCCACCACGATCGCGGGACCCATGAAAAGAAATACCGTCAACTCGCCGAGCGCGATATACGCCAGCGAAACCGGCCGCGCGGTGTAGAAATAGCCGGCCGCGACCGAAGGGATCCCAATTGCGAGAATCGGCCATCCGCACAGATAAACCAGGACGAGTCCCGCGGCCGCACCGATCGCAAACGCCGCGATTCCGCCGCGCCATACCTCGTCCGGCGCGAGCAATCCGCGCTGGATAACCATGCTCGGGCCAAGCGACTCGCTCGAGTCGGCGCCGCTTTGAAAATCGTAGTAGTCATTGATGAGATTGGTTCCCGCCTGGATCGCCATCGCGCCGGCGAGCGCCAGGATCATCCGGCCGGGCGAAAAGAAACCGTCGCGCGCCGCGATCGCGACGCCGAGCAGGACCGGAATCGCCGCGGCGCTGAGCGATGGAGCGCGAATCGCCTGAATCCAGACTCCCAAGGTGCCGGGTCGTGCGCCGCCGCCCTGCGGAATTGCCGATACTTCTGTCATTCCCGAACGCTCCGCGATCCTACAACAGAACCTTGTCTCCCCTGAGTTGCGCAATCTCGTCCGCGCTCATCCCGAGCAGTTCGGAGAGCACTTCGCCGGTATGCTCGCCGATCATCGGCGCGCCGGAGTAGCGCGGCTCGATCGCGCCGAAGCGCACCGGCAGTGTCGGCACGATACGCTCGCCGACTTCGCCGTGCTTGAGCGTCGCCAGCATCCCGGAAGAGAGGAACGCGTCGTCGTGCATCAGGTCCTGGGTATTGTACACCGGTCCTGCCGCGAGATCGCGCTCGCGCATCCGCGCGACCAGATCCTCGCGCGTGAAATTTCGCGTGCGCGCGGCGATTTCCGCGTCGAGTGCGTCAACGTTGCACAGCCGCTCCGCGACCTGCGTGAATTTCCGGTCCGACGCCATCGACCCGACACCCAGGATCTCGCACAGCGCGGCAAATTCCGCGTCGGACGAAATCGCGATCGCGACCCACTGGTCGTCCCCCGCCACCGGATAGACTCCGTGCGGCGCCATCGCCTCGTCACGGTTCCCGATCGGACTCGGGTCGCCGCCGTTCATAAAATGCTCGAGCATCGCTTCGGGAATCATCGTGGTGACCATCTCGGCCATCGAAAGATCCAGGTACTGTCCCTCGCCGGTGCGATCGCGATGATACAGCGCGGCGAGCAGGAAGAAGACCATCCCGGTGCCGACCGCGAAGTCCGGCCAGGTCCCGCCGATTCCGCACGGAAAGCTGTCCGGGTATCCGGTCAGATGGCACAGGCCCGCGTATGCCTGTGTGGTCGGCCCAAATCCCACCGTGCGCGCATACGGGCCGTCCTGTCCCAACGGAGTTCCGGACATCATGATGATGTCGGGACGAATCTTGCGCAGATCTTCATAACCGAGGCCGTACTTATTCATGTTGCCGACGGTGAAATTCTCGGTCACAACGTCGCTCAGCTTGACCAGGCGGCGCGCGATCTCCTGCGCTTTCGGATGCGCCAGATGCAGCGTGATTCCGCGCCGCGAAAAATTTATCGCATCGTAGATACCGCTGCGGTTGAAGCCGGGCACTCCGTCGGTTCCGGTCAGGAAGCGCACCAGGTCCGGCGCCGAGGTCGATTCGACGCGAATCACGTCGGCGCCGAGCGCGCCCAGCCACGCGGTCGCGTGCGGCACCGCAAAGATCCAGCCGAAATCGAGAATCCGGATTCCCTCGAGCGGAAGCCGCGCCATCAGATCACCCGTGCGGTCCGCAGGCTTTCGAGTTCGCTTGGCGAAAGCCCCAGCCGTTCGACAAAAATTTTGCGGTTATGCTCGCCGAGGCGCGGCGCTCCGCGCTTGATCCGCCACGGCGTCGCGCTCATGCGGCACGGCGCTCCCGGCATCCGCACTGCCTTCGCGCCCGGATGCTGATGCTCGACGAAGAAGCCGCGCGCCTGGTATTGCACGTTGTCCGCGACTTCGGCCGCGGTATGCACCGGAAAGCACGGCACGTGTTCGGCCTGCGCCTTCTCGAACGCGGTGGTGCGGGTTTCATTCGACAGCCAATCGATCACGGCGGCTTCGATCGCGTCGATATGCGCGGCGCGCGCGACCGGCGAGCCGAACATCTCGCTCTCCATCCATTCCGGATTGCCCATCACCTTTTTCCATCCGCGCCAGAAACGGTCTGTCCCGGCGTTAAAGCTGACCCATCCGTCGGTCGATGGATAAACCCACTGCGCGCCGCGCTTGATCCGGGTGCGGGTGCGCTCGTAGATCGGCGCCTCGGGCGACTCGTGCGAATAGACCCCGAGATTGGGCCGCAGCATGCTGACCATCGCAAGCCACTGGCTCGCGTCGATATGCTGGCCGCGTCCGGTCTGCTTGCGATCGAATATCGCCGCCATCGCGGCGGCCGCGGCGGTGTAACCGGTCAGATAATCCGACTGCCGCCCCGCGAGCTTCAACGGAGGTTCGCTTGCCGGATCGGTCACCTGATGCCACGGCGTCTCGAAGCCGACTCCGCTCATGTGAGTCGCGACCAGATCGCCGCCGCGATAATCGCGATACGGAGAATCGGTGCCGAAGTAAGTAATCGACACGGCGACAAGTTTCGGAAATTTTTCGGTGAGCGTGCGCCAATCCAGCCCGAGCCGCTCGCACAGCGCGGGCGCATTCGGATTGAAAACGATATCCGCGCGCTCGAGCATCCGCATCAGCACCTCGCGTGCGCGCGAATTTTCCAAATCGAGCGTCACGCCAAGTTTGTTGGTGTTGAGAAACAGATGCAGCCCGCCGGTTTCGGGATCGGGCTTCTGGTCGCGAAACGGACCGAGCTGCCGCTCGCGCGCACCCGAGCCCGGCGACTCGACCTTGATCACCTCCGCGCCAAAGTCGGCGAAAGATTTCGCCGCCATCGCGGCTGCGAGAAACGGCATCGTGTCGAGACACGGCAACTCGACCACGCACAGTCCCTCGAGCGCCTGGGGCGGCTCGGTGTGTTCTGCGGACCGCGCCATCAGGTGTGCTCCTGTGCGATTCGATCGATCAGCCCGACGAGCTCGCCCATCGAGTTGATCACATGGTCGGGCGGAAAGCTCGGATGCGTCCGCAGGTAATCCGCCGACGCGGTTCCCGTCGCCACCGCGACCGACGCGCCAAATCCCGCCTGCGCCGACGCCATGATGTCGCGCGGCTCGTCGCCGACGTACATGCACGCACGCGGAATAATCGCGGCGCGCGCGGCGCTCTGGCGCAAGAGCTCGGTCTTGTCCAGCAGCTCCTTCATCGACGTGACCGGCTGCGTCACCACCTGATCGAGATGCGCCGCGATACCGACCATCGCAAGCTTGGCGACGAGCTTTTTGGGATCGCCCGGACGGCTGGTGATCACGGCGGTTGCGTAGCCGCGGCGCTTGAGCTCGGCCAGCGTTTCCACCGCGTGGGGCAGAAGCTCGAGCCGCTCGGTCTGATCGATCTCCGTCATAAAGTAGGCAAACGCAAGCTTCATGTACTCGGGACGTTTATTCTCGGGAACCCCGAGCCAGAGATCGGAATTGCGCAGCGCCTCTTGATAGCGCTCGCGCGTCAACTCCGGCTGATGCCCGAAGTCGCGCAGGGTGTTGCGCGCGGCGATATACAGCGGGCCATGGATATCGACCAGCGTACCGTCCAGGTCGAAAAATATCGCCTTGAATTTCTGCGCTGACAAACCGGATTACCTGGCAACCGTCCGAGCGAGCCCAAAGGCTCGCCGCGGATGCTCTGCCTGCCTTTAGAAGCCCTTTGCTCCGGCGCTTGTCAAGCGTGGCTAACCCGCGGATCGAACGCCGGCGCGAATCGACGCGGTTGGAACCTGGCGATGATACAGCAGCAGGTATTCGCGCCGGCCGCCGATAACTTTTTTCACATAGTCGCGCGTCTCGCGGTAGCCGATATTCTCGACCCATTCGTCGTCGGGGCCGGGAAATTTGCTGGTCCAATTCTGCACCGCATGCTCGCCGCCGTTGTACGCGGCAACTGCTTTAAACTCGTCGCCTCCGAACATCGCGAAAAGATCCTCGAGGTATGACGTGCCGAGCGAAACATTGGTCTCGGGATCGAAAAGATCGAGCCCGCCCTCCGACGGCATCCCGCTTTGCTGCGCCACCCGCCGCGCGGTCGAGGGCAGCAGTTGCATCAGCCCTTGCGCGTCGGAGCCGGACTTCGCGCGCGGATTGAACAGGCTTTCCTGCCGCGCCAGCGCCAGCACCAGCCACGGATCGAGCGAGCGTTGGTGGGCCGCCGAGCTGAACAGGCTCCAGTATGCGCGCGGATAACGGATTCGCTCGGCCTCGGCGGAGCCAAGGTCCCCGCGCTTCTCCATCCGCACTGCGGCGCCAATAGCGTCGTGCCACGCGTCGGCGGAAATCAATCCGGCGAGCACGAACGCACGAAGATTCGAGTCGCCCGCCGACTCGCCTTCGAGCGCGCGGAACTCTCCGGCCTCGAGTTCCTTTATTCCGGCTGAACGCAGCGCATCGATACGGCTCAAATGAAACCGGACAATCGCCGAGTTGCTCGACGGAACCCCGGCGAACGAAGGATCGGGCGCCGACGCAGCGGGCAACTCGGGCGCGGAGGCCGCGACCCGGCGGCTCGCCAGCGCGGGATAGTAGTTGCTGTCGATACTGCCGGCCAGGCGCAGGTAGATCGCTCGCGCACCCGCGCGATCGCCGCTCTTCTCGAGCGCTCGCGCATGCCAATAATCGAACATGTCACGATCGGTGACGCTGCGCGCATGCGGCCGCATCGCGGCGAACATCCGCGCCGCGGACGCATAGCGTCCCGTCATGAAATAGGTCCATGGCGCGCGAAACCGCGCGTCCTCGGCAGAATCGCTCGACGGATATTTACCGTATAGTCGCGCGTACTCCGCGCGCGCCGCGTCGTAGTTGCGAAGCTCCTCGTCAATTCGCCCGAGCCGCAGCATCGCGCCCGGCGCAAGCGCGCTGCCCGGGAAGTCCGCCGCAATGCGCTGGAATGCATCGCGCGCGCGATCGGAATCGTCCTCGCGCCAGTAGAGCAGCGCGAGCGTGTTCAGCACCGCCGCGGCCGACGGTCCCGCCGGCGCAATCGCAAGATATTTGAGCAACGCGCTCTTCTCGCGCGACGGCTCGCCGTGCGAGGCCTGCGCCTCGAGCCACAGCAGCTCGGCGCGAATCGGATCGGACGGACTCGAGGCGAGCGCGCGCCCGATTTGCGCCCTCGCGAGCGCGGGCTGCCCCTCGCGCAAGAGCAACTCGGCCTCGCTCTTCTGGTAGTCGAGCGTCGCGGTCGGCGCGAGCGCGGGATCCGCTGCGAGCATCATATAGGCAAGCGTGCGTGCGTCGGTGTCGGCGCCGCTGTGCGGATAAAGATTCCGCAACTCCATCGCCTGCGCGTACGCGTCGCTTGCGCGGCCGATCGCGGCCATCGCCATCGCCTCGGTCAGACGCGCGTCCTGCTCGAGCGCGGTTCCGGAAAATTGGGTCGCCAGATGCGCCGCGACCGCGGCCGAATCCGAAGCGCGTCCAAGCTTCAGCAGCGCGCGTGCGAGCTCCAGCTCGCCCGGCGGAGTCATCACACTCTGCGGATAGAGATTTCGCAGCCGCTCGAAGGTGGCCGCCGCGCCCGCAAGGTCGCGCTGATCGCGCTGCGCGCAACCGAGGTAGAAAAGCGCGTAGTCGGCCAGCGCCGGAAAATTATTTGCCGCGTCCGTGAGCTTCGCAATCGCGCCGGCCGCGTCGTGCGCCTGGTACGCACGGTAGCCATCGACGAATGCCTGATGCGCGCTCGCCGGCGCGGTGTCCGGCGGCAGCGCAGGCGGCATCGCCTGCACGGAGGCTCCTGGAGCCGTCGGCGATGGCTCCGCGTTTGCAGTACGTGAATGCGCAACCGCGCTGGCGCATCCGTAGAGCACGATCGCGCCGAGAATTATCCATCGCACGCGGCGGCGCAAAATACTTTCCATCTGATCGTGGTTAGCGCACGCAGCGCGTCGCTTCAATCGACTGTCGCTACTGCGCGCCACTGGCCCGCGATGCGTCGCAACCGGTATTCTTGGCTCGCAACCGCAAAATGACTTCATCGCCACAATTGCCGAACCTGATTCTTGCCTCGGGCTCGCCGCGCCGCCGCCAGCTTCTGACCGCCGCTGGCCTGTCTTTCGAGGCGATCGAAAGCGCGATACCCGAGCGCCGCCGCGACGGCGAAAACGTGCGCGAGTATGCACCCCGCATGGCGCGCGACAAGGCGCTCGCGGTCGCCTCGAGGTTTCCGGCGGCGATCGTGCTCGGAGCAGATACCGTCGTCGAATGCATCGGACAGGTGCTCGAAAAGCCGGTGGACGCGAACGACGCGCGCCGGATGCTCACGGTCCTGTCGGGGCGAACGCATACCGTCGTCACCGCATTCGCGATCGCGCGCGGCGCGCAGATCCTCGCGGCCGAGGCGGTCCAGAGCCGCGTAACCTTCCGCACGCTGACCGCGCCCGAGATCGAAGAATACATCGCGAGCGGCGAACCGTTCGACAAGGCGGGCGCGTACGGAATCCAGGGCGTCGGCGAAGGATTGATCTCCGCAGTTGACGGCCCGCGCGACAATGTGATGGGCCTGCCGGTCGACAACGTTCTCGCAGCGTTGCGCCGCGTTGGGTTCGAGCGATGCTGACCGCCGGCGAGATCGCCGAGCGCCTCACTGCCGTCCGCCAGCGAATCGCCGGCGCGGCGCGGCGCTCGGGCCGTGCAGCGGACGAAGTCACCCTGGTGCTGGCGAGCAAGACGCAGCCGCCCGAGGCAATTCGCGCCGCCTACGCCGCGGGTGCGCGCGATTTCGGCGAGAACTACGTGCAGGAGGCTGCTACCAAGCTCGCGGCAGTCGCGACGCTCGCGGACGCGCGATGGCATCTCATCGGGCATCTGCAGACCAACAAAGCGAAGCTCGCCGTCTCGATTTTCGATCTGTTCCAGAGCATCGATTCCGCACGGCTGCTATCGGCGATTGCAAAAGCGCATCCCGCGCCGCCCATCCGCGCGCTGATTGAAGTGAACCTCGGCGATGAAGCGACCAAGACCGGCGCCGCGCCGGACAGCGTCGAGGCGCTGATCGAAGCGGCGCGTGATCGCGTGGAAATCATCGGCCTGATGACAATTCCGCCGCCCCGGGCAGGGCTTGAGGCCTCGCGCGGGTACTTCGCGCAATTGCGCACGATGCGCGATCGTCTTGCGGCGCATAGCGGCCTTGCGCTAAGCGAGCTTTCGATGGGTATGACGGACGACTTCGAGATCGCAATCGAGGAGGGCGCCACCATGGTGCGGGTCGGCCGCGCAATATTCGGCGAACGGACGCGATGAAGAAACTCGGATTTATCGGCGGGGGCAATATGGCCGAGGCGCTCGCGCACGGCCTGATCGCGCATAAAGTTTTCAAGCCGGCCGATCTGATCGCTTCCGACGTGGCCGCGCCGCGCCGCAACCATCTGAAGCGAGCGCTGAAAATCAGCGTCACTGCAGATAACCTTGCCGTGATCAAGCAATCGCGCGCGATCCTGCTCGCGGTCAAGCCGCAGACGATTGGCGGCGTGCTCGAATCGATCGCGGCGGCTCTCGGCCCCAACCCGACGCATCACCTGTTCATCTCGATCGCCGCGGGAGTGCCGATCGCGCTGATCTGCGAGCATCTGGGCCCGCGCGCACGTGTGATCCGCGTGATGCCGAATGCGCCCGCGATGGTCGGCGAAGGGATGGCGGCGATTGTTTGCAGTCGCGGCGCGAGCAAATCCGACCAGGCGATCGCGCTCAGAATCTTCAAGTCGGTCGGCGAGGCGGTTGCGCTCAAAGACGAAAACTTGCTCGACGCGATCACCGCCGTCTCCGGCAGCGGTCCCGCCTATGTTTACCTGTTCGCCAAGGCGATGATCGATGCGGCGGTCAGCGCCGGACTTGCCCGCCCGCTCGCAGCGATGATCACGCTCAAGACAATTCGCGGCGCGGAGGCGATGATGCGATCGTCGAAGCTCGACCTCGCCGAGATGATAAAAGTAGTCGCGTCGCCGGGCGGCACCACGGTGGCCGCGCTGCGCCGGTTCGCCGAGGCGGGATTTTCTGATATCGTTGCGCGCGCGATTCATGCCGCCGCCGATCGCTCGCGCGAACTCGGCCGCGCGCGGTAACCCGTCAAGCCAACCCGATTAAACGCTGGAATATAAAGTTGTGACTTCGCCCAGTCTCGTACTGTTCATCGCCAACACGCTCTCGAGCATTCTCACGATCTATTTCTGGATCGTGATTATCGCCGCGCTGCTGACCTGGATCGAACCGAATCCGTACAACCCGATCGTCAGGTTTCTGTATTCGGTCACGGAACCGGTGTTCAATTGGATCCGCGAGCATATGCCGGTCTTTTTCGGCGGAATCGATTTCTCGCCGATCGTGGTGATTATCGTGATAGAATTCTTTCAGCAGTATGCGATTCCGAAAATCGCGATGCTGCTGATGTACGGCACCGCCTAGCGCTCGCGGCGAAGTTTCATCGAAAATCGCGTTCTGCGCGTTGACAGCGCCTCCTGTGGTGATTAGTTGATCATCAGGAGCTGATGCGAATTGTCAGCACTCTGGAACTGAGAATGCCAATCTACGAATACAAGTGTCCAAAATGCGGCGTGATCGAGGTGATGCAGCGAATCACCGAGCCGGCTCTGAAAAAATGTCCCAACTGCAAGAGCAAGGTCGAGCGGCAGATCTCGCTCAACTCTTTCGTGCTCAAGGGCACCGGATGGTACGCGAGCGACTACGGCAAAAAGACTCCGCCGCCGTCTACCTCTGAGACCGGCAGCGGCTCGGGCGACGGAGCCGCCAACGGCGCCGCTTCGAGCGGTGAATCGAAACCGGCCGAGTCAAAAACCGAATCCAAATCCGAATCGAAACCGAAGAAGGAATCCAAGCCCTCGACGGAAAAAGCGCCGGCAGCAAAATCCGCCGACTAATCGCCGCTATCCGATCGTCCGAACCGTAGGGCAGCCTGCCCCGCGGCGCTCAAATTGTGCATGTCCCTTTCGAGGCCCTTGGGTGTAAACCCTCGAGGCGTCGATGCTCCAAAGCCTTGGGGCCGTGTCGTTTCGACCCACTGACGTGCCGCGCGATCTCCCTAACACTCGTTCGGGTTTTTGCCAGATTTGTTCATGGCTGAACTGTTCAGCCTTATGCCCGAATCCACTTCGTGCAAAAATGATTCCGTGAAAGCAATCCGCTCACAATTTCGCGTCACTTTGCCGGGACTCCATCAGGAGAGCTTTGCCTGACTCACTGCTTGGGGCTGCTCTCGCCGGCGAGATTTCTCGCGATGCGCGCAGCGCGAGCCGTTGCGCGCGACGCGAAACCATCAGCCGATTCGCGCTCGAAATGACACCTCTCGCGTATGTTGTGTTATTCCGAGCACGTGCAGGCGATGCGTATCGCATCGTGCTCGCGACGCCGCGTGGCAGGCATCCCGAGGAATCTCGCCCTCGGCACTCGCACAGCCTCTCGGCGGGATTGCGCCAGTCAGTGGGCGCGGACGGCTCGTCCGCCGTCGGCGCAAGCCGACAGAAGCCGCGTCAGACCGTCTCAAAAATCGATGACCGAAAAAGCGTCCGAAGCGAACCCATTCGCCAAAATCGCCAGCATCTTCAAGGAGTTTATTTTTTGAGCTAATAGAAAAGATACCAAACGAAGCCACCGAAAATGCACCGATATCTAAAAATCCAGGGCATTTCCTTGCCCAAAATTCGCGCAACCCGGGTACACAATGATCCTCTCGCTCCATCCGGTTTCCTGATAGAGACTTCATCCAATGCGAGCGCTCGAATTTGACGGCCAGCTAAAATATCGCGCGGACTATCCTGATCACGCCGCCGACGGCGAGAGCCTGGTCCGCGTGCGCCTTGCCGGAATCTGCGGCACCGACCTCGAGCTCACGCGCGGCTACATGGCGTTTCGCGGAATCCCCGGCCACGAATTCGTCGGCGAGGTTGTAAAATCCGCCAATCGGGCGATGCTCGGGCGGCGGGTCGTCGGTGAGATAAACGCAGGATGCGGCCGCGCGAGTTGCCGATGGTGCCGCGGCGCGATGGCGCGGCATTGCCCGGACCGCACCGTCCTTGGAATCCTCGGCCGCAACGGCGCCTTCGCCGAAATGCTCGCGCTGCCCGACGCGAATCTGATCGCGATTCCCGATTCGATTCCCGACGAGCTGGCGGTCTTCATCGAGCCGCTCGCGGCCGCGTATGAGATCTTCGAGCAGACTCATCTCGCGCACGACCACAGCGTCGCGGTCCTCGGCGACGGACGCCTTGGCGCGACAGTCGCGCTCGCGATGCGGGCCGAAGGTCATTTGCCGGTCGTCCTCGGGCGTCATCGCGAAAAACTCGATCGGCTGGCGCGGCTCGGATTGGAAACGCGAGCGGAATCCGAATTCGCCGGCAAGTTTGATGTCGTGATCGATTGCACCGGCAAATCCGCTGGATTCGCTCGCGCGATCGAAATCGTTGCGTCGCGTGGAATGATCATTCTCAAAAGCACGGCCGCGGCCGGAGCTGAGCTGAACCTGGCACCGATCGTGATCAACGAAATTAGCGTCGTCGGCTCGCGATGTGGCCGGTTCGCGCCGGCGATCGCCGCGATGGAAGCCGGCAGGATCGACCTGCGTCCGCTTATCGACGGCGAATATCCGCTCGGCCAATGGCGCGCCGCTTTCGGCGCGGCGGAAAAATCGTCGGCCTTCAAAATTCTGCTGAGACCCACGTGACTCGCGCCAAGCCGCATCGCCGCGCAGCGCGCGGCATCAACTCGATCACGGTCGGGGTTGATACCGGAGGAACCTTCACCGACTTGGTCGCGATCGTGGACGGCAACCTGCGCGTACACAAAGTTCTCTCGACGCCCGGCGATCCCGCTGCCGCCGTGATCAGCGGACTCGAGGCGATGCTCGCGGGCGCGCGCTCCGAACTCGTCACTTACAGCTCGACCGTCGCGACCAACGCGCTGCTCGAAAAGAAAGGCGCGCGGGTCGCGATCATCACCAACGCAGGCTTCGAAGATCTGATCGAGATCGGCCGGCAAAATCGCGACGAGTTGTACGCGCTGGCGCCGTCGCGGCCCGAGCCGCTGGTGCCGCGCGCGCGGCGAATCGGAGTCGTCGAACGCACTCTATTTGACGCGAAGATTCTGCTCCCGCTGACCCGCGCCGAACTCGAGCGCGTGCGCCGCGCCGCCCAGCGCAGCGGCGCTCAGGCGTTTGCGATTTGCCTGTTGCATTCCTACGCGAATCCCAAAAGCGAAACCGCGCTCGCGCGCGCGCTCGCGCCGCTGGGCCGCCCACTGTCGGTCTCGCATCGAATCCTCGCCGAATACCGCGAGTACGAACGCTTCTCGACCACGGTCGTCAATGCCTACGTCGCGCCGCGGATGGCGACGCATCTGGCGAACCTCGAGCGCAGGCTGTCCGGCGCGCGGCTCAGAATCATGCAATCCAGCGGCAGCGCGATCGGACCGCCACTGGCGCGAGCCGAACCCGTGCGCACGATTCTCTCCGGCCCCGCGGCCGGAGTGCTCGGCGCGGCCGCGATGGCGCGCGAGCTCGGCACCGACCGCTTCATCACCTTCGACATGGGCGGAACCTCGACCGACGTGTCGCTGTTCGACCGGCGCGTGAAAATCCGCACGCTCAGCTATCCCAGCGGCTACGCGGTTCGCACCCCGGTGATCGATATCCACACGGTTGGAGCGGGCGGCGGATCGATCGCGCGGGTTGACGCGGGCGGATCGCTGCGCGTAGGCCCGCAGAGCGCGGGCGCCGATCCGGGACCCGCGTGCTACGGACGCGGCGTCGTGCCGACGGTCACCGACGCCGACCTGTTCGCGGGGCGGCTGGTCGCAACGAATTTTCTGGGCGGCGCGATGCGCCTGTACTCGGAGCGTGCGGCGCGCGCAATCGGGTCGATTGCTCGCGCAATGAAAACCACGCCGCTCAAAGCCGCGCGCGGCGCAATTCGCGTGGTCAACGCCAACATGGAGCGCGCGATCCGCGTGATCACCGTCGAGCGCGGCTACGACCCGCGCGATTTCACGCTGCTCGCGTTCGGCGGCGCAGGCCCGATGCACGCCGCCGAGCTCGCCCTCGACCTGGGAATTCGGCGAATCGTGATGCCGCGAAATCCGGGCCTGCTATGCGCGTGGGGCGCGATCGGCGCTCCGCTGGGCCGCGAATATTCGCTGACGGTGCGCGCTGCCAACCCGTCGTATCAGGCGATTGTCGCGCACGCCGCCGCGATGCAGCGGCGCGCGCGCGCCGAACTTCACGCCGAAGGCGCCGCGTCATCCGCTATCACTACTGAGATTCACCTCGACCTGCGTTACCTGGGACAATCGTACGAGATCGAGGTTCCGCTGACGCGCGATTTTATCGGCGAATTTCACGCGGCGCATCGGCGCGCCTTCGGACACTCGACCCCGGGCGCGGTGGTCGAGGTCGTGAATATCCGGCTGCGCGCCCACGCCGGCGCAGTCGCCGTTCCGATCGCACGAACCGCGCCGCAGCGCGGAGCGCCGGCGCCGATCTCGCACGCGCAAGTGCTGGCGGGCGAGCGCGCGCGAAACGTTCCGATCTATTCGCGTGACGCGCTGGGCGCAGGCGCACGAATCCGCGGGCCTGCGATTATCGTCGAGCTGAGTTCGACCGCATACGTCGCGCCGGAATTCACCATGCGCACCGACGATTACGGCAATCTCCATTTGGAGGCAGGCCGATGAAACTTGACGCGATAGCGCTGGCCGTGATGAACAGCCGCCTCGCTGCAATTGCCGACGAGATGGGCGTGGTGCTCGGACAGACCGCCTTCTCGCCCAATATCAAGGAGCGGCGCGATTACTCGTGCGCAATTTTCGACTCGCGCGCAGAGCTGGTCGCGCAGGCGGCGCATATCCCCGTGCATCTCGGCTCGACTCCGCTCTCGGTGCGCGCCGCGGTCGCGCGGCTGGACTTGCGCCCCGGCGACGTCGCCGCGCTGAACGATCCCTTCGCCGGCGGAACGCATCTGCCGGACCTGACTGTCGTCACACCGATATTTCTCGGCCGCGAGCACCGCCCGTTCGCATACGCGGCGAACCGGGCGCATCACGCGGATATCGGCGGGATGGCGCCAGGCTCGATGGCGCTCTCGACCGAGATTTACCAGGAAGGTTTCCGGCTGCCGCCGGTCAAGATGGTCGAGGCGGGGGTGATCTCGCGCGACGTGCTGGCGCTGTTTCTGGCCAACACTCGCGTGAGCGAGGAACGCGAGGGCGACCTGCGCGCGCAGCTAGCCGCGCTCCGCGTCGGCGCGGATCGCCTGCGTGCGTTGGTTAAAACCACCGGCCGCGCGACAGTCGCCTCCGCGATGAACGCGCTCAAGGATTATTCCGCGCGCCTGATGGCGGCGGCGCTGCGCGAATTGCCGCGCGGGACCTATCGCGCGCGCGATTTTCTGGACGACGACGGCGTGGGCGCTACCCGTATTCCGCTCGAGGTTGCGATCCGAATCGGCGGCGGCCGCGCGATCGTCGATTTCACCGGCTCCGCGCCGCAGGTGCGCGGCTCCGTCAACGCCAATTATGCGATCACGCTTTCGGCCACCTTCTACGTGATGAAATGCCTCGCCGCAGAAGCGGTGCCGGCCAATGAAGGACTGATGCGTCCGATCGAACTCGTCGCGCCGCCGGGATCGATCGTCAACGCGCTCGCGCCGGCCGCGGTCGCGGGCGGCAACGTCGAGACTTCGCAGCGAATCGTCGATGTGCTGTTTCGCGCACTCGCGAAGGCCGCACCGGATCGGATTCCGGCCGCAGGCTCAGGCTCGATGTCCAATCTAACGGTCGGCGGTTTCGATCGTTTTCGCGCGCGCCATTTTTCCTACTACGAAACGATCGCGGGCGGCGCCGGCGCCGCGCCCGGGATGCCCGGCGCGTCGGGAATTCATACGCACATGACCAACACGCTGAACACGCCGATCGAAGCGCTCGAAGCCTACTACCCGATGCGGATAACCGAGTACCGGATCCGCCGCGGATCGGGCGGACGCGGACACGCGCGCGGCGGCGACGGATTGATCCGCGAGCTCGAATGCCTGGTCGATTCGAGCGTGAGTCTCCTGACCGAGCGCCGGACGATTGCACCGTACGGGCTGGCGGGCGGCGGCGACGGCGCGAAGGGCGCGAATTTTTTAGTGCGCGCCGGACGCCGAAAAAAACTGCCCGGCAAGACCAACGCCTTACTCGGCGCGGGCGACCGCGTGCGAATCGAAACTCCAGGCGGCGGCGGATGGGGCCGCTGATGATGCGCGCGGCGCGGCCGCAATCAGATGATGCCGTCGGCTTTGAGCCGTTTGCGCGCGGCCGCGTCGATGCCGAGCGCTTCCAGTATCTCCTCATTGTGCGCGCCGAGCGCCGCGGAGCCGGTCCGAACGCGCGTCGGCGTGCGCGAGAATTTTGCCGCCGGTCCGACGATCGGCGCGGTCGCGCCGCCCTCCTGCGCTGTCGGCTGCATCATGTCGCGCGCGAGCACGTGCGGATCGCACGCCGCGGCGGCATAGGTCTGGACCGGCTCGCACGCAATCGCCTCGCG
>JBARDN010000102.1:0-34325 GCA_049795175.1 Binataceae bacterium (SeqCode) | reverse complement strand
GAACTGCCGTGTGCGATTCGCGTCGCCGCTGACCCATCGGCGATTCCCTTCGTCAAGCAGGCGAGGATAGAGCTGGTCCTCGGGCGCGATTCTCGTCTCAAAATGAAAGCCCGCGTCGCGCGAAGCGAGCTGCTCGAACTCCGCGCGGTAGAGCACGCGCTCGGACGAGGGTGCTGCGTAGAGCAGCGTTATCGCCAGGTGCGCACCGGCGGCGGCGCGATGAATCATCGGACGAATCGGAGCGATTCCCGTCGCGATCGCGATAAAGATCGTTTCGGCAGCGGGCGCTCGTTCGATCGCGAACGCGCCGAACGGTCCTGAAAATCCGATCGCGTCGCCGCGCGCGCGCTCGAACAGCCAATCCGCGCCGCGTCCGTTCGCGACGCGATTGAAGCAAATCTCGTACGGCGCGCGGTCTTCCGGCCGCGACGCGATCGAGTACGCCCGCGCGCGAGTTTCGTCACCGAGCGGAATCGCAAGCGAGATGAACTGGCCGGGCAGGAAGTGGAGTTCGCTTTTGTCGATCGGCGCCAGGAACAGCGATCGTGTGCCGGGTGCATGATCGAAAATCCGCTCGACCGTCGCGATGCGCAGCGGCCTGCCGCCCGGTCCCGTCGTCGCGGGCGGAGACTCAGTGCTCATCGGCGGATTCACTGGCCAGGTTGATAGTGAACTTGGGTATCACGACCGTTATCTCAGCCGCCGGATCCTCGACCACCGCCTGGCATCCCAAGCGCGAGGTCGGCGTCAGCCCGGGCGCCTTGTCGAGCATATCTTCCTCCTGCTCCTCAGCCTCGCTTAGCTGGTTCGCGCCCTGCTTGATCACGACGTGGCAGGTAGTGCACGCGCAGTTTCCGCCGCATGCATGTTCGAGATGAATCTTGTGCCCGAGCAGTATGTCGAGAATCGATCCGGGTTTGCCGTCGTGATGAAACGGTGCCTTGGCCGGGTCGAACTCGATGATTCGCTCCGGATCTCCATTTTCAAAGATTACTCTTAGTGTCGCCATTTCAGTTGAAGACTATTGCTCGCGGCGCGACCATGAAACCGGGAAGGCTATCGTCTTGCGTATTCGCCGTCTTTTCGCCATGATGTGCGAAACGAGGTCCGCTAACTTCGGAGGGGACACAAGCATGGCCACGCTTACCAAGCGCCAGAAGCAGATGGTCGATTACTTGGAGAACTATATCAGCCAGAACGGCTACGCGCCCACGCTGGCCGAAGTCGGCGAATTTTTCGGGTTGTCGTCGCTCGCGACCGTGCACAAGCATCTGCGCAATCTCGAACAGAAAGGATTCATCCGCCGCCAGCACAATCACAGCCGCGCGCTCGAGATGTCCCCCGTCGATGGCAAGGGCGGCGGTGGTGCGCATCGAATCGTGCTCGCGGGGCAGGTCGCAGCAGGCACGCCGATCGAGGCGATCGAGACCGCGGAGATGATCAGCGTACCGGAAGAATTTATACGGCGTGAAGATACTTTCTGCCTGCGCGTCAAGGGCGACTCGATGATCGACGACGGCATCCGCGACGGCGATTATATAATCGTCGAGTCGCGCGACAGCGCCGACAACGGCGAGACGGTCGTCGCACTGGTCGGAAACGAAGCCACGGTCAAGAAGCTATACCGCGAGTCTGACGGTCGCGTGCGCTTGCAGCCGGCGAACGCCGCGATGCAGCCGATCATGGTCGATCCTGCTGAGCTCGCGATTCGCGGAGTGGTGGTTGGGCTGATGCGCCATTACCGCTGAACGCGGTTAGGCGTTTACTGCCAATCGCGCGCGAATTGGAATCCGCACGATAAAGGCTGAACCTTGTCCGCGCCCGGTTTCGAGGTCGAGCGTCGCATCGAGCGCCTCGAGATTTCTTTTGACCACCGACAAGCCGAGCCCCATCCCCCGATAGCGTCTGCGGCTGCTGCTCGAGAGCTGGGCGCATCGCGCGAACGCGGCGTCGATTCGCGAGCGGTCGATTCCCGGACCGGTGTCACGCACTCGCAGTTCGAGTTCGTGCGGGTATTCCGGGTCCGGAATCGCGCGAAAGGAGATACTGACCGATCCCCGTCCGGTGAACTTGATCGCGTTTGCCGCCAGATTCAGCACGATCGCGCGCAGGGGACGGTGCCGGATGCGAATTCCCGCAGCCGCACCTGGAAGATCGACTTCAAGCGCAAGATGCTTCTGATGGTTCGCGGCCTCGAGCGCGGGCATGATCTCCGCCATCAGGTCGCCGAGCTCGATTTCGTCATCGTATTCAGCTTCGGCGCCCGCGCCGGCGACTGCAAAATCAAGAACGTTTTCGACCGTTTGGGCCAGTTCATAGGCGCTGATATTGAGGCGCTCGATAATCTCGCGCGGGCCCGGGCCAATCTCTCCGGTCAGATCATCACGCAGGATATCGAGATAGCCGAGCAGGATTTGGGTCGGGGTGCGCAACTCGTGCGCGAGGTTCGCGAGCGATTCGAGCTGAACTCCGTGGTTCCAGCGACGAGAAACTGTCGCTGAACGGCGGCCGGATTTGCCAATCCCGGCATCAAACGGCCCAACTGGTGCGGAATAGGCCAAGTTGTTCTTTTACGGCCTTCGCTCGCCTATTCGTCAACCATTAAAAACTCAGCGAGCTAAATCATTCAGTCGATTTCGACCGTATGGGAACGCCGTCCGGCGCCCAATCCGAAAAGCCCCTAGTGAGATAGGAAAAAGTACCTAGTTCGCATGCAGAGATAACTTAGAAGAATAAGCCGGCGCAGCGATTTGTCACGGCACGTCAACATTTTGTCACTCTCTTCGCGCGAGTATGTAAGGAGGTCGCGCCACTGATCGCTTTTCGCTTTTTATCGAGAGCTTTTATCGCTTTGCGGAGATCCTTCGCCCGCCACGCGGGACGACGGTAATTCCTCAGAGTGGGAGTTGCGAGCGGCTCGCAAGTCGTCATCTACTAAATCGCGAGGGTCGCTGCGATTGCGGCGGACGCGATGAGCGTTCAATCCGGCGGGCGCGAGGGTTCGATCAGGCGGGCTTGATTGGGTTGTTGTCGACGGGAACGGTAGGCGCGGGCGCGGGTTCGGCGGTCTTCTGGACGGGTTTGGGAGCTTCCTCGTCGTTCATGGCCTTCTTGAAGTCGCGGATCGCCTTGCCCAGTGCTCCACCAACGTCGCCGAGCTTGCTGGGGCCGAATATCACCAGCACGATCACCAGAATTACGAGCAGATGCCAGGGAGCTAAAAGGTCACCCATTTTGATTCTCCGGCGGCCGGCAGCGGCCCTTCAAAATTCTATATCCAGTCAGCGCGCATTGCTATCGGGGCTTCGCGCTACGCGATCCGCGCCGCCGGCTCCGATGCGCCCGGCATCCCGACGTCGTCCAGACGGTAACGCTGCACTTTGCGGTACAGCGTCGACAGATGGATGCCCAGGACCTGCGCGGCCTTGGCCTTGTCGCCTTCGACCTTTTCGAGCACGCGCTTGATATGCTCGCGTTCGAGCTCTTCCAGCGTGAGTCCCGAGCTTTCGAGATTGGCGACCGCGGCGGTCGAGGGGCTGCGCAGCTTGTCGGGCAGATCGTGCGAATGGATCACGTCAGTTTCGGCCAGGACCTCGGCGCGTTCGATGGTGTTTTCGAGTTCGCGAACATTGCCCGGCCACGGATAGTTCATCAGCAGGCGCATCGCGCCCTTGGAAAAGCGCATCGCGGTGCGCGCGAGCGATTTTTCCGATTTGCGCAGAAAATGATTCGCGAGCAGCGGAATATCGTCCTTGCGGTCGCGCAGCGGCGGCAGATTGATATTTATGACGTTGATTCGGTAGAGCAGCTCCTCGCGAAAGCGCCCGGCCTTGACCTCCGAGTCGAGGTTTTTGTTGGTCGCGCACAGCACGCGCACGTCGAATGAGATCGGGTCGTTCGAGCCGAGCGGATAGCATTCGCGCTCCTGCAGCGCGCGCAACAGTTTAACTTGCAGCGACAGCGGCATCTCGCCGATCTCGTCAAAGAAAACCGTTCCCTTGTCCGCCGCCTTGAGCAGCCCGAGCTTGTCCTGTCCGGCTCCGGTGAACGCGCCCTTTTTGTAGCCGAACAGCTCGCTTTCGAGCAGGTTCTCGGGCAGCGCGCCGCAATTGATCGGCAGAAAGCGGCCGCCCGAGCGCTCCGAGGTGAAATGAATCGCGCGAGCGACCAGCTCCTTGCCGGTGCCCGATTCTCCCGTGATGAGCACGCTGGAATCAGTGCGCGCGACTTTTTCCATCATGCGGAAGACTTGCTCGATCGCATCGCCCTTGCCGATGATATTTTCAAACCGGTATTTTTCGCGCAGTTCCTGGCGCAGATAGCGGTTCTCGCGGAACAGCGCCTTGGCTTCGAGCGCCTTGCCCACCACCGCCTTCAGATGTTCGTTGGCGAAAGGCTTGGTGATGTAGTCGTAGGCGCCTTCGTGCAGCGCCTCGACCGCGGATTCAACGCTCGCGTAAGCGGTGACGATGACGCCCATCATTTCCGGATCGATCGCGCGCATTCGCTTGAGCAGCTCGAGTCCGCTGCCGCCGCTGGTCAGGTTGAGATCGAGGATTGCGAGATCGATCTTTTCTTTCTCGAAAATTCCAAATGCGGTCTCGGCGGTTGCCGCGTCGAAGACCTCGTACCCCTCGCTGCGTGCGAGCTGCACGATGATCGAGCGCATCAGCGGCTCGTCTTCGACGATCAGCACCCGGAACGGACCCGGACGCGGCGCGGAGAATGCGTGCTGCGCGCTCATTGCCCCGCCGCGGCGCTTTGTGACTGATTTGCGATCTCGTGTCCGGGCAGCAGGATGCTGACCTTGGTGCCCTTGCCGATTTCGCTATCGACGCGGATGGTTCCCTTGTTCGAGAGAATCAGCCGCTGGCACAGCGACAGCCCAAGCCCAGCGCCCGCACCCGCGGGCTTGGTGGTGAAGAACGGATCGAATACGCGCTCGATATGTTCGCGCGGAATGCCGATGCCGTTGTCCTCGACCCGCAACATGACACGGCGATGCTCGCCGCCGGCGCCGGAGGAGCGGTTTTCGGTGAGGACGCGAATCGCGCCGCCCTGGCTGTGAGTCGCGTCGGCGGCATTGTAGAGCAGGTTCAGCAGCACCTGCTGGATTTCATTGTCGTCGGCAAATACCGGCAGCAGGCCGGTAGCGAGGACCGGCTCGACGCTAATCCCGTTGAAGCGCTTGTCGTACGTGATGATCCGCAGCGTATCGGTGATCATCTGGTTGATGTCGATCAGCTTGTGCTGCGCGGCCGAAGGGCGCGCGAAATTCACCAGGTCTTTGAGCGTCCCCGAGATGCGCGTGATCTGCGAAAGAATCGTGTGCAGCGTAGTGCGGCGCTGCAGGTCGGTCTCGGCGCTCAAAAGCGACTGCACCAGCGAAGAGATCGACGCGAGCGGATTATTGACCTCGTGCGCGACTCCGGCCGCGAACGTGCCCGCCGCCGCCAGCCGCTCGGTGCGCAGCAGCGACTCGAGCATCTCACGCCGCTGGGTGACGTCGTGAAGGATCATCTGGATGAACTGCTTGTTGCCGTACGAGATCAGCGCCGAGTTCACATCGACGAAATACGGCCCGAGCGGCAGGTCGAGGGTTTGATCGGAACCGTTGTTCACCACGTTCTCGAGCGACTTGATCGTGGTCTCGCGAAGCTCGGGCGGCACGAACTCGATCAGCGACTTTCCAATCGATTCGTGCTCTTTTTCGTCGCGGAACATGTGCAGGGCCGCCGCGTTCATCCGCAGGACCTTCCAGGTGCCGGGCTCGATTTCGTACATCGGGTCGGGCGCGTGATCGATCGAGTTGCGGTACTTTTCCTCGGACGCACGCAGCAGATGCTCGCGCGACTCGATATAGAACTGCGAGACCATCAGGCGCCGCTCATCGACCGCCGCGACCACCGCGTTGCGCACCCGCTCCTGCTTCGCCCAGTGCATCGACGCTGCCACGTGATTGAGGATGATTTGCTTGAGCGCAATATGGATGGCGTTGAACTGCGAAGGCTTCGACCGCGCCAGCATTCCATCCTGGCAGTGCGACCGCAGATAGATGTAGGTCGTCAGATCGTCGGGTTCGCGCAGATGGCTGTTGAACCGAATCAGCGAGTTGGACAACGCCTCGTGGTGCGCGCGTTGATGATTCTCGTCGAGCGGCGGCGGCGCACCCACGATGCTCAGAATCGCTTGTGCCCATTGCTCGACGATTCCGTCGAAGTGCTCATCGATTAGGTTCGCCGCGGCGGCGCGCGCCTCGAGCGCTTCGGGCGTCCGGCTATAGACATCGGCGCCGAACAGCCGTGCGAGCGTTTGTTCGATTACCATCAGTTGCTGGCGAATCGCTTCGATGTCCTCGAAAGTGGCGACCAATCCGGCATCGGTGGCCTGGCGCTGGTCTTTCGGCTTCGACACACGACAGCATCCGCAAAGCTTTTGTGCCTTCATATAATCGAATCCTGGCGGCTGCGATTCAGGAACTGGCCGCAAACGGGCGAGGTAAGAGCAGGTAAACTGACCGGTTTTTCAGGCGCATATATGACCGCCACTGTCCCGAGATATAACATTCGCATTTTACCCAATCTAGCGATTGGCCGGTGTCGTAGAGACGATTTTTTGCACCTTGCGAAGCAACCGTCCTGATCGTCGGGCGCAATCATCACGATCACAAGATAGGTACGAAAACGTTGAGGCGCCATCCCAATTAGGTGAGTTGCCGTACCCCGGCGCGGGATAATCCTCGCCTCCGCTGGGTTATTCTATGGCACGGCTCTGGCTCCTTTCTCGCTAGTCCAAGGACTCAGAGCCAGATGCTGACCGATACCGCAGTACCTCTGACCGTCACCGTCCAAGCCAAATTTTTTTCGCGCTCTGGACAAAAGTTCTTTTTCAAAGCGATGCGCCTGCCGAGTGTCGGCGCGAGCCTCGACTTCAGCCAAAAGCTCGCCTTGCGCCGCCGTCTCGAGGAATTGAAGCTCGCGCATACTACCGGCCTGATCGTGACCGAAGCGCAGTCGCAGCCGGTGCTGGATATCGCCGCGCAGGCCGGAATTCCGGCGATGCTCGAACTCAAGCTTGCGCCCGCCGATCTGTTGGACGGTCGGCGATGGAGCGCGGCCCTTTCGCGCGTCGCACACACCGCGGCGATCCTTCGCGGGCATCGCGCGCTATGCGCCTACATTGTCGATTGTCCGATCTCGCAGGATGAACTGCGTGCCGAGGGTTTCATGAAAGTTCGCGGCCGGATGCGCGAGCTGCTGCGCGCGATCAAACGCCGCGACGCGCAGGTGATGGTCGCGTTGAAACATCGCCCCGCGACTCGCGCGCTTACGCTGCTCGAAGAAGATTTTCTGTACGCCGAATTGCCCGCACTCGAAGCGGAGGAACTGCGCGATTTTGTCACCAGCCTGCATAATATCGCCGAGGCGCGGCCGGTCGTGGTCGAGTTCCGCGAAGCTTCGCCGGGGCAGGACGACGCGGTTGCGACGGCGTTTGGAGCCGGCGCGGCTGGCGTTGTAGCGCCTCCCGTCCCGGCGCCGTCGTCTCATGACTGGCTGGGTATCAGGATGCTGCGTGCCGCGGAGCTGATGCCGTTCGTGACCCTCAATGGCTCATGCCCGCCAAGCGCGCCGCACACCCCGATGGTTTCGGTCGTGGTCTGCGCCTTTAACGCCGAGCGCACGATGCGCCGGTGCCTCGAATCGCTGACGCGGCTCGCGTATCCAAATTATGAAGTGGTGATCGTCGATGACGGATCGAGCGATCGGACCGCGCAGATCTCGAAGGACTTTCCGCAATTCCGATTGATCCGCCAGCCCAACAAGGGCCTTGGTATCGCGCGCAACCTCGGCGCGCACGCCGCGCGCGGCGAGATTGTCGCCTACACTGATTCCGATTGCGTCGCCGATCCGCACTGGCTCAGCTTGATGGTGCGCACGATGCACGAAGGCGGCTTCGACGGATGCGGCGGTCCCAACTACGCCCCGCATGAAGACGGCCGCGTCGAGGCTTGCGTCGCTGCGTCGCCCGGCGCGCCCTGCCACGTGCTGGTCGGAGACAACACCGCGGAGCATCTTGCGGGATGCAACATGATTTTCACCCGCGCCGCGCTCGACCGAGTCGGTGGCTTCGATCCGCGGTTCACCACGGCCGGCGACGACGTTGACATTTGCTGGCGGATGCTCGATCGCGGACTGCGGCTTGGCTACAGCCCCGCGGCTTTCGTGTGGCATTTCCGGCGCAACACGGTCTCGGCCTACTATCGCCAGCAACGCGGCTACGGTCGCGCGGAAGCGATGCTCTATCAATGCTATCCCGAACGCTTCAACGCGCTTGGCCAAATCAAGTGGAGCGGAACCATTCCGGGCTTTATCCGCACGCTTCCCGGCGGCGACCAGCCGCGGGTTTTCTGGGGTGCGCGCCGAACAGGCCATCAAACGATTTTCGATCCCGCAGTAAAGACTCTCGCCTTCATGCCGCAGACTCTGGAATGGACGGTCCTGTGGGCGATCGCGCTGGCCGCATCGATCTTGCTCGGCGTCACCGCATGGCCCGCGCTTGCGATGCTCGCGCTCGGACCGGTGTGGGCGCTCTATTACGCATGGCACGCGCCGCTGGAAAAGACGCACCGGAGTTTTAGCTCGCGGATGCTGATCGCAATCCTCGCTTACACCGGCCCGATGCGCCGCACGCTGACGCGCTATCGCACGAGGCTCAAGATGCTCGGACGCAGAACCTCCGACACGGCGCCGCGCCAGCTCCCGCAAGTGAATCTCTCGCGCCGCGAACTCCGACTCGCTTACTGGAACGAGCAATTCGTCACGCGCGACGCGCTGCTGGATCGGATGATGAAGCTCTTCGCGCGCGACGGGCATCCTGCGCTGGTCGATCGCGGATGGAACGACTACGACCTTGAACTGCGCCCGGACCCATGGACGCGCGTCGAGCTCAAAACCGCCGACGAAGAACATGAAGGCGCCAAGCTCAAGAATCACGTCGTCGCGCGGGTCAGGTTAAGCCGCAAAAGCCGTGTCGGTCTTGCCGCGGGACTTATCGGAGCAGGTGCGGCCGCGTTTGCGGTCCTGCCGGGTTTTTCCCTCGCGATCCTGGCTCTGACGATGGCGGGCGGTGCGTGCGCCGCCCTGGCGCTCGCGCGGGCAGGGCGCTACGCATATCGCGCGGTCGAGGAAGCGGCGGGTGAGATCAACCTCGTTCCGCTCGGCACGCCCACCCGCGCCGCGCGCCGTATCACCGCGGCAGTCGCAGCCTCGAATCAGCCTGTCATCGACTAAGCGAGTCCGGTAAGCACTGCTGCTCTAAACGAACTCGGCGAAGATCGAGTCGGCCAACTCCAGCCCGCGATCGGTCAGACGAATGCCTCCGTCTGCGCGCGCGAGCAGTCCGCCCTCGAACAGGCGCGCCGCGCGCGCGCCGAAGATGTCGTCGAAATCGCGGCCGAAGCGTGTGCGAAAATCGTCGAGCGTGAAACCGGCGCGCAAACGCAAATTCAGGAACACGAACTCGCTCGCGCCGGTCGCCGCATCGATCGTCTCGGCGCCAGCCTCAGCATTGCCGTCTCTGAGCGCAGCCTCGATATATTTTGCGGGCGCGCGTTCGTTCCACCACCTACGGCCGTAGTCATTTCGTCCGAGCGCAAAGCCATGCGCTCCAGCTCCGGCGCCGAGGTAGCTCTGCGCGCGCCAGTAGGTGAGATTGTGCCGCGCCTCGTTGCCGGGCCGCGCGTAGTTTGAGATTTCGTACATCGGATAGCCGCGGCGCGGAATTTCCTCGCGCACGAGCTGATACATCGCGGCCTGCTCATCGGTGTGCAGCGGGATGATTCGTCCGCGTTTCATGTCGGCGAAAAACGCGGTGCCTTCCTCGAAGGTCAGGTTGTAGGCGGAAATATGATCAGGCTCGAGCGCCGCGGCCTGCGCGATGTCGTCCGCCACGTCGGCGAGCGTCTGTCCCGGCACTGCGAAAATCAAGTCGAGATTCAGCCGCGAGAATCCCGCGCGATGCGCTGCGCGCGCAGCGGTGCGCGTCTGTTCCGCATTGTGAATCCGTCCAAGGAATTTGAGGGTCTGATCTTTGAACGACTGCGCGCCGAAGCTCAGCCGGTTGACGCCCGCCGCACGCATCCCGGCGAGCTTGGCGCTGTCGACGGTTCCGGGATTCGCTTCGAGCGTGATTTCCGCGCCGTGCTCGATTCCGAAGCAGCGGCTCGCGGCGTCGAGGATCTTGCCGATCGATTCGGGAGCGAACAGCGACGGCGTCCCGCCGCCAAAGAAGATTGTGCGCAGCCGGTCGCCGGAAAACGGCGCTTCGGACGAGCGTCGCTCGAGCTCACAAATGAGCGCGCGCGTGTATTCGTCCTCGGGCCACGCCGATGCCGCGTACGAATTGAAATCGCAGTACGGACACTTGGCCTGGCAATAAGGAATATGGATGTAGAGCGAAAAGCTCATCAAGAACATCTTATGGCGTCGCACGCCGCGTTGCATCCGGTCGGGTTCCACGGGTGTCATCGCCGCGCGCCCTTCGGCAGGCTCAGGGCAGGTTCCGGCTGCCGCGCGCGGGAATGACACATCAGAACCTCAGGCAAAGACACACCGGCCAGCGGTCGCTATACTTCTCGCAACTTTGGCTGAGAGCATCAAATCAGAAGGCGATCCGGCGCCCCCCACAGGCCCAAAGCCGCTGACGCTGAACCGCGCCGGAGCGGGGATGGTCGCGTCGGGAATTCTGCTGAGCCGGATCACAGGACTTGTCCGCGCGACCATCTTTGCGCACTTCCTCGGCAACTCGGCGGCGGCCGACGCGTTCCAGGCGGGCTTCCGGATTCCAAATTTCCTCCAGAACCTGCTCGGCGAGGGAGTTCTGTCCGCGTCGTTTATCCCGGTTTACTCGAAGATGCTGGGCGAGGGCGACGACGAAAACGGCGACCTGCTCGCGTGGACCTTCGGCGCAATTCTGGCTCTTGCCACCTCGATTCTGGTGATCGCGGGAATCATTTTTGCGCCTTATCTGATCGAAGTGATCGCACCAGGATTTTCCGGCGACAAGCGCGAGCTGACCGTCACGATCGTTCGCGTCCTGTTCCCGGGCACCGGGCTGCTGGTGATGTCAGCGTGGTGCCTGGGCGTGCTCAACAGTCATCACCGATTTTTCATGTCGTACGCGTCGTCGGTAGTGTGGAACGTCGCGATCATCGTGGCGCTCATATGGTTCGGACCGCACCGCACGCAGGACGGACTTGCGATCGATGTCGCATGGGGAGCGGTGGTTGGCGCGGCTCTTCAGGTGATCGTACAGCTTCCGCAAACTTTCGAGCTCCTGCGCCGGATCAGGATCGATTTCAAAGCAGTCTCGGAACCGCTGCGCTCCGTGTTCCGCAATCTTGGCCCGGTCATCGCCGGCCGCGGCGTCGGCCAGATGAGCGCCTATATCGATACACTGCTGGCGAGCCTGCTCCCGACCGGCGCGGTCGCCGCGTTCAACTACGGACAGATTCTTTACATGCTGCCGGTGAGCCTGTTCGGAACCTCGGTCGCGGCCTCGGAGCTGCCCACGATGGCGCGGGCGACCGGCACTTCGGAAGAAATTGGCGCGACGTTGCGGGTACGGCTCAACGCGGGGCTTAAGCAAATCTCATTTCTGGTGGTCCCATCGGCGGTTGCGTTTATCGCGCTCGGCGACGTGATTTGCGCGCTGATCTTCCAGTCCGGCAGCTTCAGCCATTCCGACGCAATTTACGTCTGGGCGGTAATCGCCGGTTCGGGAATCGGGATGCTGGCGAACACCAGCGCGCGGCTTTATATCAATGCGTTCTATGCGCTGCTCGATGCGCGCACGCCGCTCAAATTTGCGGTCGTGCGCGTTTCGCTGACGTTGATGCTCGGATACTTCTGCGCGCTGATTCTGCCCGGGATGCTGGGAATTGAGACGCGATGGGGGGTCGCGGGGCTGACCGTGTCGGCGGGAGTATCAGGATGGGTCGAGTTCGCGCTGCTCAGGCGGCGGCTCAATCAGCGCGTCGGATGGACCGGGCTTGCGCCGGTGTATCTTGCCAAGCTGTGGGGAATCGCGATCGTCGCGGCGGCGGTAGCGTTCGCGATCAAACTCGAAACCGCCGGAATGGGTCCGCGTCTGCACGGGTTCGTCGTGCTGCCCGTCTTCGGCGCGATTTACCTGGGAACCACGTGGGCGCTTGGGATGCCGGAGTTCGACTCGATGGTCGGGATGATCCGCCGGCGCTTCACGTCCTCGCGCGAATAACGCATCACGCACCGGACTCGAACCCGACAGGAGACCTGCGATGAACACCAAGTCCGCCCTGCGAGCGCTGCTTGCACGCGCGGGTTACGAGATCCGTAAATCGCCGCCCGCGGGATTGTGGAAAGACGATCCGGAGTTCCGATCCGTCCTCGGCGAGATTCGCGGCTACACGCTGGTGGCGCCGGTACGATGCTATATGCTCTGGCAGTTCGCGCGATCGGCGCTGCAGGTGCCGGGTGATTTCGCGGAGCTGGGGGTTTATCGCGGCGGCACCGCGCGGCTCCTTGCGCGCGCTGTCCAGCGTTCCGGCAGGCGACTTGATCTGTTTGATACATTTGCCGGACTACCGGCTTCTGACACGATCCGGGACCAAGGCCAGACTCAGGATTTTACCGACACCTCGGTCGAGGCGGTGCAGAAATACTTGCGCGGTCTCGACAACCTCGAGTTTTACGCGGGCCTGTTTCCCGCCAGCGCCGCAACCGTGAAGGAACGCAGCTTCAGCTTCGTTCACGCCGACGCGGATATCTACAGCTCGATGAAAGCGTGTTGTGAATTTTTTTATCCGCGGCTCACCCCCGGCGGGTTCATGGTTTGCGATGACTACGGCCTGGAGACGTGGCCCGGCGCGACCGCGGCCATTGATGAATTCTTTGCCGACAAGCCCGAGCGTCCGTGGCGTCTCGGGACGGGCCAGTGCGTGATTCAGCGTTCGCCGGCGGGGGCGGGCTGAGCGCCGGGCTCACTCACGCGCCAACTGTTTGATAGTCGCGCTGGTGTTGCGGCCGGCGAAAACCGGCGACAGGATTACGCGTCCGCCGCGCGCCTCGACAAAGCTTTGCCCATCGACCAGTTTGCCGCGCCAATCTTCGCCCTTGACCAACACGTCGGGCTTTACCGTGCGGATAATTCGCTCGGCGCGATTGTCGTCGAAGATCACGACGTAATCAACGCATTCGAGCGCTGCCAGAATCCGCGCGCGTTCAGCCGCCGGATAGATCGGGCGCGCCGCACCCTTGAGCGCGCGTACGCTGCGGTCGCTGTTGAGGCCGACCACCAGCCGGTCCGCCTGCGCGCGCGCGAAACCAAGCGCCTGCACATGCCCCGCGTGAAGCAGATCGAAGCATCCGTTGGTAAACGCGATCATGCGGCCGGCGCGGCGCTCGCGTTCGATCACCGCCGGAATTTCTTCGAGCGCGACGATCTTGCGCTCGTAGCCCGGATGCGGCGGTCGCAACGCCTCGGCCAAATCCTCGCGCGAGATCACTTCGGCGCCGATTCGCGTGACCTCGATGCTCGCGGCCAGGTTCGCAATCCGCGCCGCCGACGAATAACCCAGCCCCGCGATCGCGAACAGCCCGAACACGCTTAAGACCACGTCGCCGGCGCCGGTTACGTCGTACACGTCACGCGGCACGGTTGGTATGTAGGTGCCCGCGCCACCGCGCTCGGCCAGATACATCCCATCGCGATCGAGCGTGACCAGGCACGCGTCGAGGCCGAGCTTGCGCACCAGCATCTCGGCCCCGCGCCGCCACGCGTCGCGATCGACGAGCTTCAACCCCGTCGCTTGCTCGGTCTCGTAGCGATTTGGCGTGAGCACGCTGGCGCCGTGATAGAGCGAGAAATCATCAGAGAGCCGCGGATCGACGATCACCGGAATCCGGCGGCGCCGCGCACCGTCGATAATCGCGCGCAACAGCGGGGCCGTCAGCAGGCCCTTGTTGATATCGGAGATCAGCACTCCGTTGATCCGCGGAAGTTCCGCCCGGTAGCGCGCGAGCAGCTCGCGCTCGCGCTCGCGCGAAAGCGGCGACGGGTCTTCTTCATCGACGCGCAAGAGCTGCTGCGTCCCGCGGCTGGCCGCCTGCACCGAACCGAGCATCCGCTCTTTGACGATGGTCGGGCGGTCAGGATCGGTGACGAGCGCGGCAGTGCCGATTCCAAGACCGCTCAAGATGTCGCGCAGCAAGGTCCCATTGCGATCTGCGCCGACCATACTTAGGGCCGAAGGGATCGCGCCGAGCGCGCACAGATTCGCCATCACGAAACCGGCGTTGCCGAGTTTCTCCTCGCGCCGATGAACCCGCAGAATCGGAATCGGCGCCTCAGGCGAGATGCGCGATACATCACCCCAGATATAGCGGTCCAGGATCACCTCGCCCGCCACCATCACGCGCAGCTTCGGCAGGCTCGGCAGCTCGGGCCGCACGTCCGAAGCCGGAGCAGCGGCACGGCGCGAAGTTCGGGGACGCGATTTTCGGGTAGCCATCGTCAGCGATGATATGGGATTGCGCGCTGCTGGTTAAAGCGTCGCGGGAATCCTTCTGGAACCCCTTTCGCTTCGGGAGGAGTCACTGGCACGCGGGCGGCGCTGGTCCTGCTGGATACCCTCTCCGACGGGAGAGGGCGAGACGGCGCGATGCTTGCGATTCTTTTCGCAAGCATCGTGACGCGTGGGTGAGGGTGCTGCTCTGCTTTTTTATCGCGCGGCGCTGACGCGATCGATCATCATCTGATCGCGAAGCCGCCGTCGGCGTACACTATCGCGCCGGTTACGAAGTCCGATGCGTGCGAGGCGAGATAGATTGCCGTGCCCGCCATCTCTTCGGGCTCGCCGAAACGTCCCGCAGGCGTGCGCGTCAGAATCTCCTGATAGAACGGTCCCGACTGCGCGGGGACGGTCATGTCGGTTTTGATCCATCCGGGAACGATCGCGTTGACCTGGATATTGCGCGGCGCAAATTCAATCGCCATCGTTTTGGTCATCTGCACCAGCCCGCCCTTGGCCGCCGCGTATGAAACTACGCCGCCGCCGCCGAAGCGCGCGTACTCGCTCGCGATATTGATAATCTTGCCGCCGCCGCGCGACGCCATCGAGCGCGCCGCGATCTGCGACAGGAAAAAGCACGAGTGCAGATTCGTTTCGAGCACGCGATCCCAATCCTCGGCCGAATGCTTGAGCGAGCTGCGCTGAATCGAGATACCGGCATTGTTGACCAATATATCAACCGGGCCGAGCGCGCGCTCCGCTTCGGCCATCGCCGGCGCCAGCGCGGCGCGATCGGTCACGTCGAGCTTGATCGCGGCCGCGCGGACGCCCAGCTTCTCAAGCGCCTCGACGGTCGCCTGATTTTTCTCCTCGTTGCGCGCGAGGATCGCGATCGCCGCGCCGGCCTGAGCCAGTCCTATCGCGATTGCGCGGCCGATACCGCCGTTGCCGCCGGTGACGACGGCCACGCGGCCCTCGAGGTCGAACATTTTTGGCGCCGCCATTTTCTTTCGATTCCTCCAGTAGCTCGACGAAAATCTCAGGCGATAAAAAATCCGCCGTCAACGATCAGGTCCGCTCCGGTCACGAAACTCGCGCCCGGCGAAACCAGGAATAGCGCCGCGGCCACCATCTCGTCGGCGTCGGCGAACCGCGCCGCCGGAGTCCGCGCGACCATCTGTTTTTTTGCCGCCGCATATTTCGGATCGTTGCGAATCCAGTCGGTCATGTCGGTGGTGGTCCATCCGGGCGCGAGCGAGTTTGCCTGGATATTGTGCGGCGCCAGCTCGACCGCAAGGCATCGCGTAAGCTGCAGCATCCCGCCCTTGCTCACGCCGTACGACGGATATATCGGGGTGCCCTTGAATCCTCCGATACTCGCGACATTCAGGATCTTGCCGGCGCGGCGCGGGATCATCGAGCGCGCCACGATCTGCGCGAGCATAAATGCCGCGGTCAGATTGGTTTCGAGGACCGAGTCCCAATCTTCTTCGCTATGCTCCATCAGCGGCTTCAGCACGGCGAAGCCCGCGTTGTTGACCAGGATATCGATCGGGCCGAGGTCGCGCTCGACTTGATCGACGGCGGGCTGGAGTTTCGCGCGTTTGGAAATGTCGAGGCCGATAGCAAGCGCCTTCGGGCTGATCGCTTTGAGCTCCGCCAGCGTTGCGCGGTTGCGTTCCTGATTGCGTGCGAGGATCGCGACCGAAGCCCCGGCGCGCGCAAGTCCGAGCGCGATTGCACGCCCGATTCCGGTGTTGCCGCCGGTCACGATTGCGGTCTTGCCCGTCAGATCAAACAGCGGATTTGCATTCATCGTCTGACTCCCCCGAAGTGGCGCGCGAAGCGGATACTCTCTCGTCGTGCTTGCGATAGACATCCGGCGCGGGCGGCTTCTATATTGACGATTCACCTGCGCCGATGTCGAGCCGATATCCAATATCAGTTGCGCGCACGCGGCGACTACCCGAGAGGATTAACCACGATGGCATTACGGACGGCTGAACAATACAAGGCTTCGCTGCGCGACGGACGCGCGGTTTATTTTCGCGGCGAGAAGGTGCCCGATGTGACAGCGCACCCTGTTATCGGGATCGCGGTCGAGCACGCCGCGCTCGACTACAGAATGGCCGAGGACGCGAAGTATCGCGAGCTGGCGGTAATCAAGGAAGGCGCCGACGAATACAGCCGCTACTACCATGTTCCGAAAAACGGCGACGATCTGCTGAAGCGCAGCAACCTGATTGCCGCATCGACGCGTGAGGGCGCGACCCTGGTCGTGCTGATCAAGGAGATCGGCACCGACGCGCTGCTCGCGCTGCAAATCCTTGGCGCAAAGATGGCGGCCGGCGGGCATCCGGAGTATCGCGAGCGGATCCAGAAGTTCTATCGCCATTGCCGCGACAACGATCTCGCGGTCGCGGTCGCGCAGACCGACACCAAGGGCGACCGCTCGCTGCCGCCGACGCAGCAGGAGCATCCTGATTACTACGTCCGCGTCGTCGAGGAGCGGCCCGACGGAATCGTGGTGCGCGGCGCGAAGGTTCACACCTCGGTCTCAACCAACACCAACGAGGTGATCGTTCTGCCGACCCGCGCGATGCGCGCAGAGGACAAGGCATATGCGGTTGCGTTCGCGGTGCCGATGAACACGCCGGGGCTCAAGATGATTGCGAGTCCGCACGGCGGCTCGAAGAAAAACGCCTTCGAGCATCCGATCAGCGCGCGGCACAAGATGATGGAAACGCTGACCGTGTTCGACGACGTGTTCGTGCCGAAGGAGCGCGTGTTCTTAAACGGCGAGATCGATTTCGCGGGGCTGCTGGCGCTGACCTTTGTGCGCTTTCATCGCTTTACCGCGGTGTCGTACAAGCTGCCGCTGCTCGAGCTGATGGCGGGTGCGGCTTTCGCGATCGCTGAAGCCAATGGAATCTCGCGCGCGGGGCACGTACGCGACAAGCTGACCCATCTGGCGGCGTATCACACGACGGTGCGCGGTCTGATCGAACACGCTGCCCGCACCTGCACGATCGAAGAAGGCATCGCGGTGCCGAACACGCTGCTCACCAACGTTGCCAAGTATCACTTCGCGCACAACTATCATCAGGCGGTGCAGATCGTGCAGGACCTTGCGGGCGGACTGCTCGTGACCGCGCCCGCCGAGGAAGATCTGAAGAGCGAAGCGACGCGCGATTACGTGCTCAAGTACATGGGCGGCGCGAAAGGCTTCGACGCGGAGAAGCGGCTCAGGCTGCTCAACCTGATAAGCGACCTGACCTCGTCGGATTTCGGCGGCTATCAGGAAGTGCTGGCGGTGCACGCTGAGGGCGGCTTCGAAGCTGAGAAGCTGCAGGCCTACCGCGAGTACGATTTCAAGACGGTAGCCGCCTACGCCCGCAAACTCGCGGGGGTGTGAGCGATTCATTCCTTATCCAATGCTGCAACACGTTCTACAGTGTCATTCCCGCGCGTGGCTGCCGCGCGAGGAATCCCGATCGAGAGGCCGCTGCGTGGGGACGCGAACTCGGAGCATGAACGCCTCGGGATTTCTCGCCTATGGCTCGAAATGACGGTTGAGGGCTCGGCTGAGGCTACGATAGTCATGCATTAAGCCCACATCCGTCATTTCGACCGGAGGGAGAAATCCCGAGGCGTTCATGCTCGACGCCAACATCACATGCAGAAGCCCTTCGGCCGGGATTCCTCGCGCGCGGCAGCTACGCACGCGGCAATGACACCTCAGTCAATTATCTCAACTGACCCACTACCTGAGGCGCCGCTTAACGACTCCCTATTTACGCGCTAATTGTTCGTGCGCAGCTCGATGGTGTTGCCGTCCGGGTCTAGGATCCATAGCTGGCGGCCCGCGCCCATGTTTGCCGGCGCTTCGAGGAACTCGATCCCCATCTCGGTGAGCGTCTTCTTGGCGCCGTCAAAGTCTTCGACATCGAGCGCCAGATGCGGACCGAGCGGGTCGGGTTTGCGTCCGCGATTCTCGCTCTGGATCAGATGGATCGCGTTCTCGCCGACGCCGTACCATGCGCCGGGAAATCCAAAATCCGGACGCGGGAGCTTTTTGAGGCCGAGCACCTGCTCGTAGAACGCCATTGATTTGGGCGCATCGCTGACGCGGACGGCGCAGTGGCTGAACTGTTTGGCTTTGATCATCGTCGGTAATCTCCGATTGCTGTTTAGCACGCGCGCAGCGCGTCGAGGAAACTATTTCTACTCGAACGCGTTCTCGCCGGTGATGTCGCGGCCAAGGATCAGCGTATGCACGTCGAACGTGCCCTCGTACGTGTTCACCGTTTCGAGGTTCATCATGTGCCGGATGACCGGGTACTCGTTCACGATCCCGTTGGCGCCCAGCATGTCGCGCGCGTCGCGTGCGATCTTTAGCGCCTCGTTGACGTTGTTGCGCTTGGCGAACGAGACGTGTTCGGGGCGGAGTTTGCCCTGGTCCTTCAGATGCGCCAGGCGCAGGCAGATCATTTGCGCCTTGGTGATCTCCGTCAGCATCCTGACCAGCTTGTTCTGCACGAGCTGATAGCCGGCCAGCGGACGCGAGAACTGCTTGCGTGATTTCGTGTAGTCGAGCGCGGTGTTGTAACAGGTGCGCGCCGCGCCAATCGCTCCCCACGCGATTCCGTAACGCGCCTGCGTCAGGCATCCGAGCGGACCCTTTAGTCCGCGCGCGTTCGGCAGATGCGCGGTCGCCGGGATTTTCACGTCTTCGAGGATCAGCTCCGAGGTGATCGATGCGCGCATCGAAAACTTCCCGTGGATATCGCGGGTCGAAAATCCGGGCGTGCCTTTTTCAACGATGAAGCCGGTGATGCCCTGGTCGACCTTGGCCCACACGATCGCAACGTCGGCAATTGAGCCGTTGGTGATCCAGCGCTTGGTGCCGTTGAGAATCCATCCGTCGCCGTCCTTGCGCGCGCGCGTTTCCATCCCGCCGGGATCGGAGCCGTGGTCGGGCTCGGTCAAGCCGAAGCATCCGAGCAGGCGCCCTTTGGCCATCTCCGGTAAGTAGCGGTTCTTCTGTTCCTCGGTGCCATTTGCATAAATTGCATACATCGCAAGCGAGCTCTGGACCGACGCGAAGGAGCGCAGGCCCGAGTCGCCCGCTTCAAGCTCTTGCATGATCAGCCCGTATGCGACGTTGTTCATCCCGGCGCATCCGTAACCCTTGATATTGGCGCCGAACATCCCGAGCTCCGCCATCTGCGGGACCAGCTCGACGGCGAAGGTTTCGCTCGCGAAGTGACGCTCGACCTGCGGCAGCACCTCGCGCTGGACGAAGCGCTTGACCGTGTCGCGGGTGGCGCGTTCCTCGGATGTGAGCAGGTCGTCGAGGTTGAAGAAATCGAGATCTTTTAATGAATCCGCCATCTTAGACTCCGTAGGCAAAATTGACGCTGAATTTTTACAGGATTTTCGCCGTGCTCCGGGCTATAGTGACTCGAAACCGCGCCGAACTTGTCCACAGATGGGCGCAAGGCCGTTCGTGGACCCACTTGACCCGTCCGTGCGCTTTCCGCAGGGTAATTAATGAAGTCGCGCAAGTTAACCATGGCTACTGCTTGCTTGGCTTCTTAGTATCACGTAGCCTAATGCGATAAGTAAGTAGTATGCACATCGAAACGCTGAAGGTCTTCTGCGACATAATCGAAAGCGGGAGCTTTTCTTATGCCGCCTCCCAAAATTTTGTCACCCAGTCGGCAGTCAGCCAGCAGGTCCGCAGCCTCGAGGAAAAGTACGACTGCCGATTGATAGAACGGGGCAGGGCGGGAGTCAAACCGACTCCGGCCGGCCAGATTCTGTACACCGCCAGCAAGGAAATCGTACGCCGATTCATGGAGTTGGAAAATCGGCTGCGCGAGATCGGCTCGGTGATCGCCGGATCGATTCGGGTCGGCACCGTGTACAGCGTCGGACTGCATGAGCTGCCGCCGTACCTCACCGAGTTCCTGCGCAACTATCCGGCGGTCAATGTGCATCTGGAATACCTGCGCTCGAACAAGATTTACGAGGATCTGATCGAGGGGAAGATTGATCTCGGCGTGGTCGCGTATCCGGCCAAGCGCAGTCAGATCGTTTCGATCGCATTTCGCCACGATGAACTGGTCCTGGTCGTCCCGCCCGACAGCACGCTTACCAAGCACGGCAAGATCAGTGTCGGTGCGCTGGCGGGACAGAAGTTCGTTGGCTACGAACGCGATATCGCGACGCGCAAAGCCTCCGATCGGATCCTGCGCGAGTACGGCGTCAAGCCGAACTACGTGCTCGAGTTCGACAATATCGAAACCATCAAGCGCGCGGTCGAGATTGGGCTCGGATGCGCGATCGTGCCGAAGATGACGGTCGAAAACGAAGTCACGCGCGGATCGCTCAGAGTGCTCGAATTTTCCGAGGGCACCTTCACCCGGCCGCTGGCGATCATCTACAAGCGCGGGCGCGAGCTTTCGCCCGCGGTGCGCAAGTTTATCGACGTGCTGACGCAAAGCAACATCCTGCCCAAGGTCGGCGCTGGCCGTGGCGAGCGCGCCGAGCGGGTCGGCCGCGCCGAGCGGGTAACCTCGGCAGAGGGTCCTGAGAAGGCGGAAAAATCCGCATAGCGAAGAAACCCGAGAAAGAACAAATTAAAACGGCCGGATGCGCATCGCCTCCGGCCGTTTCGTTTATTCGTTTGGCTTCGGTTTGATTCAGAGTGGCGGCGCCTTGAATCCGCCGAGCTCCTGCTCGAGAACTTTCCCGACCGCGAGGACTTCTTCTTCCCCAAACGCGCGGCCCATCACCTGCACTCCCGTCGGAAGTCCGTTCTGGTCGCGGCCGGCGGGCAGCACCAGTCCCGGAAGCCCGGCGCAGTTTCCGATCAGCGCCGGCCAGTTGGCCGTGAAGAGCGGGAACATCTTGCCGTCGATATCGACTTCGGTCTTGCCGTGCGGGAACGCGTTTACGCAAAACGGCGGCAGGATCAGGATTGGATAGCGCTCCATGAACTCCGCCAGCTTGACGCGCCAGGTATCGCGCGCGATCGAGGTGAGAAAGTACTCTGCCGCGGTTTTGCCGGGACCCGCGCCGGCCAGCATGTTGCGCAAGCGCTCTCGCGACAGATGCAACTTGTCGCCCATCACGCCCGTCAGCAGCGCGCCGCCGTCGGCCATCGCGTACGCGAACCACAGGCCTGCGGCCTCCTCGACCGGAGGCTTCACCTCCTCGACTTTCACGCCGGATTTTTCGAGCGCGCGGGCCGCGCGAATCGTGGCCTCGCGAATCGCGCGCGCGACCGGAACCTCGCCGGCGGCGGTGAAGAATCCGACCCGGATCTTTTTCACCTCGACACGCTCCGGATGCGCCTGGGGCGTCGGCACGGTGTAGGGCGCGGTCGGATGCGGCCCCTTGACGATATTGTAGGCGAGAGTCAGATCGTCAACGTAGCGCGCCATCGGGCCGATCGTCGCCATATGCGCGATTGGCGGCGGCGGAACTCCCGGCGACATGTGTCCGCTGCCGGGAATCGTACCCCAGCTCGGTTTCAGGCCTGCCACGCCGCAAAAGTGCGAGGGGACGCGGATCGATCCGCCGTAGTCCGAGCCCATTCCGAGCGGCGACATTCCCGAGGCGAGCGCCGCCGCTTCGCCGCCGCTGGAGCCGCCCGGCACGCGCTCGCGATTCCACGGATTGTTGGTCGCGCCGAAGACGGGATTGTCGCAATCATAATCGAGCGTCATCTCGGGCGTGTTGGTTTTCGCGATAACGATCGCGCCGGCCGCCCGCAGCCGCGCCACGGTAGGCGCGTCGTAGGTGGCGACGTGATGCTCGAAAATCTTCATGCCCCAGGTCGAGCGCACACCCTTGGTGATGATCGAATCCTTGATCGTGATCGGCAGGCCTTCCAGCGGGCGTGCCTCGCCTTTTTTCGCAAGCCGCGCGTCGCTGTCGGCGGCCTCTTCGATCGCGCGCTCTTCGACCAGGGTGACGACCGCATTGAGGTTGTGATTGACCGACTCGATCCGCTCGATAAAAGCGTCAACCAACTCGGTGGACGAAACTTCGCGCGCCTTGAGCATCGCCGCGAGCTTATGGGCTGGCGCGAAAAAGAGATCATTGGAGACTGCCATTGAAAACCTCGCGGAGTCGCATTTCGCGGCGCTGTGTACCGCCGGTAATAGCATCGCCCGCGCGTCATTGCACGCGCCTGGGCACGCGCCTTCTTGCGGCCCGCGCGTTCGTGTCCGAAGGATGATCAGACTTCCCGGCGGACCAGGGCAAGCGGCGCCCGCGAATCGACGCGTGCCGAGATCTCGCGAGCTTGGCGGCGCGTCTCCAGCACACTGCCGACCAGCAACGTCGCGAGCACTCCGAGCACGTTCACGGCGGTATCAACGGTGGCGGTGTGGCCGGATAGACTGAGCGCGATATAGCTGAGCGAGCTCAGCAGAACTCCCGCTCCATAAACCGGCAGCGAGTGTCGGCCGCAGGCCAGAAACGGCGCGGCGATTCTGGAACGAAGCCATCCCGCTTGCGGCGCGACGAAGTACGCAACCATGTACAGCAGCGCAAGGACGTTGATTATCCGCATCGGCGCGAGCAGCGTCTTGTCGGCAGGCCAAAGATAGATCGGCGGATTAAACAGTCCCAGCCCGACCGTCGCGCCTCGCCACGGCGCCGCCATCACGAAGGCGAAACTCGCGAACGCGATAGCAGCCGCGACTATGATCGTTCTGGCGCTGGCGGGAACCTTGATCGGTTTGGTTTTGCTCACATGCCCGAGCGTGATTCCGATCACATACAGGAGCTGCCATGCGAACGGATTGAAGTACCAGACCGAGCCCTGATTTCCCGCGGGCAAATTGAAGCCGGTCCATCGCGTCATCAGATAGATGGCTATCGACACCCCGAGCACAATGCGCATGTCGCGCTTGACCATCCAGATAACGCCCGGCGCAACCGCGAGCAGAATCAGGTAGAGCGGCAGAATATCGAGATTATTAGGCAGAAACCGCAGCGTGACAGCCGCGAGGATCGCGTCGCGAGGCGCGTCGAACAGCCATCGCATCCGCAGAAAATCCAGGTACTCAGGACGATCGAGCGACCATGCCGCCACCAGCAGCGCGAGCGCAACAGCGAACAACAGAAGCAGGTGCGAATAATAGATCTTGATCCATCGCCGACCGATCGTGCTGGAGCATCTGAGAAACCCCTCGCGTTCGAGCTTTCCGCCGTACGCGAGATATGAGGAGATTCCCGAAATCAAAACGAAAACTTCGGCCGCGTCACAGAAGGCGAATTTTCTGAGCGTCCAGTTGCTCAGCGGATTGCCGGGAACGTGGTCGATGAAGATGATGATCAACGCAAGGCCGCGGCAGAAGTCCAATCGGTAGTCGCGCTCGCTCTTGGGGGCGCGGGTTGCCACGGGGGGAGCGGCAGAGTCGAAAGCCTCCAACCGCTTCGTGGTTTGGAACTTGCGCGTCTGCCGGTTTCCGATCGGAGCAGCGTCGCGCGCGATTGTGCCGGCGTCAGACATGATTGGTCGCTGTTATGGGGGCAAAAGTCCTGCCATCTGATCGCGCAGGGTTTCAGACCTGCCCTGTAGTCTGCCTGTTCGATTATGACGCATCACAGGTTCGCATGGTTGCGAAATAATGGCCACAGGAATTTGCGAGGTGCTGCCTATCGCATAGGCGTCAGGCGAAGGTGCTCGTGCAAACGCGATTGCGCTTCGCAATAGAATTACAGTACGCATAACGCGCAGGAGGCTCGGGCGATGCAATCAAAGCTCGACGGAATTGCCCCGGTGTTCCTGGTCGAGGATGTCAGGCGCGCGGCAGAATTCTATCGCGACCGATTCGGCTTCAGCCTGACCGACTTTTTCGGCGAGCCGCCGGCGTTCACGATCGTTCGCCGCGACGTGGTCCGAATCGCATTGCGCCGCGCGGGCGAGCACGGCGGTTCAAATCGCGCGCGCAATCTCGAGAGCTTCGACGCATATATCTGGGTCAGCGATGTTGACGCGCTTTACCGCGAGTTTGTCGCCAACCAGGCGCCGGTAACGGGTCCGCCAGAACTGCAAGAGTATGGAATTCGCGAAATCTGGGTCCGCGACCTCGACGGCTACATCGTGACCTTCGGCCAGTTTGTGAATCCCTCCGCTGACTAAGCCGAGCACGCGTTGCAAAAAGACCCTGGCTGAGGCGATCGAGCGCGGCGCTGCGGAGCGACTATCGTCGCTTGCAGCAATCCGCGCCCTATCCGACTACGGCGCGCGCTATTCGATACTCGTGCTCGGCAACGCGGGCGCGCTCCGCACCGGGCCGGAGCCGTTGTCCATCGGTTGCGCGCCGGACGTATAAGCGCCCGAGCTCGTCGATGCGACCGGAGCGGCCGGCGGCGGCATCGGCGCCATCGGTTGCACTTCGGACGTACTGGTATTCGGCGGCGGGAGCGCAGTCTCGGTCGGACCGCTAAAGTTGATCGGCTGCTCTCCCGCGACCATCTGCGGCGTCAGCACATAATCTCCGCCAAGAGAGCTGCGCCAGATCGTGTTTGCGGTCTGTGCGTTGCCCGCAGTCAGAAGGAACGCAGCGCCGCCGCCGATTCCGCCCAGGATCGCGTACACCAGCTTGGCCGGGATGTAGAGCACGTTGCCAAGGAGTGCCGCGGCGCCGTAGCCCGCGCCGGGCCAGTTGACGCCCTCATTGGGCTGTGGCACCTGCACTGGGGTCGCCTCCGCGGCCGGCGCGGTTTGCGCCTGCGCGAGGCTGGTTGCCAAGGGGCCGATCGGCATCACGAGCATCGCCGCGAGCGCATATGCCGCCATCCGATTCCGATTGTTATGAGTCTTCGATATTCGCATAAACATCCTCCGATAAAACTCCACCGCACCACTTGCGACTTTAGTCATTCCGTTTTAACCACCGCGCCGGATGGCAGGAGATCCATCAGAAGGCGGAACGCGCGGTCCAGATAATCGGCGTCCTTCGATTCCAGCGTCAGCTTCACGCGGTATTCGGGATTTCCAATCCGCGGATACGAGCCCAGCATCAGTTCGGGAAAGGCGGCCACGCAGGCATCGAGGTGCTCGGCGATAATCCCTTCGGTCGCCAGCGTATAAATTGCGCGCATGAAATAAGGGTCGGTCGCAAAGCGCGGTTTGAGCGCTGCGAGTTTGGCTTCGAATAGTTGAGGGATTCCCGGCAGCACATAGACGTTTTCGATTTGCACGGTCGGGAAGCGGATATCGCCGCCGTGGTTGAGGATCGCGCCCTCGGGCACGAACGCCATCTTAAGTCCGGCCTTGTTGAGCTTCTCGGTGAAATGCTGCCGAATCAGCGCTTCGAGCTCGGGATCGATCACCAGCGCGCGCTTGAATGCGGCGGCGACACCTTCCATCGTCAGGTCGTCGTGGGTAGGGCCGACCCCGCCCGAGGTAATAACGAAGTCATAGCGCGCCGAGCACCATGCGACTTCCTGCGCGATAACTGGAATTTCATCCGGGATTGTAGCGACGCGCATCAGCGCCACGCCGGCTTTGCGCAATTCGCGTGCGGCGAAATAGGCGTTGGAATCCTGCACCTTGCCGGACAGGATTTCATTGCCAATCACGATCAGCGCGCACGTGCGTTCCCGCATCGCTCTGCCTCTACCATCCCCCGCACCTAATCACATTATCCCGTGCCGCGCGGTTAGCGGCAAGGAGAATCGGTTCCACAGTCGTCATCTCTCTTCGCGCGTGGCTGCCAAGCGAGGAATGGCGATCGCACGATCTCGCGCCCGGTTGCGATCTGCGCCACTCGCCGGTGAGTGCATGGCCGCCTCGGGATTTCTCCCTTCGGTCGAAATGACGGATGTCGACTTGGTGCATGAGTATGTGAGCGTGGCGCATGAACATCATACCCTGAACCGAGCCCTCGGTCGTCATTTCGACCGAAGGGAGAAATCCCGAGGCGGCCATGCCCCGAGTACGCATCTCATGCAGCGGCCCCTCGTCCGTGCATCCTCGCGTGCGGATGAGACGCCGAGAATCGCAGGCGCGTTAGCCGCGGAGCAGGCGCTGGAGATTTTCGAGGTCGCGGCGCACTTCGCTCAGCACCCGGCGCGTCGGAGCGTCGGCAGGGCGCGGATCGGTGCTGCCGTTGTGTGGCGGAACATGGGAATCAGCGATACGCGTCGCGGAGGGTTTAGCGCCCTTCGCGAGCATCAGCGCGTCGATTCCGTACTCCTTGATATGCTTGTTCGCGCCCGCGATCGTGAAGCCCTGCTGATGCAGCAGCCGCTTGATTAGTCCCAGCACCTCGAGGTCGCGCGCGTGATAGAACCGGTGGCGGGTGCGCGAATGCTTGGGCTTCAGGAACGGGAACTGGGTCTCCCAAAATCGCAGGACATAGGTCTCGACGCCGATTTGCTGGGCCGCTTCGCCGATCTTGAGGCCGCGCTCGGGAATCTCCACCGATCGCGCCGCGGCTCGCGCGGGCGCGATCTTCTTGATCGGCTTGGCCGGTTTGGCGCGTTTGCGTTTGGGCGTGGGTTTGTTTCGGGTCATGGCTTCCCGGACGTGCCGTTGTTCACTCGGTCCTTCAGAACCTGACTCGGTTTGAAGGATAGCACGCGCCGGGAGTCAATTGTGATAGGGGCGCCGGTTTGAGGATTGCGTCCGCGCCGCGCGTGCTTGTGGTTGACGATGAAGGTGCCGAAGCCGGAGATCTTCACCCGGTCATCGTTGCGCAGACCGTCCTTGATGATCGCGAAGACGGCTTCAACGATTTCACAGGCTTCCTTTTTCGAGGAGCCCACCCGCTCGTAGATCAGATCCACGAGGTCAGCTTTGGTCATGCCCTGCGGCGTATAGGTCCCCACCCGTTCGCTCGCTATGAGCACGCTTTTAAATCCGCAACTCCGCCCCTAGCCGCGTCCGCGCCTGCTCGACCAATGCAGTATGGACGCGATTAACCTCCGCATCCGTCAGCGTGCGATCCGTTGCCCTGTACAAACAAGCCAGTGCGATACTCTTGCGTCCCGGCGCGATCCCCTGTCCCTCGTATACGTCGAACACCTCGACGCTTTCCAGTAGCGGCGACGAGGTCGAATCACGCACCGTCCGCGCCACCATCGCGGCCGGGAAATTGCGATCGACCACCAGCGCGAGATCGCGGCGAATCGCCGGAAATCGCGGGGGCGGCGCAATCGTTTTACGCGGCGTGAAACCATAAGAAATGAATTTCTCTAAGTCAAGTTCAAACACCGCGCACGGCGCGGCCAAATCCAGGCGCAGCGCCTCGCGCGGATGCAATTCGCCCACGTAGCCGGCGGTTTCGCCGTCGAGCAGGATCTCCGCCGATCGCGCGGGATGCAGAAATGGCGCGTGCGCAGGATTGATCGCGCGGAACTCGACGCGTGTGGTCAGGTCAATCGCGGCGAAGTAGGTTTCGAGAATTCCCTTGGAGGCAAAAAATCCCGCCTGCAAGCCTTTGTCGCCGACCGTCGCGGCCGCGTACGGTCCATAGCTCACGCCGGCGATCACTTCTCGCTCGCGCGTGCAGTCGCCCAAACGTGCGAAGGTCTTCGCGATCTCGAACGCTCCGAACGCATTCGCCTGCCGATTGAGGTTGAAGCCCAGCGCCGCGAGCAGCCCCGGCAGCAGGCTCAGGCGCAACTCGCCGAGCTCGGCCGAAAGCGGATTCTCCACTCGTACCGCGGTAGCCTCCGGCGCGATACCGCCGAACCGCGCGTTGTCGGCCGGCGCGATAAACGCGAGCGTCATCGCTTCGGTCAGACCCGCGCCGAGCATCACCTCGCGCGTTCCGGCGATAAATTCGCGCTCCGGATTTGTAGCGGCAATCGCGGCGACGCGCAGGGGCAGCGCCTCGGGAATATCTTCGAGTCCGCCCAGGCGCGCGACTTCTTCGGCAAGATCAGCGGCCTCGTTGATATCGGGCCGCCACGGCGGCGCCACGACGGTAAACTTGCCGCGACCTGCGGCTTTGACCTCGCATCCGATCGAAACCAGGCGGGCCTTCGTGGTCGCGGCGGGAATTTCGACGCCGAGCAGCGCAGCCATCGCGGGCAGGTCGAGCGCTATCTCGCGGCGCGGCGCCGCAGCCGGCTCGAGGTCAACGATCGGCGCCGAAACTTTGCCGCGCGCAATCTCACGAACAAGTTCGCCCGCGCGGATGGCGACTGTAGCTTGCCCGGCGCGATCGATCGAGCGTGCGAAGCGATAACTGGCTTCGCTTACGAGGCCCAATCGGCGCGAGGTCTTGGCGATCGAGGTCGGATCGAAGAATGCGCTTTCGAGCACGATCGATGTGGTGGCTTCGCTGACCTCGGAATTCAGACCGCCCATCACGCCCGCGATCGCCAGCGGCTTTTCCGCGTCGGCGATCAGCAGATCGTCGGGTGCGAGCGCGCGGGTGAGGTTGTCGAGGGTGACGAATTCACGGTCGGCGCCGGCACGGCGCACGATTATTTTTCCGCCCGCGATTTTCGCGAGATCGAATGCATGCAGCGGCTGCCCGCGCTCGAGCATCACATAGTTGGTCGCATCGACGACGTTGCCGAGCGGGCGCATCCCGCACAGCTCGAGGCGGCGGCGAATCCTGATCGGAGACGGGCCGACTTTTATTCCCGTCATCGCGAGCGCGGCGTAGCGAGGGCACAGCTCCGGAGCCTGGATGTCGATGGCGATCAGGCTTGCGGCGTCGCCGGATATTTTCGGCAGGCGCGCGCGCGGAATCGCGAGCCTCACGCCGAAGAGCGCGGCGACCTCGCGCGCGAGGCCGAGAATCGACAGGCAATCGCCGCGATTCGGTGTAATCTCGACATCGAGCACGGTATCGTCCATCGCGAGATAGCTTGCGAGGTCGGTTCCGATCTGCGCGTCGGCGGGCAGCTCGATTATTCCGGCGTGTTCGGCCGACAAACCCAACTCGCGCTCGGAACAGATCATCCCGTTGGATTCGATGCCGCGGATAGTTGCCGCGGTGAGCGGCGGTTCCTTGCCCAGGTGCGCGCCGACCTTTGCGAATGCGACCGTGATACCGCTGCGCGCGTTGGGCGCGCCGCATACGACGGTGAAGGGTGAGCCTTCGCCAGTATCGACCTGGCACAGGCTCAGCCGATCTGCATTGGGATGACGTCCCGCTTCGAGCACCTTGGCGACCACGACGCCGGAAAAAGCGGGCGCGATTTTTTCAATATTCTCGACCACCAGACCCGCGACACTCAGACGATCGGCAATCTGCTGCGCGCTCGCATCGACGGAAACGAACTCGCGCAGCCAGCTAAGCGGCAGCTTCATCGCGCACCTCCGCTGAGCGAGGGAAATTGCGCAAGGAAGCGGAGATCGTTATCGAAGAACAGGCGCATATCGTCGATTCCAAGCGCCATCAGTCCGGTGCGTTCGACGCCCATCCCGAAAGCGAAGCCACCGTATTCTTCGGGTTCGAGATTAACCGCCCGCAGCACATTGGGATGAATCATTCCGCAGCCCAGGACTTCGGTCCATCCGCTATGCTTGCACACGGGGCATCCGGCGCCCGCGCACAGCAAGCAATGGATATCGAGCTCGGCGCTGGGTTCGGTGAACGGAAAGAAGCTCGCGCGGAAGCGGACCTTGGTTGCAGGTCCGAAGAATGCGCGTGCGAATTCGGAGAGCACGCCTTTAAGATGCGCCATCGTGATCCGTCCGCGACGATCGACCATGAAGCCCTCGATCTGTGTGAACATCGGGGAGGCGCGTACGCTAAGATCGTCACGGCGGTAGCATCTGCCGGGGCATACGACGGCAAGCGGAGGGCGGCGGCGTTCCAGCACTCGTATTTGGCCGTTGCTGGTATGCGTGCGCAGGAGCATCGCGCCCGGCACGAAGAAAGTGTCCTGCATTTCGCGCGCGGGATGATGGGGCGGGAAATTGAGCGCCGCGAAATTGTGGAAGTCGTCCTCGATGTCCTGCGTATTCTCGACCTCGAAGCCCATTGCAATCAGGATCGCCAGCATCCGCTCGAGAATTTGCGTCACCGGATGAATCCGTCCGCGCGGAATCTTTGCGCCGGGGAGAGTCACGTCGAGTGCGGCTTCGCCAAGCGAGCGTTCGAGCGCGAGTTCCTGATGGCGGGATTGCAGAGCCTCGATCCGGCTTTCGAGCTCGCGCTTGATTTCGTTGACGAGCTGGCCCAGGAGCGGACGCTCGCTTTGCGGCACGTCGCGCATCCCGCGCATGATCTCGGTCAGCTCTCCGGCGCGGCCCAGTATGCGCACGCGGACGGCTTCGATCGCGGCGGCGGCAGCGTCGTCGGACAGCTCCGCCATCGCGCGGCGCCTGATTTCTTCTAGTTGTTCTCTCATCACCGGTTCTCCCGAATTGTACGCGGAGCGACACCACGCCGGAAAACAAAAGACCATGTGGCAACCCACATGGTCTCTTGGTGCGCGGCGCCAAACAGGGCGCGGCTTCAGGCAGCTAGGCCGAGCGCGTCCTTGGCGGTGCGCACCAGCTCGGTAAACAAGCCGTCGCGCTCCTTGGCCAGCAGGGCGAGCTGCTTGCGATCGACCTCGACGCCGGCCTTTTTGAGGCCCGCGATAAATTTGCTGTAGGACATGCCATGCTCGCGCGTGAGCGCATTGATGCGCTGGATCCAGAGCGCGCGGAAATCGCGCTTCTTCTGCTTGCGATCGCGATAGGCGTAGGTGAGGCCCTTTTCGAAAGTGTTGCGGGCCTGACGGTACAGTTTGCGCCCGCCGACGAAACCGGAGGCGAGCTTGAGCTGGCGTTTATGTCGGCGGCGGGTTTTGGGTCCGCCCTTTGCGCGAGGCATCTGCGGTCAATCCTTTTAGGTTGCTTTTTAGCTGCTTTCTGAGTGCTTGGATTCTGCGACGTTTGCGGACGTGAGGCTACGCGTTGGGCATAAGCCTTTTTACGGCCTCGCCCTCGGTCTTGCCCAAGATGCCGGGTTTGCGCAAGCCGCGTTTGCGGTTGCGATTTTTGGCCCATGCGTGATGGCGCGAGTAGGCCTTCTTGTACTTCACCTTGCCGCCCTTGGTTACGCGGAAACGTTTGGCGGCGGCGCGATTGGTCTTCAGCTTCGGCATCGGTCTCGCTCTTGTCGGTCCAGCTACGAAAGATAGTCTATCGCGGGGTCAGCAAGATAGACATGTTGCGCCCTTCCATCCGGGTTCCCCCGTCCGGCTGCGCGACATCGGTTACATCCAAAACGATACGGTCCAGTAGCGCCCGCCCCAATTCCGGATGGGTAATCTCGCGTCCGCGAAACGAAACCGAGAGCTTAACACGCTGCCCTTCACCAATAAAGCGCCGGATGTGATTGATCTTGAACGCCACGTCGTGAGCGCCGGTGCGCGCGCCCATCTTCACTTCCTTGATCGAGGTCGCGGTCGCGTGGCGCTTGGAGTCGTGCTGCTTCTTCTTTAACGAGTAGCGGTACTTGTCGAAGTCGGTGATACGGCAGACCGGCGGCTTGGCGGTGGACGAGACCTCGACCAGGTCCAGGCCCTTGCTCTCGGCGATACGAATCGCCTCGCGGACCGGCAGGACGCCGATCTGCGCGCCGTCGGAATCGATCACGCGGACTTCGAGAGCGCGGATAAGCTGGTTGACGCGAATCGCGGGCTCTCTCGATGGGGGAGTTCTGAAATCTCGGCGAATATGGCACCTCCTCCGGCGCGGCGGCCGGAATTTTGTTTATGCTCTGCGCGCCTTCAGGCGGGCAGCGGCTCCTTACGCATCGTCTCGAGCAAACTATCGATCGCCAGGGCCTGGCTCTTCGAGCCGCGCAGCAACCGGAGCGATACCGTGCGCTCCGCAGCCTCGCGTTCGCCCACGACGATCATATACGGCACCTTGGCGAGTTCAGCCTCGCGAACCTTGAAGCCGAGCTTCTCGTTGCGAATATCGGGTTCGGAACGAAAGCCGGCGCGACGGACGAGATCCGAGACCTCGCGCGCGTAATCCTCGACCTTCTCGCTGAGCGAGAGCACGCGCGCCTGCTCGGGCGCGAGCCAGAACGGCAGGACTCCGCCGGTATGCTCGATCAGCACGGCGATAAACCGTTCGAGTGAACCCAGAATCGCGCGATGAATCATCACCGGGCGCTCCTCGACGCCGGCGGTCGAAGTATAGGTCAGGTCGAAGCGTTCGGGCAGGTTGTAGTCGAGCTGGATCGTGGCGACCTGCCATTTGCGCTTGAGCGCGTCGGGCACGTAAATCTCGATCTTCGGGCCGTAAAACGCGCCTTCGCCGGGATTGATCTCGAATGCAATCTCGTTGCGCTCCATCGCGTTGGCGAGCTTGCCCTCGCTCATCCGCCATTGCTCTTCGGTGCCCATGTGAGGCTCGGGCATGGTGGCGAGCTTGAACTCTGGGCGCTCGAAGCCGAGCGTCGCGTACACGTCGCGCACCATCTTGAGGTTCGCCGTGACCTCGTCTTCGATCTGATCCTCCGTGCAGAAGATATGCGCGTCGTCCTGCGACATCGCGCGCACCCGCGTGAGGCCATGCAGGGTGCCGGAACGCTCGGCGCGATGCAGCCGCGAGAACTCGGCGATGCGCAGCGGCAGGTCGCGATAAGAGCGCTTTTCGGCGCGGTAGATGAACGTGTGGCCGGGGCAGTTCATCGGCTTGACGCCGTAGCCGTGATGCCACCCGTCGCGGCCGGTGTCGATTTGCACCTCGGGCGCTTCAGGGTCCAGCGTCAGGAACATATTCTCGCGGAAATTGTCCCAATGACCCGAGGTATGAAACATCTCGTTCTTGAAGACCAGCGGCGTGACGACTTCCTGGTATCCGTAGCGGCGGTAGAGGCGCCGCATGTAGTCGATCAACTCGTTGAAGATCACCAGGCCCTTGGGCAGATAGAACGGGCATCCGGGCGAGATCGGATCGAAGAAAAACAAACCCATTTCGCGGCCGAGCTTGCGATGGTCGCGCTGGCGGGCGAGTTCGAGCAGGGCCAGATGATCTTCGAGCGCTTGCTTGCTGGCGAATGCGGTCCCGTAGATTCGCGAGAGCATCGCGTTGTGCTCGTCGCCGCGCCAGTACGCACCCGCAACGCTCTGGAGCTTGAACGCGCGCAGATAGCGCGTCGAGGGGACGTGCGGGCCGCGGCACAGATCCATCCAGTCGCCTTGCTTGTAGATCGAGATTGGATCGGAGACGCCCTTGATAATCTCGACCTTGTACGCCTCGCCCATCGCGGCAAAAGTTTTTATCGCCTCGGTGCGGGGAACTTCGACTCGCTCGACCTTGAGATCGGCCTTGGCGAGTTCTTTCATTTTGGCTTCGATTTTTGGCAGATCGTCCACGGTAAACGGCGTGGGCGGCGCGAAGTCGTAGAAGAAGCCGTCTTCGATTACCGGCCCGATCGTCACCTGCGTGCCGGGAAAGAGCTCCTGCACCGCCATCGCCATCAGATGCGCGGTCGAATGGCGGATCACGTCTAGGCCCTCGGGCGAGTCGGCGAAGATGGGTTCGATTTCCAGTATTGGAACGCTATCAGCGAGATCGCCAAGCGTGCGCGTCAGGTCGACGACCTTGCCCGCGACTTTCGCAGCGACCAGGTCCTTGCTCGGGACACCGGCCAGCGCCTCGCGCGCGACGACCCGGCGCTCGCCACCGACCAATACGGTAAGCAAGGAACTCATCTATGAAGAAAGTTTAGTCATTGGCGAGCGCGATGCGAACCAAATTCCGGCAGGGGTTGACGGGCGGCGGAAACAAACTGAAAACACGGTGGTAGGCATGGGCGGGATTGAACCGCCG
>JBARDN010000101.1:0-21099 GCA_049795175.1 Binataceae bacterium (SeqCode) | reverse complement strand
CTATATAGACTACAAGAGTCCGTACGCGTACCTCGCGATTGATCCAACCTATGCGCTCGAGGACGAACTTGGCATCGAGGTTGATTGGCGGCCATTCACACTCGACATCCCAAGCTATCTCGGCTCGGCTCGACTCAACCAGGAAGGCAAGGTGGTTGATAATGAGCGCACGCCCGGCCAGTGGACCAAAGTCAAGTATGCCTATCACGACGTGAGACGTTACGGATCTCTGCGCGGCATTATCGTGCGGGGAACCGTAAAGATTTGGGATTCGTCGCTGGCCGGGATCGGTATGCTATGGGCCAGAGAGCAAGACCGAGCGGTGCTCCGCGCCTACTCGAGCCTTGTGTACGAGCGTTTTTGGAAGCGCGAGCTCAACCTCGAAGACGCCGGCGTGATCGAGCGCGTACTTGATGAGGCCGGTGCGCGTACGGCGGGCTTCCGGGTTTACGCTTCCGGCGAGGGCCGTGTGCTCCACGACAACATCCAGCGTACGGCTTTCGACGCGGGAATATTCGGGGTACCGACCTATGTGATTGATGGTGAGATATTTTTCGGGCGAGAGCATCTGCCGCGAATTCGATGGATGCTCACTGGGCGCTCGGGCGCGCCGCCAGACATCGCTTACCGGAATTTTTCGGTCGAACCTGCGCCGGCGGAGGATGTCATCAAGGGCCAACTCCCGGTCGTGATCGATTTCAAAAGTCCTCAGGCGTATCTCGCGATCGGGCCGACCTGCGCGCTGGCCGATCAGCTCGGTATCACCATCGATTGGCAACCGCTGATTATCGCTCCGTCAAAAATATCGGCAGCGGATTCTGGACAGGACCGCGGCGCGCGCCATCGCCGGTTCCGCGCCGACTATCTGAAGCGCGATATTGTCCGCTACGCCGCCGATCGTGGCCTCGCGATTGGCGCGCTCGATCGGCGTAAGGATTCAACCCTCGCCGCGATTGGCCTGTTATGGGCCAAACGCCAGGGCCCATCGCTCGCGCGGTCCTACGTCGAGCGAGTCTTCAAACGCTATTGGCAAGAGGATCTTGATCTCGAAGACGAGCGCTCGATACGAACTTTGCTCGCTGAGATTCATGCATCGGTTTCGGGGTTTGAAGCATTCGCAAGAGAAGAAGGCCGCACCGAGCTTGCGCGGATCCAGTCGGAGCTCGGGGACCTGGGAGTGTTCGAGGTGCCGACCTATCTGCTGGACGGTGATACGTTTCTCGGCCGGCAACATCTGCCGCTCGTTCGCTCGCGCCTTTTAGAGGCCGCCAATAGAGCATCTGCGGTAATTTCACGAGGCTGAACTGTTCAACCCGATTTTCCTGCCGCCTGACGCTGGAATCTGTGCGATCAAACGCCGTGCCGTGGTCGTGCGGAATCCTTGCGGCGGTCTGGAAGAAGCTGGAGCAGGTCCGTATCATGGGATGCTTATGAATCATCGGAGAACTTCGTTGGTTACGCGAGTTGCGTGGTTGGTTGGTCTCATTGCTCTGGCCGGTGGCGCGATGCTTGATGCCCCGCGCGCGGAAGCTGCCTCGCCGGCGGCGGTGACCGCGGCGGTCCCCAGCGATGCGGCGCGCGACCAGGCGGTCAAAGTCTTCCTGCAGAAAAAATTTCGCATCCCCTCGGTCGAGGAGATCAAGCTTGGTCCGCTCGAGCGCACCGGCATCAAGGACCTGTACGGACGCACGGTTACCGTCACCAACGAGAAGGGACAGACCGCCAGCGTCGTGATGTTCACGAATCCGGACGAGACCAAGGCGATCATCGGGCAGTTCATGGATCTGAATTCCGATCCGTGGGGACGGACCGATCTGAGGATGATTCATCTGGAGGACCGCCCTACCCTGGGTCCTGCCGACGCTCCGATCACGATTATCGAGTTCGCGGACTTCGAGTGTCCGTTCTGCGCGCACGCATTCGGAGAGATCGAGACACTGGCGAACACCACTTACAAGGGCAAGATCAAAATCATCTTCAAGAACTATCCGCTGAACGTGCATCCGTGGGCCAAGACCGCCGCGATCGGGGCCGAATGCGCGCGGCTGCAGAACCCGGAAGCATTTTGGGACTTCGCCCGCTACTACTACGCGAACCAGGGACAGATCACGCCGCAGAACGTTCAGCAGAAGATCGACGCTGAGGCGGCCAAGCTCTCGCTCGACGACACCGTGCTGAAGGCCTGCATGGCGGGCAATCAGGCGGCGCAGCGAATCGCGCAGGATCAGGCCGACGCCAACGCGGTTAAGGTTTCGTCCACGCCGACGTTTTTTATCAACGGAATCCCGGTGGTCGGATTGCCAGAGGGCAAAGTTTTCAATTTCGTGATCGATTCAGAACTCGCCGGCGCCACGCAAAAGGCAGCGTCCGCGAAATAGTCCTCGGCGACCGAAGAGAGGACCAGGTAGAGGTTGTTGAGAAGGCGCGCGAGTTCAGTGCGGCGCCGCCGCAGGGGCGGCAGGTGCTGCGGGCGGCGCGCCTGATGGCGGCATCATGACCGGCATCGCGCCCGACGCGCTCGCTGCCGGGGCTTGCGCTGATTGCGGGTGTGACGACGCGCCGAGCATCGCAAGCGACTCGAGGACTTCCTCGCGCTGCCGAGCATACGGCCGAAAGGCCAGGAACGCGCGATAGGTCTGGATCGCGCCGGCCTTGTTGCCTTGCGCGGCCTGCAGTCTCGCGTACGCCAGGTCGGCGCGAATCTGCTCGGGTCCGGGGACGTTGGCAGCCTGCTGGTAAGCGCCCTGCGCCTTGGGCAGGTCGCCCATCTTTTCGTACACGACGCCCAGGTCCATCAGCGCGAGGCTCGAGAATTCCGGATCGTGATAGTCGGCGACGAACCCGATGAGCGCGTCGCGCGCTTTCAGGAAATCGCCGGCGCCGATGTAGCTCTGCGCCAGGTAAAGCCGCGCGAGCTTGCCGATACGGCGGTCGGGCTCCGCGGCCGCGAGTTTGGAAAATTGCTCCTCGGCGGTCTTGTACTGCTTGGCGGTCAACGCGGTGAGCGCGCCGTAAAACGCCTCGCCCGCGATGCGATCGCGATGGCGTTCGTAGCTGTAGGTTCCGATTGCGATTCCCGCCGCGACCACGATGATCACGGCGGAGATGATCACCTGCCTGAGATTAGCGAGCAGGAACTCCTGCGCACTTTCAAAAATATTCTGGAACTCGCTGGGAGCTTTGAGTTCCTTGCGGCTGATCTTGCGGCGGGTTGAGGCCATCTGGACGGGTTACTCGTCGGCATCGCCCGTTGCGTGCGGGGGATGTTCGCGGGGCGCGCGGCGGCAAGCCGCGTGCGCAGCACTGTCACATCTTGTACTTGAAGTCGTCGGGCGACATCCGCTCGAGGATTTCCGACCATTTGTCGCGCGAGACCCCCGCCAGGTTCTGGTCCGCGCCCGAGGGCGAGGCCTGGCTCTCGGCCTCGCGCAACTCGCTCGAGTCCTCGAGGACTTTCTTGGCGACATAGATCGGCGACTTGGTCCGCAGCGCGATTGCGATCGCGTCGGAGGGGCGCGAGTCGATTTCGAGCGCCCTGCCCTCACGCGTCTTCAGTTGCAGGCGTGCGAAGTAGGTGGTCTCGCGAAGCTCGGTGATCTCGGCGGATTCGACCGTGGCGCCGAACTCGGCCAGCAGGTTGCGGACCAGGTCGTGGGTCTGCGGACGCTGCGGGCGGACCCCTTCCTGCTCGACCGCGATCGCACTCGCTTCGAGCGGGCCGATCCAGATGGGCAGATTCATCCGGTTGTCCGGATCTTTGAGCATCACGATCGGAACCTTGGTGCTCGGATCCAGAATAATTCCGCCGACTACCATCAGGATGAAATCTTCTCTACGTCCGGGCATTGATGGGCTCTCTGGAAAATGCGCTTCTGCGAAGCGACGCTTCGCGGTTGACGGCGGCGCCTCGCGATACCGTGAGGTCATCTTGGCCCAAAGCTGAACGACGGTCAACCAAAGGGCTGAAAACGCCCGCGCGAGGCGGCCGCTCAGCGAACCACGAGACGATCTACGACCCGGTAGAGCTGGTTGAGATTGCGGCACTCTTCGACCATGTCGCAGTGGAGCTGGTATTTGTCCATCTCGCTGTCGCCGAAGCCCCAGGTGTTGCGGCTTTCGGGGTTGAGCCAGATGACGCGTTTGGCCCGCTGGTGGATTTCGCGCAGGCACCAGTCGTGCGGCAAATTATAGTTGTTGCGCGCATCGCCGAGCACGATCACGGTGGTCCGCTTGTTTATCGCGCCGATATGATCGGAGACGAAACTGCGGAACGCGTAGCCGAAGTTCGAATGCGCGTACACGTTGATAATATCGCCCTTGAGCGCCACGTCCAAGGCATCTTTAATATCGCCGGTGCGGAAGTGTTCGGTCACTTCGCCGATCTCGCTGACGAAGATAAAGCTGCGCACGCGCGAGTAGAGATCCTGCAGCGAGTACACGAACTGGAGCATGAAGCGCGAGGCGTTGCGCACCGAGTCTGAAACGTCGCACAGGATGACCACCTGCGGCTTTTCTTTCTTGCGCTCTTCGAAGCGCAGCTTGAACGGCACCCCGCCGCAATCCATGTTCTTGCGCAGAGTTTTCTTGATATCGAAGCGGCCCTTCTTCGAATGCTTGCGCCGCACCGAGATCACGTTCTTGAGGCGCAGCGCGAGCTTCTGCACCGCCTCCTGCATCTTCTTTAACTCGTCCTCGCTGAGATAGTAAAAGCTCTTCTCGGCGATCTGATTCATCTTCTGGTCTTCGCGCTGCCGGATGTCGCGCTTCTCGCGCTCCATGCGCACGTAGCGCCGGATGATATCCTCGAGCGCTTTGAGTCGGCGTTCGAGATACTCTTCCATCCGCGCTTTCATCTCGGTGCCGAGATCCATCTTCTCGAGCTGTTCGCGCAGTTCCTTGATCTCGGCCTCGATCTTGTCGAGTCCCAGCTCGCGCGCGAGAGCGCGCGCGAAGTAGTTCTCTTCGATCGTGCGTTCAATTCCCTTAAGCCGCGCCGCGCGCGCCGCCTCGCGCAGCTTCTTCTCCATCGCGCCCGAGTTGTTCTGCAGAAGCTGCTTGGCCAGTTCGGAAAGGTTCTTGCCTTCCTTCTTGAGCATCTCTTCGATCCGATCGAGGAATTTCTGGAACTCCTGATCCGACATCGAGAGCGCGTCCTGCACCGCCTTGCTGGCCTGCTTTATAATCTCGCCCAAGCCGGAAAAATAGACGTCGAACAGCTCCTCGAATACCGGCAGCTCGCTCGAGCGCTTGATCATCGTGGCGCGCAGCGCGGCGCGGAACGAGTCGCGTTCGGACAGGCCGGTGATTTCCGAGGCGCTGAAGGCGTCGAGGGTTTCGGCGAGCGAAACGCGCACGCCGTTTTCGCGCAGCAGCTTGGCGAATTCGACCAGTTTTTCCTGCATCTACAGCCTCTGCAACTACCCTACTATATTCCGCGTCGGGAACTGACTCCGGGCGCTTCGCTCAGAATGACCGCATGCGGTTAGTTGAGCAGATCCTTGTCGCTGCTGCCCGTGGTCTCGGTGCCCCCGCGGCGCGCGCGGACCCGGCGCACGTAATCCTTGAGCTCTTCCTGTGCTTTGCGCACGTCGCCTTCGTATTTCACGATCGTATCGAGGGTTTCGTTGACGAGTTCCTGATCCAGGCTCTCGACGTTCAGCAGCGTGAGCGCCTTGACCCAATCGAGCGTCTCGGAAATTCCGGGCGTCTTCTTGAGATCAAGCTTGCGCAGCGATTGTACCACCGTCACGACTTCGTCGGCGAGCTTCTTGGCCGCATCCGGCACCTTGAGCTTGACGATTTCGAGTTCCTGCTCGCGGCTGGGAAAATCGATGTACAGATGCAGGCAGCGGCGCTTGAGTGCGTCGGACATTTCGCGGGCGTTGTTCGAGGTCAGGATCACCAGCGGAATATGCTTGGCCTTCAGCGTCCCGAGCTCCGGCACCGAAATCTGGAAGTCAGACAACAGCTCGAGCAGAAAGGCTTCGAACTCCGAGTCGGACTTGTCGATCTCGTCGATCAGCAGCACACACTGTTTCTCGGAACTGATTGCCTTCAAGAGCGGGCGCGGCAGCACGAAGCGCTCGGAGAAGAACACCTCGTCCTCCTTCGCGATCCGATCCACCGCTTCCTTAAGGCCCTTGGCTCCCGTCAGCACTTCGCTGATCTTGTCCTTCAGGATCTGCGTGTAGAGGAGCTGCTTGGCGTACTCCCATTCGTAGAGCGCTTTACCCTCGTCCAAGCCCTCGTAGCACTGGAGGCGGATAAGCTCGAGGCCGAGCGCAGTCGCAAGCACTTTGGCCAAGTCGGTCTTGCCGACGCCCGCGGGTCCTTCGACCAGCACCGGCTTTTTAAGCGAAGTCGCCAGATAGATGACGGTGGCAATGCGGCGGCTCGCGATATAGTTATTCTTCGCGAATCGCTCGATAACGTCTTCGATCGATGAAAACATCCATCCTCCAAGGCGGTCGCGGCAAGCGCCCACGCTTCCGCTCGCAGATGAAATCCAATATCACGGCCAGTCCCATCGAGGAAACCCGCGCTCCGCTTCTGTTTCCTCCCGCGCGCGTCATCCGAATCGGAGGATCCCTCTTCGGATGAAAGGCGTGCGCTGTGCCTGGTTTTGGGCAAGGTCGTGCCTTGGATTTTTTGATTGTCGCGCATTTTCGGTGGCTTCGTTTGGTAAATTTTCTAGTGGCTCAAAAAATAAACTCCTTGAGGATGCTGGCGCTTTTTGCGAAATGGGTTCGCTTCAGGCGTTTTTTCGGACATCGCTTTTCGGACCATCTGACCGGCTCGCGCCGGCTGCCGATAGCAGACGAGATCATCGGTCACGCGAAGACGGGCGCGTCCCGACGCGCCCTTACAAATAAAATTTGTCTTCGCTGCGGCGGCTCGCGAACCGTCCGTTTTTCTTCCCACCCCGGATCCGCATAACTCATCGAGAAAGTGTGCCGGTTCCGAGGATGCGGCCCCTTGCGATACATGCCACCTACGCGGCGGTACGCCGGCACGCGTTCGGAATGGCAAAAAACGCGGATCGAGTGAGGGGATTGCTTCCACCGGATCATTCTTGCATATCGGGATCGCGCCGATAAGGCTGAACAGTTCAGCCATGAACAAATCTGGCAAAAACCTGAACGAGTGTTAGGGCGGCGGCGCGCCCCTCAAATGCGTCGAAACCACACTGCCGCAGGCACCGCAGCACATGTCCGGAAAGGATAAACGGCGCGAGCCTCAAATATGCAGCGACTCAAAGACCTGCTCGCCGCGCGCAAAACGCTCGCGCGACAGGGCCGACGCGTCGAGCGCACCGTAGCTTCCGGTCGCGATCAGTTCCGCGAGCGCCTGCCCTGCTCCGTACGACTGCATCACACCGCGACCGCTGAACGAATGCGCCTCGAAGATGCGCGGAGCCGCGCGCCCGACGATCGCGCTGCGATCGGGACTGACTTCGTACAGCCCGGCCCATCCGGTCACGTGGCGCAGACGCTCCATGCAGGACATTCGCGCGAACATCCGCGGCCAGATTTCGCGCTCGAAGAACGCCTCGCCGTCGTAGTTAAAGTGATAACCCGGCGGCTCCTCGGGCGGAGAATATCCGGCCAGGATGTGCTGGCCTTCGTTGTGGAAGTACACGCCCGAAGTATCGACGATCATCCCGTAGCGCTCGAGGTTGGTTGTCCGGTTATCGACCAGGCAAATCTGCCGGCGCACCGGCTCGCTATAGTTCTTGAGTCCGAGCAGTCCGGTCGCATATGGCGACCACGCGCCGCCGGTTATCACGACCGCGTCGGCATGGATGTCAAACAGACGCCCCGGCTCCGCTTCTCCGGGGCCGTCTTGGGTGAGCAGACGCACAAGGCCCGCGTCGGGCATCGCGTCGTCAGCCTGCCAGCATCCCAGCCGCACGCCGTCTGCTCCGGGCTCGAGCGCGAGGACATAGACGCGATCGAGAAACTGCGCGCCATGCTTGAGCGCACTTGCGCGGTAATGCTGCTTGAGCAGATTCGGATTGATCAGACCGTCCTTGGGCGAGAACGTCGCGCCGGCAATCCCCTCGAGCTTGTCGATCTCCGGAACTCGGCGCGTGACTTCGCCCGGAGACAGCGTCTCAATCGGATGCCCCAGGCCGCGCTGCAAATCGACATGCGCGAGCGCGTCGGGCCAGGTCGCTGAATCGTAGAGCCACAGGTATCCTTTTTGGCGGAAGCCGACTTCACGCGCGATGGTTTCGTAATACTCGATCGAGGCGCGGCACAGCCGAATATTGACCGCCTGCCACCAGGTCGCGCGGACGCCGCCCGCGTTCTTCTCGCTCGAGCTGAGGCGCCCGCTCAAGTCGAGATCAACGGCTAGAGTCTTGAGTCCGCGCTGCGCCAGCGCCATCGCGACCGAGCTGCCGATAATTCCGGCGCCGATGAGGCATAGGTCGAATCGCTCACCCTGCGTCATGTGGCCAATATATCAGGCTCCCTCCATGCGCATCAGGAAGGCATTAACGCGGCCTCGGAGACACGAAGGCACTAAGGAAGATTCTTTGTGTCTTAGGGTCTTCGTGGCCGGTCGGATCTGGCTGTTGGGCGGTCAATCCGCGAACCACTACCCCTCTTGTGCGGTCGCGGCGTTACCTGCCAAGTATGAAATACGTATGTGTACGCTTGCGATTTACTTCCGCGTTGCGCCCGAATGGCCGGTCGTTATCGCCGCTAATCGGGACGAATTCCTTGACCGTCCAGCTCTCGATCCGACCGTGTTGTGCGATGATCCGCACGTCGTCGGCGGCAAGGATCTGCGCGCCGGAGGCACTTGGCTCGGGCTCAGCGAGAATGGCCTGGTGTGCGGTCTGCTTAATCGTCCGGTGGTCGATGGCGGCAATCCTCGCGCGCGTTCGCGGGGGCTGCTCTGTCTCGACGCGCTGCGCTGCTCGACCGCCACGGAGGCAGCTCGCTTCGCTTCCGCCGAAAATGGCGCGAACTACAATCCGTTCAATCTGCTGATCGCCGCGCGTGATGCGGCGTTCGTCGCATACAACCGCAACGGCGAAATCGAGCTGGTCGAGCTGACGCCGGGACTTCACATGCTCTCGAATCAGAATGTCGACGATTTCGAATGTCCGAAGATCAGCGGCTCGTATGGCCGCTTCGCCGAGCTTGGCGAGCGCGCGGATTTTCGGCGCGATCCGATCGCGATGCGCGCGGAGTTGGCGCGATTGCTCGCGGACCATAGCACCGAAGTCGATCCGCGGACGGGCCGCACCAGTTCGCTGTGTTTGCATCTGGACAACTACGGTACGCGATCCTCGAGCATGATTTTTCTCGGCCGTGACCCGGCCCGCGCCGAGCATTTCTTTGCGCCCGGGGCGCCGTGCAAGACCGCATACGGTGCCGCCGCAACGCCGCAGCGGGCGAATCGCGCGGCGGCTCAGGGACGGTAGTATCCGACCAAGCCTGCGATGACGAAGCAGATGATCGCGATCGCACCGCAGGCGAGAAAGATCGAAGCGAGAAATGGCGGCTCGATCACAAAGAACAGGATCACTCCGGTGAACAGCGCAAAGAGGCTTGCGATGATCGCCACGATTACGCACATCCGCCGCACCTGGGCCGATATCGTCATGGCAGATTCTGGCGCTGTGCGGACGCATTTACGCGGCGAGGCGCGCCTGTTAGAAGTTCCGTGATGATCATTGCGCGCAACCCCTGTCTTCGGGTGGCGATCCCCGCCGCGTTCTTGATTGCAGTCGCTCTTTGTACCGCGCCCACTCTGCGCGCTCAATCCGGACCCGTGGTTGGAACCGGCAGCCTCGGTCAGGCCGACCTTAACTGGCAGCAGCGCTTTCTGGGAATTCTGCCGCTGGTCAAGCCGGATCCGAAGGATCCGGTAGTGGTTACGGTGGACGGCCATCCGATAACCGCCGCCGAGATCACCGACTACGCGCACACCGAGAAGCAGATGATTAACGCGACCTCGAGCGAAGAGACCAAAGCGGTCTTCAAAGACGCGGCCGAAAATCTGATCAATCGCCAGCTTCTGATCGACGAGGCCGCGCGCCGCAAGATCGTGATTCCCGACCCGGAGGTCGCCGAGCGGGCGCGTGAGTTCAAAATCTCCGGCTCGAACACGCTGCCAGGCGCGCCGCCGGATCCGCTGCTGATCGAGCAGGTGCGCGGCTCGATGATGATCGAGAAGATGTTCGACGACGATTTTCGAGCCGCGAAAGTCCGTCCGACCGATGCGCAAATCAAGCAATACTACGACCAGCATCGCGATCTGTTCGTCAAGGATCCGGGCGAAGTGCAGATCTCGCATGTCGCGGTGAAGCTGCCCAACAATGCAACCGCCGCGCAAAAGGCCGCGGCGCACGATAAGATCCTTAAACTCTACAAAGAGGCGCAGCACACCAAGGATTTCGCCGCGTTCGCGAAGGCGAACTCAGAGGACAGCCAGTCGGCGGCGAAAGGCGGAGACTTGGGATACTTTCATCCGGGCCAGTTGCCGCCGGTGGTCGAGAAGGCGGTCTTTGCGACCCCGGTCGGACATCTGACGGAAATTTTCGAATCAGACCTGGGCTACAGCTTTATCAAAGTGACCGCGCGCCAGGGCGAGGACTTCGCGACGATGAAGGAAGTGCAGCCGAAGATCGCGATGGTGCTGCTCGACTACAATGAAGAAGCGGTGGTGAAAAAGACCCTCGAACAATTGCAGCGCAAAGCGAAAATTGAATTCCGCAAGCAGCCCGGCGCGGCCGCGCCTTCGGAGAGGGGTGAGCACGCTCCGGACTGAAATTCCTGCCGCATTGATCGAAGAGATTAACCGCACCCGCGGGACGAGCTTTCGGATCGGGGAGGCGGCTTTGGCCGGCGAGTCAGGCGCCACGCGGGCCATTGTCGACCAGACCGGACGCGGACACATCCTCAAATGGGGCGCGGGCGACGAGTTTCGGCTCGACAACGCAATCGCGATTACCGCAGAACTCGCGCGGCGCGGTTATCCACTTGCGGCCTATGTGCTGACGGGCAGCAATCTTGATCTCAGATGGGCGATTCGCCCGATGCTTCCCGGACGATCGACGGGCGCTCTCGATGGGTGCTATCTCGCGCGGATTCTGGAGCTCAACGAGATGCAGGCCGGCGCGGCTGCGTTTCTCTCGGGAGATTGGCCGGCAAGGATCGTCGAAAGCGTGATGGAGGGGTATCAAGAATGGTGCGTGCTGGACACCTTCAGAACTCATTCGGCAGAAACGGCCGCGATGCTACCTGAGATGCAGGAGCATGCGCGCGCTGCCGAGCGCCTGCGCTCAGAGACGCACGACGCGGTGCATTTCGACTTCAATCCGCAAAATATTCTGGTTGAAGGCGACGCCATCACCGCCGTGATCGATTGGGAAGGATGCCGCCGCGGCGACCGCGCTTTCGACCTCGCGACCTTGCTGTTCTATTCGTACGACCGTCCGGAAATCCGCACACGCCTGTGGGAGCGGATGCGCGAAATCGCTGTTCCCGAGGCCTCGGCGTTATATCTCTCGCATATGATCATCCGGCAACTTGATTGGTCGATTCGGCGACACGGCGCGCCGACCATTCAACACTACCTCGAAATTGCGCGAGACATTCTGCGCGATCTTCGCGCGAGCTAGCCCGGACGGCGCGCGTAGCGCGTCGGGTCGGGGATGCGCGCGTCGGCGAAGCCTTGCGCGCGCTCCGCGCACTTGGTGCATCGCCCGCAGTGCGTCGTGCCGCGCGGCCTTGCGCAGGTGAGCGTCAGCTCCAGGCGCATCGCCCTGCCCTTTCTTATAACCTGCGCCTTGGTCAGTCCGGCGAACGGTGTGCGGATCCTGAGCGGAAGCCCTGCGCCGAGGAGCACCGCGCGCTCGACTGCGCGAAAGAATTGCGGGCGCGCGTCGGGAAACGGATTGGATTCGAGCGGCGCCATCGCGATCTCGCCGATTCGGTTGTGCGCGCAGAATATCGCGGCCTTCACGAGCAAGCTCAGGTTGCGTCCGACGATATAGTTGGATTCGACTTTCGCACCGTAGCCGGGAACGCCGCGGCCGGTCACGCTCCAATGCCCGCGCGCGACATCGGTCATCGGAAGCTCGAGCACCGCGACCGGCTCGATTCGCGAGCTCGCAAGCGTTGCGATAAATTTGCGCAGCGCCGCAAGCTCGGCGCGTTCCCACGCAAGGCCTGCGCGCACATAAACCGGGAAGACGTGGCGGCCGCGACGCGCCAGCTCCGCGAGCATAACCGAGCTGTCGAGGCCGCCGCTGGCGAGCACCGCAACCCGGCCGCGAATCGGCGAAATTCGAAAGCCGCTCACGCGATCAGACGGCCGCCGTCGAGCACGATGGTGGCGCCGGTGGCGAAGTCGGTGCCCTCGCATAGAAACAGGATCGCGTTGGCGACATCGCGCGGCGAGCCCATCTTCTTGGTCAGCGTTCCCGCGACCATCCGCGTGATCTCGTCGGGACCATAGTCTTCCGGCGCGAGCACCGGACCCAGCGCGACGCAATTCACCTGCACTTCGGGCGCGAGCGCCTTGGCCAGCGAGCGCGTCAGTCCAATCACGCCGGTCTTGGAAACAGTGTAGGGCAGATAATTGTTGTACGGACGGATACCGGCCCAGTCGCCGATATTGACGATCTTGCCCGCGCCCTGTTGGCGCATCCGCGCGCCCGCATACTTGGCGAGAAAGAACGGCGCCTTCAAGTTGATGTTGAGATTGGTGTCCCAGTCGCGTTCGGTCACTTCCTCGATCGGCTTGCGATAGAACACCGACGCCGAGTTGACCAGCACGTCGATTCGTCCGAAGCCCGCGATGACCGCCGCGACCATCGCCTCGATCTGCGCGACGCTTTCGAGGTCGGCGTGAAAGGATTTCGCGTGTCCGCGCGCAGCCGTTATCTCGCGGATCACCGCGTCGGCCTCTGCGCTCGAGCCGCGGTAGTGCACGGCAATATTGGCGCCGCGCTCGGCCAGCGCCACCGCGATCGCGCGGCCCACGCGCCGTCCCGCGCCGGTGACCAGCGCGACTTTCCCCTTGAGTTCCATCCGGTGTCTAAAGGCGCCTGCGATTCTAGTTTTGCGAGAGCTTCTGGATCGCCTTGGCCAGCGCAAGGTTGTCGCTATGCCCGGTCTTCGAGGCGGTGAGGTGCGCGAGGATCGGCCGTCCGAGCAGATACAGGTCGCCGATCAGGTCCAGCACTTTGTGCCGCGCAAACTCGTCGGGAAACCGCAAGGTGGTGTTCACTACTTTTTGTTCGTCCACCAGGATCGCGTTGTCGAGCCGCGCTCCGCTGCCGAGGCCCATCTCGTTGAGCTTGCGGAACTCGCGCACCGAACCAAAGGTTCGCGCGGGCGCGATCTCTTTCATGTAGGCTTCGGGCGAAGTCAGTTCGAAGTGGACCTTCTGGGAGCCGATCGGTTTCGGATAGTCGAGAATGTAGTCGATAATCAGACGATCGGCCGGCTCGACCACGAAAAATTCGCGGCCCGCGCCTTGCTCTCCGATGACAATTCTTTGATTGATTCGGATTGGCGTAACGATCGCGGCTTGGTCGGCGACTCCGGCGTCTTCAATATGCTTGCAGAACTCGAGCGCCGAGCCGTCGAGCGCGGGCACTTCCTCATCGGTCTTGACCAGCAGGTTGGTGATTCCAAATGCGTGCAGCGCCGACATCAGATGCTCGACCGTGCGCACCGAGCGTCCGCCCGAGGCGAGCGTGGTGTTGTACGCGGTATCGACCACGTTCTCGACCCGGACTTCGACCGCGATATCGTCGGAGAGCGAGGAAAAGACGATTCCGAATCCGATTGGCGCGGGATGCAGGATCACTCCAGTCTTGAGGCCGGTGTGCAGACCCTGACCGCCGAGCACGATCGAGCGCGCGATAGTTCGCTGCGCCAATGCGCCGAATTTTACGCGCGCCCGCGTGGACGGGAGTTCACCGGAAGGAGCAACCGCGCGATCACCGTTCAGCGGTATGCTGCCGCCGCCGTCGAGTGCGCGCGAAATCGACGCGAGCAAGCCGTCGACCGAAAACGGTTTCTGGATAAAATCCGCCGCGCCGAGTTTGGTCGCGGCCACCGCGCTCTGAATATTCGCGTGGCCGGAAATCATGATCACCGGCACCGCGGGCTGTTCAGATTTGATCCGCCGCAGAAGCTCGATCCCGTCGAGCTCGGGCATCCATACGTCGAGCAGCACGATCGAAGGCGCCTCGCGATGAATCAGATCCATCACGCCCGGCGCGTCGCCCGTGTCCACCACCCGGAATCCTTCGTCGCTCAATATTCCGCGTATCGATGATCGGATCCGCTCCTCGTCATCCACCACCAGCACGGTTTCGTTCACGATGCGTTCCTCTTCGCGGAAGATTTGAATCTAGTGTTGTCGCGAGTTCCTGTTGACCGGAACGGCCGCTCGCGGCGAGATTCGCCTCAGCCGGCGGCCTTGGCGAGTTGCTGCACTTTTATAGGAAACTCGATGATAAATCTACTTCCACGCGGCTGATTGTCGATTACGCGCACGAAGCCGTGATGATCGGTCACGATTGCGGACACGATCGCGAGGCCGAGTCCGGTGCCGCCCTTCTTGCTTGAAAAGTAGGGCTCGAAAATCCGCGTGCGCAGGCGCGGATCGATTCCGGGGCCGTTGTCGGCAACCTCGAGGACCAGAATCGAGGTCTCCTTGCGGATGGCGGTGCGCAAGTCGATTTTCGGCCGGTCGCCGTTTTGCGCAAACGCGGTGGTCGCGCCGACCGCGTTGTCGAGCAGGTTCACCAGCGCCCGTTTGAGCGCCTCTCGATCGATCATGATCTGCGGCAGGCCGGCGGCCAGGCTGGTGTTGAACTCGACCGCCGGATGCGCCGCGCGGAAGTTCGCGACCGTGTCAGCGACCAGCGCGTTCAGATCGCCCGGGACAGGATTCAGATGCGGCATCCGTGCGAACGCGGAAAACTCGTTGACCAGATGCTTCAGCGCTTCGACCTCGCCGATAATCGTGCGCGTGCATTCTTCGACCAGCGGAGAGTCGGGAGTTCCGTCGCTGCGCCCGACCATCTGCCGACGCATCCGCTCGGCGGAGAGCTGGATCGGGGTGAGGGGATTTTTTATTTCGTGCGCGATTCGCCGCGCAACTTCGCGCCACGCTTCCATCCGCTCGACCTTCGCGATCTGGCTCACGTCCTCGAAAAACAAAACCGAGCCGAGCGGTTCTCCCGCGCCGCCGGAAAGCGGACTCGCGGTGAGCATCAACTCGGCTTCCGCGCCCGCGACTTCCAGCTTGACCGTCGAGCGCGCTTCGCTCGGCCCCGCAGCTACCGCGAGCAGATCGTCCAGCACGCGCGACAGCGCCGGCTGCATCGTGCGCCGATAGTGCGTTCCGATAACGCCCTGCGCGCTCACGCCGAGCAGCCGCTCCGCGCAAGGATTTATCGTGGTCAGAATTCCCTGCGGGTCCAGCCCGACCACGCCCGCCGAGACATTCTCGAGCAGCGTTTCGGTATAGCGCCGGCGCCGTTCGAGCTCGGCCGCCGAGCCGCGCAGGTCGGCCGTCATCTGGTTGAACGAATCAATTAGCTGGCCGATTTCGTCGTCGCGAATTCCCGCGATGGTGTAATCGAGATTGCCCGCCGCGATCGCCTGGGTGCCCTGCAACAGCCGCTTGATCGGTCCGGTGATCCCGCGCGCCAGATACATCCCAAACCAGCTCGCGAGCATCACCACCACCAGCCCGATCAGCACCAGCGCCAGGATGTAGCTGTTGAGAATCGGCCCACGCAAAATTCGGAGCTGAAAATAATCTTCCGCCGATCGCGAGATTCCCGCAGCACGCGTGGCGAGGCTCTTGGGCAGGTAGTAATCAACCACCACGGCGCCCACCACCGTGTCGGTCTCGGGCGTCGTATAGATCGGTGCGGTGCCGCGAATCACGTCCGAGCTGCCCAGTCGGTCGGTGCGCGTCATCGCCTGGCCCTTCAAGGTTTCGAGCAGAATTTGCGCGTCGGGAGAGACGCCGATGCCGGTCGGAGTTTTGGGGCTGAGCGCGATCAGCAGCAGCTTGCGATCGGAGGAGAACACCTCGATCGTGCCGAGGTTATATTCCTGCTGGCGCTGTTCGATGAAATGGCGCAGGCGCGCGTGCTCCTGCGGCGCGAGCAGCTTGCGCGAGGAGATCTCTTCGGCCAGCACGCGCGCGAAATGAGCCGCGTTGTTGGCGGAGTTCAGGTAGTAGGTCTTGGCGATCTCGAGCGAGTCATCGAGCACCTGCTCGTACTCGGGATTGAACCAGCTTCCGATATCGGCGTTTAAGAATACGCCGGAGACGTAGAGCAGAAACGCGCTCGGCACCAGCGCGACCGCGATAAATCCCGCGACCAGCCGCACCTGGAACTTCGAGCCGATAAGCCCGCGGCGGCGCTCGAAAATAATCTTCGCCAGATTTCTTCCGACCAGAAACAGCAGCAGCCCGAGCAGCAGGAAGCTCAGATTGAAGAGCGAGATGACGGCCAGGTTCGAGACCAGCGAGGTATGCCGCGACAGCGGCGGCAGCTCGGTCTGCGCGAAGACGAATGCGACCAGGATCGCGGCCGCGACGCCGACCGCGATCAGCTCGCGCCGGCGCCGCTTGAACTCGGTGCGCCGAAAGGCGGAATCGCGCGGCGGTGGCGCAATCTTTGCCGCCATCGTCAGCGCCTGAAGATCGCGATGATCAGCGACAGGATGATGCTCGCCACCACGCAGCTAGCAAGCGGAAAATAAATGCTGAAGTTGCCACGCCGGATCTGGAGGTCGCCGGGCAGATGCCCAAATATCGGCACGTAGCCGAACCCCCATAGCATTGAACCGACCGCGACCAGCACGAGTCCTATTGCGATCAGGCCCTTTCCGAACGGCGCCATCGCGAATCTGCCTCAAGGCAGATTGTATAGCACGGCGCGTCCTTGCAATACCGCTCATTTAGCCGTCGGCTATATGCGCTAGGCGTGCGCATGATGGGGACCGGCGGCCTCGCGGGCGGCCTTGTTCTCCTTGATTATCTTTTCGGCCACCGGCGGCGGCGCTTCCTCGTAATGATCGAACCGCTGCTCGAACGATCCGCGTCCGGAAGTGATCGAGCGCAGGTCGGGCGCGTATTTCAGAATTTCCGACATCGGCACGGTCGCCTTGATCACCTGGCTCGCGCCCTTGCGATCCATCCCGAGGACTTTGCCGCGGCGCGAATTTAGATCGCCGATTACGTCGCCCATGCACTCGTCGGGGCAGGCGACCTCGATCGCGACGATCGGCTCGAGGATGATCGGGCGTGCTTTTTCCATCGTGGCCTTGAAGCCCATCGAGGCGGCGATCTGAAACGCCATGTCCGACGAATCGACGTCGTGGTAGCTGCCGTCGAAGACCGTCACGCGCACATCGACAATCGGAAATCCCGCCAGGAAGCCGTCGACCAGAGTATTGCGCACGCCTTTCTCCACCGACGGGATGAAGTTGCGCGGGATCGAGCCGCCGACGATCTGATCGACGAACTCGAACCCGGCGCCTCGCGCCAGCGGCTCGATCTTGAGCCAGCAATCGCCGTACTGGCCGCGGCCTCCGGATTGGCGCTTGTACTTGCCTTGCGCCTCGGCGCGGCCCTTGATGGTTTCGCGGTAGGGAACCTTGGGCGCCTGAAGTTCAACCTCTACATTAAATTTTCGCTTGAGCTTCTCGACCGTGACCTCGATATGCATCTGCCCGGTGCCGGACAGGATAATCTCGTGGCTCTGCGGGTCTCGATGCATTTCGAGTGCGGTGTCTTCCTCGACCAGCTTGTGCAGCGCGGCCGAGGCTTTCTCCTCGTCCGACTTGGTCTTGGGCCTGACCGCGAACGAGATGACCGCGTGCGCGCGCGGCGGAGGCTCGAACAGCACCGGCGACTTTTCGTCGCACAGCGTGTCGCCGGTAACGGTGTCTTTGAGCTTCGCCACCGCGACGATCTCGCCCGGCAGCGCAATCGCGAGCGGGGCCTGCTTCTTCCCTTCGAGCCGCAGGAGCTGGCCGAAGCGTTCCTTGGTCTCGCGCGTCGAGTTGAGCACGGTAGCGTCGCTGCGCGCGGTGCCTGAGACAACGCGGAAAATCGAAAGCTTGCCCGCGAACGGATCGATGACGGTCTTGAAGACCATCGCGGCGAACGGCGCCGCGGGATCGGCCGAGCGCGCCAGTTCCTCGGACGAGGTGGGAGAATGAGCGAGCACGGGCGGACGCTCATTCGGCGCCGGCAGCATCGTGACGATCGCGTCGAGCAGCGGGACCACGCCGATATTCTTTGCGCCGGAGCCGCAGAACACCGGGGTGATCTTCGCGGCGGTCACGGCGGCATGGAGCGCGGGAATCACCTTTTCGAGCGGAAGCGTGCCCTTCTCGAGATATTCCTCGAGCAGCGCGTCGTCGGTCTCCGCGACGACGTCGAACATCGCGGCGTGCGCTTTCTCCGCGCGATCTTTCTGCGCGCCCGAAAGCTCCTGCTCGACCGGCTTGCCGCTGGTGTCGGAATAGATGAGCGCCTTCATCGCAAGGATGTCGATCACGCCGTTGAACCCGGTCTCTTCGCCGATCGGCAGCGTCAGCGCGACGGGCTTGGCGTCGAGTCCTTTTTCGAGATCCTTCATCGCGGCGTCGAAGCTCGTATGCTCGCGGTCCAGGCGCGAGACGAAAGCGATTCGCGGGAGCTTCATGCCGTTCAGCGCCGCCCAGATTTTCTCGGATTCGACCTTCAGATCGCCGCCCGGAGAAACCAGCATCACGACGCCGTCAACGGCGTGCAGCGTATTGAAAGTGTCAGGAAGAAACGCGCTGTAGCCGGCAGTATTGGCGAGAATTACTTCGACCCGTTTCCAGTTCAGATGATGGAACGAAGAGCCGATGGTCACTCCCCGATGCAGCTCTTCGGGTTCGAAATCCAAAAGTCCGGTGCCGTCGTCAGGACGCCCGAGGCGGGTTGTCGCTCCGGCGGTGAAGAGCATCGCTTCGGCCAACTGGCTTTTGCCGGTTCCACCCTGGCCAACGATCGCGATACTTCTGAGCCGCCCGATTTCCTCCACAGCCATAGGAGACACTCCTTCGAGGTTCGCGTCCCGCAAAGCGGATCGCGGGACGGTTTCGCTCGGCTATGTCGTCACCTGCTCACTCGTATGCTCCCTCGATACTGACGTCACCCGCCAGGATCCGCCGCAGCTCCGCGCCGGTATCGAGGATCAGCGCTCCGTCCTCGTCAATTCCGCGCACAATTCCCGTCTCGCGTCGCTCCCCATCAACCACCGTCACCCGCTTTCCGGTCAGCGCCGAGAATCCTTCCCAGACCGGACGCACGGCGCTGAAACCTCGCGTTATAACTTCCATATAGCGATAGTCAAGAAAACTGCAAAGCGATTGGGCTATTGCGATCCGGTCGCATGGACGCCCCAACACCGCGCGCAGCGAGGTTGCCTTGTCGCGTAGCTCGGCCGGAATGTCCTCCGGCGCGAGATTGAGGTTCAGACCGATTCCGAGCAGCACTGCCTCGAGCGCGCCGTGCAGATCGGTCATCGCCTCGGCGATAATCCCGCCCACCTTGCGCCCGCGAATCCACACGTCGTTGGGCCACTTGAGCGCGACCAGGCCGGGCGCTTCGCGCGCGAGCGCTTCGGCGGCGGCGACTCCTGCGACCAGGCTTAAGCGCGGGACCTCGGCGATCGGCATCGCGGGGCGCAGGATGATCGTCGCGTACAGGTTCGCTCCCGCGGGCGAATGCCAGGCGCGGCCCATCCTGCCACGCCCCGCGGTCTGCCGCTCCGCGATCACGACGGTGCCCTGCGCGGAACCCTCGTTGGCGAGTTCGCGCGCGGTGGTCTGGGTGGAGTCGAGCTCTTCGAAGTAGTGGATGCGCCATCCGATTCGCCCCGGTTCTCCGCGTTCGATCGATTGGTAGGGATTGCTGCGGGCCATCGGTATTTCGCTCAAGTGCGTCGCGCCCTTCCCGGGCGCGATAGTCACACGCCTGCGATTCTCATGCTGATATCGACCGCGCGCGCGGAGTGGGTCAGCGCGCCGACCGAGATGATATCGATACCGGTCTCCGCGATTGCGCGGACGGTATCGAGCGAGACATTGCCGGAGACTTCCAGAATTGCGCTCTCGCCTACAATCTTGCGCGCCCGGCGGATGTCGTCCAGCGCCATGTTGTCGAGCAACATCGCGTCGGCGCCCGCGCCGCGGGCCTCTTCCACCTGGGCGAGCGTCTCGCATTCGATCTCGATTCGAAAACTGTGCGGAGCAAACCTCCTCGCGCCTTCAATTGCGGCGGCAACCGAGCCGGCCGCGGCGATATGGTTTTCTTTGATCAGAATTCCGCTGTCGAGGCCAAAGCGATGGTTGTGTCCGCCGCCGGTTCGTACCGCGTACTTTTCGAGCGCGCGCAGGCCCGGATGCGTCTTGCGCGTATCGACGATTCGGGCGCGTGTGCCGGCTACCGCATCGACGAAGCGTCCGGTGATCGTCGCGATTCCGGAAAGCAGTTGCACAAAGTTGAGCGCGACGCGCTCTCCGGTCAGCAAGCCCGCGAGCATCCCGTCGATCTCGGCCAGGACGTCACCTTCTCGCAGCCGCGTGCCCTCGGCCGCCAGCTTCTCGACGTGCGGTGCGGCGCCGGTCATCGCGAACACGCGCTCGAGCAGCATCCCGCCGGCGAGGATCATCTCCGCTTCCTTGACGATGATCCGCGCACGTCCATGTTTGCCGGCCGGCACCGTTGCCGCAGTGGTGATATCCCCCTGTCCGACATCCTCGGCGAGCGCGCGCCAGATGATTTTGTCGAGGTTGATCTGAGTGACTAGTTCCATGGATGGATCAATTGTGTCATTCCCGCGCGTGGCTGCCGCGCGAGGAATCCCGGATTTGGCCCTCGTGCAAGCTGCACGTCATGCATGGTCTGCGGACAGCAGATCCAGTTGTTCGTGTAGTTGGCGCTGCTGCGCGCGCAGAGTTTCGAACTTCTCTGCAACCTGATCCTTGGTCTCCTGATCGGCCTTGGCCTTGAAACCTTCGTCGTTGAGACGCTTCTCGTGCTGCTCGGCGTGCGTGG
>JBARDN010000100.1:0-7413 GCA_049795175.1 Binataceae bacterium (SeqCode) | reverse complement strand
CTTTGATAGCGGCCGCGCTGCTGTTTTCACCGGCAAATCTCCAACCGCTGCACGCGCAAATGCTGCCGCATCATCGGGTCCAGCAGGATCTGACGCCCGCGCTGCAACGTTCGCTGACCGACAAAGTCTCGGACGAAGCGGGTCCGTACCTCGACGAGCAGGACGAGCGCAAGGCCGCGAAGAAGACCTACGTCGATCTGCAGCAGAAATTCGAGTACCTGCCGAGCTATGGCCCGCGTCATCAGCTCTCGTGCAGCGTCAAGCTCGGCGGGGCTGAATACGATCCGACCAAACCCGGCAGCTCGAAAGGTGCTGCGACCGGCACGCTCAAGTACCTGGTCTTTTCCTACACGCTGTATAAGGGCAAGTGGGTCGAGATGGCCAAGCCCAAGTGGGAGCAGCAGGCGCTCGGCGCAGCCGCCGGCAAAAAAATGACCGGGAATATCGCGCGCGGCGACACCCGTCAGCAGGCGCAGCAGAAAGCCGCAGCAACTCACGCCGCAGCGGCAGCCGCGGCAGCAGCAGCACAAAAGGCCGCCAACCATTAGAACCAAAAGCCGGCGTTAATCTGCGGCGGCAGCGGCACGGTCGGCGGCGGCGGCGACACGGCTGTGGAAGCGTCCGTAGCTGAAATAGATTGCTAGCCCGACCACCATCCAGACAAAAAACCTGATCCATGTCACCACCGGCAGACTGAGCATCAGGTACAGGCAGAAGATCACGCCGAGGCTCGGGACGAGCGGCACTAGCGGAGTGCGAAACGGCCGATGCATTTCCGGCGCGATCCAGCGCAGAATCATCAGCCCAAGGCATACCAGCACGAACGCGAACAGGGTTCCAATATTGGTAAGCTCCGCGATTTCCTGAATCGGCAGCAGAGCAGCCGTGATTCCGACTGCGATTCCAGTCAGGGTGGTCGGGAGATACGGAGTCCGGAAACGCGGATGAATCCGGCTGAAGGCTGCCGGCAATAATCCGTCGCGCGAGACCGCGAAAAACACCCGGGATTGCCCGAGCAGCAACACCAGCAGTACGGAAGTAAGACCCGCCACCGCGCCGAGCGAGATTACTCCCGAAGCCGCGTTCAATCCGCGATGCACGAATGCGGACGCCAGCGGCGCATTCAAGTCAATCGTGTGCGCCGGGACCATCCCGGTCAGCACGGCGGCGACCAGGATATACAGCGCCGTGCAAACGAACAGCGACGCGAGGATTCCGATCGGCAGATCGCGATTCGGATCGATCACTTCCTCGGCCGCGGTCGAGACCGCATCGAAACCGATATAGGCGAAGAAGATCACCGCCGCGCCTTTCATCACACCGGTCCATCCCATCGGGGCGAACGGCGACCAGTTGGCCGGGCGGATATAAAACGCGCCGACGATGATTACGATCGCGATCGCGCACAGCTTGATCGCGACGATCACCGAATTGATCCGCGCGCTCTCTGAGATTCCGACGTACAACACCGCGGTGATCACCAGCACGATAAGCAGCGCGGGCAGATCGATCACGCCGCCGGGTCCCGCTCCGTGCGCATGCGCGATCGCGCTCGGCAGGCTCAGCCCGAAGCCTTTCAGAATCACCTGCAGGTAGCCGGACCATCCCACCGCCACAGCGGCGGCGCCGACTGCGTATTCGAGCACCAGATCCCATCCGATGATCCAGGCGACCAGCTCGCCCATCGTGGCGTAGGAATACGAATACGCGCTGCCCGCGATCGGGATCATCGCGGCGAACTCGGCGTAGCACAGCGCCGCCATCGCGCACGCAAATCCCGACACTACGAATGAAAGTGTGACCGCAGGCCCCGCGTATTTTGCGGCCGCGACTCCGGTCAGCACGAAAATTCCGGCGCCGACGATCGCGCCGATCCCGAGCATCGTAAGATCGAGCGCGCCGAGCACGCGCTTGAGTCCGCCGCTTCCGCTGTCCGCCTCGGCCATCAGCATCGCGGCCGGTTTGCGGCGGAAAATCTGGCGCGAGAGATCCCGATTGCTCATCAACTTCCCCCGCCCTGCTCGCGCACCCGGCTGGTCACCGCGGCCGCGTCACCATGCGGTGTAGCCGCCGTCAACCGCGAGCATGGCGCCGGTAACGTAGCTGGAAGCGGGACCGGCAAGGAAGACCACCGCGCCACGGATTTCCTCGGGGCGGCCCAGGCGGCCAAGCGGCGTGAACGCCTCCATGCGCTGGCGGTTGGCAGCCTTGGCGATTCCGCCCTCGGTCGCCTCGGTCGGAATCCATCCGGGGGCGATCGCATTGACCAGGATTCCATGCGGCGCCCATTCGACCGCGAGTTGCCGGGTGAGATTGCCGAGCGCGGCTTTGGTCGCGGCGTAAGCCGACAGTCGATAGACCGAGCTCGCAACGCTTGCGTAGATCGAGGCCATGTTGATGATCCGGCCGGGCATTTTCGCCGCGATAAGCGCGCGCGCGACCCGCTGCGAGAGCATCATCGGCGCGGTCAGGTTCACCGCGAGCGCATGGTCCCAATCCTCGCGCTTGAAATTCTCCGCGCGTCCGGTGGGCGAGACCCCGGCGTTGTTCACCAGGATATCGATAACGCCGCCGAGCGCGTCATTCGCCTGCGCCAGAGCGCGATCCAGATCGGCGTCGAGCGAGACGTCGGCGCCAATTCCGGTGGCTTTGATATGATGAGTCTGCGAAATCTCCGCGGCAAGTTTCCCGACGCGATCGGCGCGCCGCGCGACCAGGGCGACATCGGCGCCCGCGATCGCAAGCGCAACCGCACATTCGACCCCAAGTCCCGACGACGCGCCAGTGACCAGCGCCCTACGCCCCCGCAGCGAGAACAGCGATTCCAGTGAGTCCATTGAATCACCGCTCGAATCAGGCGGCATGCCCGACTCGCGCGGCGATTTCCGCGCCATGCTCGCGCTCAGCTACCGCAAGGTCGTATTGCACATCCACCAAGGTTTTCTCCGTCATAGATCCGCTCTGTCGCCCGGTTCTTGAAGCTTTTGATCATCTCGCCGGCCGAGCTACTACGGCGTGCATACTACGTCAAGCAGATACATCAGGATCGCAGCATTCCCGCGGGCGGGTCAGTCGCCGAAGGTTTCGCCGGCGGCCTGGGCCGCCATCGCCACCGCGCGGTCGATATCTGCGCGCGAGATTCCGTGGTGAGTGACCGCGCGGAATGAACCGGGTTCGCGTGGCGAGATCAGGACGCCGCGCTCGCGCATCGCTTCGTTGAACTTGCGCGCGCCCGCCGCCTCGCCGTCAACGTCGAACACCACCATGTTGGTGCGGCGCGCAACCGGACGCACGTTGATCCCCGCGACCAGCGCGAGTCCCTGCGCCAGAGCGCGCGCATGCGAATGATCCTCAGTCAGCCGATCGATCATGGTGGTCAGCGCGACGATTCCCGCCGCCGCGAGGATTCCCGCCTGCCGCATCCCGCCGCCGAGCAGCTTGCGCGTCCGGCGCGCGCTTGCGATAAACTCGCGGCTCCCGCACAGCATCGAGCCCGCAGGGCATCCAAGCCCTTTCGACAGGCAAAAAGAAACCGTGTCGGCGTATCCGGCAATAGCTGCCGGCTTGGCTTCCAGAGCGGCCGCGGCGTTGAAGATGCGCGCGCCATCCAGATGCACCGGCAACGCCTTGCGATGAGCCAGCTCCGCGACGGCAGCCATGTGCGAGAGCGCGATCGGCGCGCCGCCGCATCGGTTGTGGGTGTTTTCGATCACCACCAGGCCCGCGCGCGCGAAATGGTCATCTTCCGGAGCGGAAAGTTCGCGTTGAAGTTCGCCCAGCGAAAGCTCGCCGCTCTCCTCGTTATGAATCGGGGTCAGGATGATCCCGCCCAGCGCCGAAGCGCCCCCGGCTTCATAAAGATTGGTGTGCGACTCGGAGCCGACCAGCGCGCGGGTACCGCGTGCGCAATGCGTCAGCATCGCGGCCAGATTGCCCATCGTGCCGCTCGGCACCAGCAGCGCCGCCTCCTTGCCGACGACCGCGGCGGCCATCGCCTCGAGCCGATTGACGGTAGGGTCCTCGCCGTAAACGTCGTCACCCAGCTCGGCGCGCGCAATCGCCTCGCGCATCGCGGGTGTAGGCAGAGTAACGGTGTCGCTGCGCAGATCGATCACAAAACTTTGTGCGCGATGATAGCGCGTGACCTCACTGGGTCAACGGATACAGCGGCACGAAGTTTCCATTGGAGGTGTCGGTCGCCTGCACCGAGTTCTCGGTCGTGTCGGAGTAATATAAAGTCTTGCCGTCGCTGGTGATGGCGCATCCCGAGCCGATATGTCCGTTGACCTGGGTCAGCGTTGTGACGTTAAAGGTGCCGGTGTCGATTTTGCGGATCGCATGGTTATCGCCGTCCATCACGTAGAGCGTGGTTCCGTTAAGGCACATCGCGCCCGGATTATTGAACTGCGCCTGCGGGCCGGGGCCGTCCTTGCTGCCCTCTTCGCCGGTGCCCGCAATCGTCGAGGTCGTCATGCTCGAGAGATCGATTTTCCGGATCAAGTCGTTGCCGGTGTCGGAGACATAGACAAATTTGCCATCGGTGGCGATTCCGCTAGGTCCGTTGAACTCTGACTTGGTAAGTGGTCCGTCCACTTTGCCGCCCACCTGGGGCTGTCCGCCGATTGTCTTGACCATCCCGTCAGACAGCGACAGGCGGCGGATAAGGTTGTTGCCGCTGTCCGAGATGTACAGGTTCTGCCCGTCGGTGGCGATTTGGGTCGGCAGGTTAAAGTGCGCCGCATTGGCGTGGCCGTCGTCGGTGCCGGAGATATTGGCGGTTCCGGCGGCGGTGCTGACGGTGTGCGAATCGAGATTGACCTTGCGCAAGTCGGAGTTGTTGGTGTCGAGAACGTAGAGGTCGCGATTAACCAGCGCAATCCCGTCGGGACTGTTGAACCGCGCCGACGGGCCTACGCCGTCGTTGCTGCCGTCCTGAAAATTGGTTCCCGCGAGGTTCGTGATGCTGTGCGAGACGACATCCACCGCGACGATGGTGTTGTTGCGCGAGTTCGCGATATAGACGGTGCGGTTATCGGTCGCCAGACCGGCGGGAAAATCCAGCCGCGGACCGGTTTGCAGGCTCGCGGTCGGAACCTGCGCATGCAGCGGCGCGGCCGATGCGAAGATCGCCGCGATCGCGGCGGCGGCCAGCAGAGTTTCCATCGGTCGAAGAAGTTTTGCCATGTCGAACCTCGCCTATGTTCCAAAGCCAAGCCGCGCCACGCGCGCGGGTTAAACCGGGTCATCCGCGGCTACGGAAAAATCGCCTTTACGACTTCATCGATCGCGCGTTTGCTATCGGCTTCATCAGTCAGCGACCAGGTGACAGCGACGGTTGCGGCGCGGCGCGGTGCGATTCCCTGCCGGATCAGCTCGCCGGCGTAAATCAGGAGCCGGGTCGAAACGCCTTCCTCGAGTCCCGAGGCTTTCAGATTGCGCACCTTTTCTCCCAGCACCGCAAGCTGCATCGCCATCTCGCGGTCCAGCCCCGCCTCGTGCGCGATAATGTCCACTTCTTTCACGGCGGGCGGATAGTCGAACTCGATCGTCACGAAGCGCTGGCGCGTCGAATGCTTCAGATTCTTCTGAATACTCTGGTAGCCGGGATTGTACGAGATGACCAGCAGAAAGCCCTCGTGCGCCTCGATCGTCTCACCGCGTTTCTCGATCGGCAGGATTCGCCGATGGTCCGACAGCGGATGGATCAGCACGGTGGTGTCCTTGCGCGCCTCGACCACCTCGTCCAGGTAGCAGATTGCTCCGCGGCGGACGGCCTGGGTCAGCGGTCCATCGACCCACACGGTTTCGTCAGCCTGGATCAGATAGCGGCCAACCAGATCCGAGCCGGTCAGATCCTCGTGACAGGCCACCGTGATAAGTTCGTTGGGTCCGTTCTCGAGCGCGGCGAGCTGATGCGCCATGTGCTCGACAAAGCGGGTTTTGCCGCATCCGGTCGGTCCCTTGAGCAGGATCGGCAGCCGGGCGCTGTAGGCGGCGGTGAATATCTGCACCTCATCGCCGATCGGCAGGTAGTAAGGCGCATTGGACGGATCGAGATGCTTTACCTCGGGTCCGTCGGTCTTGGAACGGTTGTCGAATTTCTTGAGCTCAATTCCCATCAGTCACCTTTAACGACCTGCAACTGTATAGACCTGTTCGCCACTGTCGCGCGACGGTCACCGAGGCGGCCTCGGTCAATCTGCGATTCTAAGAGAGCAGGGCCGCAAGGTTCAAGGCGCGCGAGGCCCGCTTGCGGCGCAAATTCACGCGCGCCGGAGCTGATACCGCGCCGAGCCATCGCGATTGTCCTTGACTTCATATCCGCGCGCCTCGAGTTCCGCGCGCAGTTGGTCCGCGCGTTTGAAATCGCGCGCCTTACGCGCCGCGGCGCGGTCGTCGATCAAGAGCTGTACTTCGGGTGCGATTTCCGCATTCGCGGCGGCCGCGCGAGTTTCGTCCAGGCCCAGCGCGAGGATCTGATCGAAAGTGCAAAGCGTTTTCCAGATCTTGCGTTTGCCTCGGCGATAAGCTTCCGCCACCAGATCGAGCGCGACCGCAAGCGCCTGCGGCGTGTTGAGATCGTTATTCAGCGCGTCGGTAAAACGCTCGTGATATGGAAGCGCGAAGTCCGCGTCATCCGCGGCCGACACCGCGTCAGCGGGAACGCTGCGCGCGAACTCGCGGAAGTAATCGAGGTTCGATTGCGCGGCGCGCAGCCCGTCGTCGGACAGCGCGATTTCCGAGCGGTACTTCGCGCCCATGCAAAAAATCCGGAACGCTAGCGGATTGATTCCCATCGCAGTGACGTCGGAGAGCAGCGGAAACTTGCCCGCGCTCTTCGAGATCTTCACGCCTTCCTTTCCGGTCAAAAATGCGTTGTGAACGAAATACCTGACGAACGGATGATGCGTCGCGCTCTCGGATTGCGCGATCTCGTTCTCATGATGAATCGGAATATGGTCCATTCCGCCGGTATGGATATCGATCGTCTCGCCCAGGTATTTCATCGACATCGCTGAACACTCGATATGCCATCCGGGGTAGCCGCGTCCCCACGGCGAATCCCACTGCATCATGTGATGCGGCTGCGCGAGGACCCAGAGCGCAAAGTCGTGCGGGCTTTTCTTGTCCGGGGAATGCTCGAGGCGTTGGCCCGCGTTCTGCTCGTCAAGGCTCTGGCGCGAGAGCCGCCCCATGTGATTTTCACCGCGATATTTTTCGACATCGAAATAGACGCCCGACGGCGTCACGTACGCATTACCGGCCGCGATAATCCGCGCTATCAGATCAATCATCGAGTCGATATGCTCGGTCGCGCGGCACCATACCTGCGGCGGCTCGACGTGAACCGCGGCGAGATCGTCCTGAAACTGCTTTAGATAAAAATTCGCGACTTCGAGCGGAGTCTTGTGC
>JBARDN010000099.1:0-2236 GCA_049795175.1 Binataceae bacterium (SeqCode) | reverse complement strand
GTCGCGCTGCCGGGCGTGGTCTTTTCGCCCTTGGCGTTCTCGAGCCAGATTTCGCAATCGACCATGTGATGCCCGTGCTCGGAATATTTCTTCGCGACTTTGCCGCGGCATACGACCTTGGTGCCGGGTTGATCCATCCCGCGATACGACACCGAGAGTTTGCGGACCCATCCGTGCTCGCCCGCGAAATCGGTGGCGAGGCGGCCCAGGAACGCGTTCTTGAGCGCGCCGTGCAGGATCACACCGGGCAATTTATTCGCCAGCGCGAAATCCTTGTCGTAATGAATCTGGTAAAAATCGCCGGAGGCGCCCGCGTACTTCACGAGCTGCTGCGTGGTCGGATGGATCTCGAGCGGGCCGATTTCCGCGCCTACTTCGATATCTTCAATATAGTGCTGCTTCGTCATCGTGCTTAACCTCGCTGGGTAACGGCTCGCGGCCTAGTAACGAATCCCGGTCGAGCGCTGGGTCGCGCAGATTTCGCCGAACTGGTTGGTGTAGGTCGTCTCCATCGTGATGAACACCATCGTGCCCAGCCGCCCCTCGGATTCGCGCAGATCGGCCAGTCGGGTCTGCACGCAAATCCGGTCGCCGACTTTAATCGGATGGAAATATTCCCAGTCCGATCCGCCGTCGAGTCCGCGAAATTCCTTGCCCATCCCGGGTATCTCGATCCCCGGAATCGGCGAGCCCATCGAGCGGCAGAACGTCGGCGGCGCGATCATGCCGCCAAAGCGGCTCTTGCGCGCCTCGCGTTCGTCGTTGAACAGCGGATTCGGATCGCCGATCGCCTCGGCGAAGCGGTGAATCGCGCCGCGCTCGACCTCGTAGGTGCGAATCTCTCCGGTGGTGCCGATCTGCTTGCGGACTTCTTCGGTAACAAATTTGTTCGCCATGATCTGTTTCCTTTCCAAAAACTGGCTGACACCTTTATTACCACAGCGCGCGGTCGGGCCGATAACCGTCCATAGCGGCCCCCGGCGAGTGCGACTACGATCAGGATGTGCGCGGCGGTTCGCCGCGGCGGAGGTGCATCGGATGGCAAAGCTCGACGCTGGACAGGTTAAATCGAAGCTCGAGGCGCTTCCCGGATGGGAGCATCGGCAAGACGCGATTGCCAAACAATTCGAGTTCAAGGAATTTATGGACGCGATCCGGTTTGTCGAAAAGGTCGCCAAGATCGCCGAAGCCGCTGACCATCATCCGGACATGCTGATCAATTACCGGCGCGTTACTTTCACTTGCTCGACGCATGACCAGGGCGGTATCACCGACAAGGATTTCCGCCTCGCCGCGAATATCGAGGCGGCGTACAAATCCGCGCACGGAAAATAATCCGCGCGAAGTTCCTCTGCCGATCAATCCGGAGGAAAGGTCAGGCCGGTAGCCTTTGCGAGGTCGGCCAGGGTCTGCTCTTCGCTGACTACCTTGATCGCCGTCATCCCAAGCTTCGCAGCGGGCTTGCAGTTGACGCCCAAGTCGTCGAGATAGACGCACGCCTGCGGCTTAACCGCGAGCAGCTCGCACATCATCAGGTAGATTCGTTGGTCGGGCTTGCGGATGCCGGCCTTCGAGCTTTCGATGATCGCGTCGAAGTACTGCATGATATCGCGCGCGCGCGTAGCGCCTTGCGGACTCGGCGCCATACCGGGGCCGTGGCCCTGCGGCATGTTGTTGGTGATGCATCCGAGCTTGAAATGGCGCTTGCACAGCAGCAGCGCCGCGACCATCCGCGGCCGCACGTCGCCTGAGAGCAGAGGCAGAATGTCAGCGCCGCGCACAGGATGACCGAGCGCGGTCGATTCCTCGAGGTACTTGCGGTCAAAGCCGTGCGCGTCGATTTCCGCGCGCTCGAACAGCGCCCACGCGTTGGCATCAGGATTGGTCGAGTTGACTTTGCGGATATGATCGCGCGGGATTCCGCGCTGGATTTCATAGCGGCTGAAAGCCTCGAACGGAGAAGTCGTGAACACGCCACCGAAATCCCAAATCACCGCCTCGATCGCCACGTCGTCTTTCTCCTCGTCACTCTTGCTCGTCACTCAAATCCGGATCGCGACACCGATGCAAGCCGCGCGCGCAATCATCGTTCTTTCCACACGCTGTATTTCGGCGGCCAGGTACCATGACCGCCCGGATATTTCGCGAGCATTACGCGCTCGATGCCAAACCTGAATAGCCCTTCGTCTTCGGTTGATGTCATCCCGCGTGCCTTTTGATCGGCGCGCACGCGCTC
>JBARDN010000098.1:0-3472 GCA_049795175.1 Binataceae bacterium (SeqCode) | reverse complement strand
CAGATACATGAAGTTTTGAAATAGCTCGCCCCTTTGATCGTAGGTGTCAACGTAAGGTTCGAACCAGACCTCCGAATCCATGTAGAGGATATTTCTGCCCTGCAGCGTGTTGACAACGCCGTACCGGGGCATCGCCTCCAGGACATACATATGGCGCATTTCCCATGCCTCGGGGCAGGCACTCGCCTGGCCGTCCGTCGGGCATGCCACTTCCGGTGAATGCTCGGCGTGCACGCAAGCGAGCATCTGTTTCTCGCCCAGGAACTTGAAGGTGTACGCCTCGGTCTTTGGGTTGAAGCCGGAGTAGTGATCGGGATTCCACGCGGATACTCCCGTTGCATCGCTGAGCACGGCTTCATTCAGACGGCGCACGCGTCTTGCTCCGGGAGTGTACGACCAGGAGTCGTCGCCGCGGTTAGGATCGGCGTAACGGAACCGAACGATACCCGAACCGCGCTGCGTGGCCGGCGCGATAACCGGGTACAGCGCAAACATCCAAAGCCGTCCGGTAAGCTTGAAGTCGGGATCCACCGGCATCGGTTCCACTTCGGTGCGGCCGACTTCGCTGTAACCGGCGTAATGGCCGACCTCTGTGTCATCGATTTCGAGGCTGTCTGCCTTGCCCTTGGAGATGTAGTGCGCGTTGCAATCGAAGAACCGCAGATCGTAATCGTCGGTCGTGATCGGGCGGAACACGTTGTTCCATGCGATCTTCACGGCGACATCGGGATCGTTGGGATCGATCAGCGGGAACGGCTGTCCCGCGACATATCCGACCACCGAACGGCGATCCCGCGAGAGCCTGACCTGTGCCGAATACTTCTCGGTCGCATCTTTGTAAGGCGGCGGCCAGTCCACGCGCTGGGTGGCTACAATCTTCATCTCCATGCCTCCCTGCACGCGAAGGTAAACCCCAGGCGAGACCAAGCCCCTCACCTTCGAGGCTGTATCCGCCGTCACCATCTCGCCCGGTCTAACTGCGGCGTCGCCGGCTACCGGCCACAAGGCGATCATTAACGTTGCAATAGCAACCGTTACGATGGCGGTTATGGACACACTTCGAGTTCGCTGATTCATCTGAGTCTCCTATCGACGCTCTGCGCAGGCTCGGTGGTTGCGTGACTCTGCTGCGGCTTCCGAGATCCATCGAAAACATCGCGAACGCGTTATCATTAGCCTTACTTATTTGTAATGTCAAACTTGAAGATAATTTCGGCTGATGCACGGACATAACCTGATGGAAAGACGCGCGCAGAGGGAGTCCAAACATGTCGATCAAAATGCGCGTCATCGCTTCCGCCTTGACAATCCCGCCGCGTTGCCTGAAAACTCATCCCGACCCGTCCGTCGGGAGATAATTCTTAAGAGGAAGAACGTCGATGCGAAGAGCTGTCGCGCGCGCGCTGATCATTCCAATTCTATTCCTGCTTCCGGTCATCAGCGGATGCCAGACCAAGTCGGAGAAGCTGGTCTTTCAGGCCAACGACACCGCTAAGAAAGCGATGGAATCTTCTCCTGACGATCGCGAGAAGCTGCTGGAGCAATCGCGCGACATGCTGCACGAGGCGGTCAAGGACGATCCCAAGAACCTGGACGCGTGGAAGCTGCTCGGCCAGCTCGACGAAGTGCTGGGACATCAGGATGACGCCGCCAAGGACTTCAACGAAGCCTCGGCGCTCGACCCGACCGATCAGAAGCTGATGCAGAAGGCGCGGATGTACCACGCGATTCAGGAGATGGTCAATAACGCGAACAAGGCGCTTGATCAGATCAAATCCGGCGATACCGCGGGCGGGATGGCGGCGCTAAAGGACGCGCTGCTGGCGACGCATAGTCAATCAACCCGCGCCAAGGTTACCGCCGTGGTCGCGCAGGCGGTGCCGATGGTCGTGCAGCAGGGCGACCAGCAGGTTAAAGACAAGAAATACGCCGACGCGGTCACAACCTATGACCAGGCGGTCCGCGGGTACATCATGCTGGCCGAGGCGCAAGGGAAGCATACGCTCGACCCGGCATCCGACGCCGTGCTGCATTCAGCCAATGAGGCCGCCAACCTGGCCGGCACGCCTGACGCGACGTTTCGGCTGCTCAACGACGTCATGACTTTCGACCCCGACAACAAGAGCGCCAATATAGAGTTGGCGCAGGTCTATTTGCGCCGCAAGCCGCCCGACTACGACACCGCGGCCGATCTCGAAGAGCGCGGCGGCGCGCCTGACGCCGAGGTCAAGAAGCTGCGTGACGAGGCGAAGAAGCATCGCAAGAAGGGCTAACCCTCGCGCGCGGCGTGGCTCCGAGCGCGCAGCGAAAAGCGCGCAGGACTGAACCGCATACGTGATGAAGCGGCGCGGCTATATTGCCGTCGAAGGACCGATCGGCGTCGGCAAAACCAGTCTGGCGCAGATGCTGGCCAAGGAGTTGAACGCGCGGCTGCTGCTCGAAGACGCCGACAACAATCCGTTTCTGCCGCGTTTTTACGCCGAGCCCGACAAGTACGCATTTCCCGCGCAGCTATATTTTCTGCTCACGCGCTACAATCAGCAGCGCGAATTGTTGCAGCGCGATCTTTTCGAGCAGGCAACAGTCGCGGATTATCTGTTCGCCAAGGATCGGATTTTCGCCAATCTGAATCTCGCGCCCGACGAGCTCAAACTCTACGAAGGCGTGTACAAGCTCGTGGATGCTCAGATGGCCAAGCCCGACCTGGTGGTGTACGTGCGCGCCCGCGTCGAGGTGCTGGGCGAGCGCCTGCGCAAGCGCAATCGCGACTTCGAGAAGCACATCAGCTACGAGTATCTGGATCGCGTATCGTCGGCGTACCGTGATTTCTTTTTCTACTATGACGAAGCCCCGCTGCTAGTAGTCGATTCGTCGGAGATAGACTTCGTAGGCAATCCGGCCGACCTGACGGATCTGATCCGCGAGATCGACTCCGCCGGCCCCGGCACGCAATACTTCGTCCCGCGAAAGGGATGACGCCGGACCGCAATGACCAGGAGGACCGCCGTCTCGGCGGCCCTTTAACCAGGGATGGAGGGAATCAGACGTGGCGATCGAGGCGGTGATTTGGGATTTCGGGGGTGTCTTTACGACTTCTCCGTTCGAGGCTTTCAGCCGCTATGAAATCCAGCGCGGAATCCCGCGCGATCATATTCGCAAAGTCAACTCGACCAATCCCGATTCCAACGCGTGGGCGCTGTTCGAGCGCGCGGAGATCGACGTGCACGGCTTTGACCGCAAGTACCTCGAGGAATCGACCGCGCTCGGTCATCCTGTGCGCGGCGCTGACATTCTGCCTCTGCTCTCAGGCGACGTGCGGCCGCGGATGATCGCGGCGCTGCTCGTCTGCAAGCGCCATTTCAAGCTCGGATGCATCACCAACAACATGCCGCAGGGCCACGGCCCCGGTATGGCGCCGAGTCCGCAAGGCGCTACGCGCGCGCGCGATATCATGCAGTACTTCGACGCGATC
>JBARDN010000097.1:0-30732 GCA_049795175.1 Binataceae bacterium (SeqCode) | reverse complement strand
GTTCATGCGTCAAATATACGCATTCCGAAGATGAGTGTCAAGCCCAACATAATCCCCCTCGCGAGCCGCCCCTACGAATGTCTTTGGATACCGGGGTGAGTACTGATGCGCAGAGACAACACGAATTCTTGCGTAGCGCACAGACGAAAACCGCGCCGGGGGCCCGGCGCGGTTTCGATTCGACCTTCGATTTATGAGGATCGATCCGCTAGGCGGCGACTGCAACCTTGGTCGTCCCCTGCATCGCGGGTAGCTCCGGATTACAGATATAGCGGATATGCGGCAGCGTCATGTCGGCGGTTGCGAAGCACGCCATGATCGGGTTCATCAGGCGCAGGCTCGAGGCGGTCGCGCCAAAGGCCGTCGGATCGATCGCGATAACCCGCGGCTTGCCACGCTCGGCTTTGGAGAAAGTGTATTCGGGATCGACCTGGACCAGCACCAGTTTGCCATCTTCGCTGTTGCGCGCCAGATGCATCGAGGCAATGTACTGGATATCGCCGCCGGAGATCGCGTCGCGGTCCATCAACTCGACTTCGAGCGCGGTCTTGCCGCCCACCACGATCTTGCCGACCACGCGGTCGTGGCGCAGCACCAGGCTGACTGCTCCCGCCGCGACCGGGTACCCCCATCGCGCAGCCAATTCCTTGCGCGCGGCATCATTGTCGCAGTAGCTGCGCAGCACGAAGCCACGCGGACGCACGCCGGTGCGGCCGGCGACGCGAATCTCTCCGATCGTAAAAGCGCCCCACGGGCTCGAGGGCGCATGCATGATGTTCAAGATCGCATACGCAGGAATCGCGGGATGCATCGTATGCGGGATCAGCGCGTCGGCGGGATCGTCATCGATCTCGTTGTGGAGCTCAAGAATCTGCACGCCCTTGAGCACCAGCTTATCGGTCTTGTAGCCATTGATCGCGGAAGCGAGCTTGGCGAACGAATTCAGATCCAGATTCCCCAGACGCGGCGGCATCAGCGGCCTCCTGCGGCAGCCGCGGCGGCGTCGCCCTTGGTCTGAAATTGCGGCATCACCTCTTTGGCGAACAGGCGCAGGCTGGCGAGGACTTTATCCTGCGGGATCGTCTCGAGCGCATTCAGCAGAAAGTTCACCCGATCGACACCGCACGATTCCCATTTCTTGAGCTCGCGCGTGATTCGCGCGGGGTTGCCGATCGCGATTCCCTCGGGCGCGCCCGATGCGTCGCCGGGCCCAGAGGCCTCCTGCCTGAGCGACGGCAGCAGCCCGAGCGAAGGATACGACTTGGTCGGATAGGCCTCGCGCGCGGCCAGTAACTGCGCGGCAAGGTAGTTGAACGAACCCGTCATCCGTTTGCCGACCTTCACGCCTTCGGCGTCGTCTTCATGGCAGTAGAGGAAGTTGACGGTCGAGACCGCCTCGTTGACGAACGAACCGACCGGGGTGCAGTTTTTGATGATCTTGCGATAGCGCTTGACCTTCTCGTCCTGCTCGGCGAATCCGCCGAAGGTCAGGCCCAGGCTGCCCATCCCGCGCTCTGCGGCGTCGATCTCGGTGCCGGGGCTGGTGACGGCGACCCACATCGGAGGATGCGGCTTCTGGAACGGCTTGGGCACGATGGTCCGCTGCGGCATCGACCACGAGCGGCCCTCGTACGAATAGCGATCTTGGGTCCACATCTTGGGCAGGCAGTGGACGAACTCGTCCCAGGTTTTTTTGGTTTCGTCGGGATTGGCGCGGAAGCCGCCCAACTCGGTCCAGGTGGCGGAACGGCCGGTGCCGACCTCGAGGCGTCCGCCGGAAAGGATATCGAGCACGGCGGTGCGCTCTGCGATTTTGATTGGATGATTGAACTCGGGGACGCAGACCACGATTCCGTGGCCGACTCGAATCCGCTTGGTGATCATCGCGCACGCGGTCAGGAACAACTCCGGCGCGGGACAATGCGAATACTCCTCGAGGAAGTGATGCTCGACGGCCCAGACATTGTCGAAGCCGAGTTCATCGGCGAGCTTCACCTGTTCGAGACAACGATCGTAAACGGTTTTTTCCGTGTCAGGGCCCCATGGACGCGGCACAGAAATTTCATAGAAGAGACCGAATTTCATGGATTCACCTCCGGCGGATGGCGCTCCATCCATACCGATCGTTTAGCGCAAACCCGCGCCGAGCGGAAGTCCTGCGCGTAATGGGAAAGTCAGCAGTTCGCGAGTGTATCAACTACACCGGCAGCGATCAGATTCCGGTCAGCGGTTACCAGCGTGAGATCGTAGACGCGCGCCGTCGCGACGAGCAGAAGATCCATCGGGGCGCGGTGAGGCAGGGTGAAACGCGCCGCTTCGAGCGCAACTTCATTCGTCATTGTGGCCTGGTGGAAATTCCGACCATCGATCGATTTCTTGAACCAATCAGCCACCGGCATGTCAAAAATCAGGCGGCCTTTTTCAGAAGCTTGCACCATTTCCCAAAGTGAAAGCGGCGAAAACCAAAGTCCATTGCTCTCATCCTGAAGAACCGATGTAACCTGAGGCGTCAGACGGATGGCCGCGCCCGCCATCCAGACAAAGATGTGCGTGTCGAGAACGCAGATTCACTACTGAGTATGCAGATCGATGCCCATGCGTTCGCGCCCCAGGAGAATCACGATCGCGGCTGTGATCATCACGATCGCGGCGACGCCTGCGAGCGCGGTCTGATAGCCGAAGGTTTCGGCGATCAATGCTTCACCGAACGCGGCGTAGGACGCGAACAGCACGCCGAGTTGATACGCGACGCCCGAGAACAGCCCTCGCGCTTCTGGCGGCGACATCTCCGCCAGATGCGCCGGGACCACGCCCCACGCGCCCTGCACCATGAACTGCATCAGGAACGCGCCGCACGCGAGCCATACGAGCGATTGCGGATAAATCCACAACGGGATCACGAGGCCAGCCATGATCACCGCCGCCGCCATCGTATAGCGCCGTCCGATTCGGTCCGACCAGTAGCCGAAGAACAGCCCGCCCAGAATTGCGCCGACGTTGTACACGACTGCAATCGTTGCGACGGTGCGTGCGTCGAGTCCGCGCGCCTTCTGCAGGAACGTCGGGTAAAGGTCCTGGGTGCCGTGCGATACGAAATTCATCGCCGTCATCAGCACGATCAGATAGATGAACGGTTTCAGATCGCGGCGAATCGCGCCCGCGATCGCGTGACGGTCAGGACGGGTGCGTTCCCACGATTCCGACTCGGGCACCTTGCTACGGATGTAGATCGTCAGCAGCGCCGGCAGTCCACCGACGAAAAACATCGCGCGCCAACCGAAGTACGGAAACACGAAGAAGAACGCGCCCGCCGCCAGCAGATATCCGACCGCGTAACCTTCCTGCAGCAAGCCCGAGAAGAACCCGCGCGAGCGATTCCCGACCGCCTCCATCGCAAGCGACGCCCCCACACCCCATTCGCCGCCCATCCCGATTCCATACAGCGCGCGCAGGATCAGAAACGCCGTGTAGTTGGGCGCGAAGCCGCTGGCGACTTCGATGATCGAGTAGAAAACGATGTCGATCATCAGCGGAATGCGCCGTCCATAGCGATCCGCGATCCATCCAAACAGCACGGCGCCCACCGGACGCATCGCCAGCGTCGCGGTGATCGTGAACGCGACGTCGGCGACCGAGCGATGGAATTCCTTTGCGATCGTCGGCAGGACGAAAACCAGGATGAAGAAATCGAACGCGTCGAGCGTCCATCCGAGGAAGCTCGCGACGAGCGTGTGCGCCGCCTCGCTACGGGTGAGTGCGCGAGGTTCGGGCGCGGGAGTTTTTGCGCCGTCGGGATTCATCGCGTGCAAGCTTTAATAGAACGCACGCGCGGAAAACAGCCGCTTCACTTGCCCGGGGTCACCAGCGCCGCGCCGTGCGGGACGATCATGAAGGCCAGGATACTGGCCGGCGCGGTCTTGCTGGCGTTGCGCGAGACTTTATGGAACGCCTTGGGCTCCTCGTACCACATCTGGCCTTTTTCGTACTTCACGACTGGGCCCGGCGCGACCTGGCTCTCGATCGTTCCGTCAAGCACGTAGGCGAACACCGACCCCGGATGATGATGCGGCGCGGAGGCGGCGCCGGGCGCGTATTCGACCCGCACGACGATCCCGTTGAAGCCGGGAAGCTCTTCGATTGGATAGTCATAGACTTTGGTAACGATCACGCCCGCGTCGGACTTGCCGGCGGCGCTTTTGGCCGCGGCCCGCGCTGGCGGTAAATCCGCGAGCGCGCCCAGCACTCCCGCGGCGAACAACGCTGAGCCAATACCCGCTGATTTCATCATCTCGCGTCTGGTGATCATCTCGATATGCCTCTCCTTTTGCGATTGGTTTCCGATTTTGCCGGACGGTTCGAACAAATTTCCTCGCGCCGCGTGCTGGGCAAGGAATATATTAGAGGTTTGTACGGAAGTCGCGAGGCCTCATGCAGGAAAATCAGGAAGTATCGTCGCGGGATCGAGAGGGCTTTGTCGCCGTGACTGGTGGCCGCGTGTGGTACCGGATCGCCGGCGAGGGCACGGGAATCCCGCTCCTGCTGATGCATGGCGGCCCCGGAGTTCCGCACGATTACCTGGAGCCGCTCGAGGCGCTGGGCGACGAACGTCCGGTGGTGTTCTATGATCAGCTCGGATGCGGCCGCTCGGACCAGCCCGACGATCCGAGCCTGTGGCGCCTGGAGCGTTTCGTCGCCGAAGCCGCCCAGTTGCGCGCCGCGCTCGATCTTCGCCGGGTGCATATTCTCGGACAATCGTGGGGCACGATTCTCGCCGCCGAATACCTGCTGGGAAGACCGGCGGGAGTCGCGAGCGTCGTGATGGCGAATCCGTGCCTGTCGGTCCCGCGCTACCTCGAGGACATGAAGCGCCTGTGCGCCGACTTGCCGCTCGTCGCGCGCGAGGCGATCGCATACGCAGACGTGCACGGCGGCGAGGACACGCCCGAGTATCAGATTGCGACGTTCGCGTTTTACCGGCGTCACGTCTGCAGGCTCCAGACCTGGCCCGACGCGCTGAACCGCTCTGTGGCAGGGACAGGAGCGCAGCCTTACCAGACGATGTGGGGGGCCAATGAGTTCACCTGCACCGGCAATCTGCGCGAATACAACAGCACCGCGGGTCTGAACAAAATCGAAATTCCTGCATTGTTTTTGGCCGGCCGCTTCGACGAAACCACGCCCGAAACGACCGCATGGTATCAGAGCCTGGTGCCCGGCTCTGAGCTCGCGATCTTTGAGCATAGCTCGCACATGCCTCAGCTCGAAGAGCCCGCCCGCTACCTCTCGGTAGTCCGCGACTTCCTGCGCCGCGCCGACGATCGATAGATCGAACGGCGCGCGGCTCTCTCCGCTCATGTGTCATTCCCGCGCGCGTGGCTGCCGCGCGAGAAATCGCGAGCGGAAGGCCACTGCATGAGCCGTGGACTCGGAGCATGGACGCCTCGGATTTCTCGCCGGAGCCCGCCCTGAGCAAGGTCGAAGAAGTCGAAATGACGGACGTGGGCTCAGTGCACAAGTATCTTAGCTTCAGCCAAGCACCCAATCGTCATTGCGAGCCGTGGGCGAGGAATCCCGAGGCGGTCATGCAGTAACTCCAGCGTTGCGGAGAGCTTTACAGAGTGACCGGAATCCTCGCGCGGCAGCTCCGCGCGGAAACGACAAGTAGAGCGAGCAGCAAAAGCAGCAATCGTGGAAGGTGACTCGCGCCGGCTTGAGTTTCACTGCCCGCCTGCGCGATATATCGAATTGCGCTATTCGATTCGCGCGCGGGAGTCACACGCCATGTTCAACGGAAGCAAAGTTATCGACGCCGACGGGCACGTGATGGAGCCCAACGAGCTCTACGATCAATACATCGATCCGAAGTTCCGCGCTGATCTGGACGAGCTCAAGAAAATCGCACAGACCCGCACCTCGAAATTCTTCTTCGGCTTTTTTCATCAGCTCAACACCGGCCGCCCGCTCGGCGTGGCGCAGATCGACAAGCCCCTGGTGCGCTCGGGACGCAAACCCTCCGGCGAGATTCCCGACATGCGCGGCGGCCACGACCCGCACATCCGCATCAAAGACATGGAGCGCGAGGGAATCGACGTCGCCGTGCTCTTCGCGACTGTGGTGTCGAGCTTCTGCGCGCTCAAGTCGGTCGATTTCGAAGTCGCGATGATCCGCGCGTACCATCGATGGCTCGCCGACTATTGCGCCGCCTATCCCGCGCGGCTGAAGGGAGTCGCGATCGTGCCGATGCGCGAGCCTGAGCGCGCCGCCGAGGAAATCCGCCGCGTCGCGAAAGAACCGTGGTGCGTCGGCATCTACCTGTCCGCGCACATGGAGGACAAGCTGCTCGACCATCCTGCGTTTCATGCGATGTGGCGCGCGTGCGAAGAGACCGACCTGCCGGTCTGCTTTCATGGCGGCACCGCGCGGCCGCCCTATGGCCTCGGCACCTTCGAAATGGGCAACAATCTTTTCATTCAGCACTCGGCGACCAATCCGTTCGAGGTGATGCGCGGGATCGCGGCGTTCGTCGGCGGCGGCGTGCTCGATCTGTTTCCGAAACTGCGCTGCGCATTCCTTGAGGCTGGAGTCGGATGGCTCCCGTTCTGGATGGAGCGCCTGGACGAGCATTACGAGCTGATGCCCGAGTATGTGCCGAACCTGAAGCGCAAGCCGTCGGAGGTTATCCGCTCGGAGAATTTTTTCATCTCATGCGATCCCGACGAGGAGACACTGCCGTACGTCGTCGAGCACGTCGGCGCGGAGCGGATTTTGTACGCGTCGGACTATCCGCACTTCGACGGCCGCTTTCCCGACACCGTAAAGTTCACAGCCGGGCGCAAAGAATTCTCGCCCGAGGTGCGCCGCAAGATCCTGCACGAAAATCCGGCGCGGCTGTACACGCGCCTGACCTGAACCGGCGCCGAGCAGTGGTTCACCTTGACTGCAAAAGCTTGCGGCCCTTATAGTTGCGGTGCGAGTTCGATGCGTGCCGCCGCGGCGCGCGGGCTTCAGAAACCTCAGTCCTGACACGGGAATTTGCGCTGGTTGTAAAATGAAACGAAGCGAGGAAATGACCTTTTCGGAGCGGATTTATCTACCCGAAATCCTGCGAGGTCTCGCGATTACCAATTTCCATTTCGTGCGCAATTTCGCGCTCAACTTCGCGCATCTGTTCGGCCTTGCGAAATCACGCCGCGCGTCCGCTACCGTCCAGTATCCGGAAGAGCGCAAACGCTACTCCGACAACTTTCGCGGCAGCCATCGCCTGACGATCCGGGAAGACAATTCCGTGCGATGCACCGCGTGCTTCCTGTGCGCGACCGCGTGCCCCGCGCAATGCATCTATATCGAGGCGGGAGAGGCCGCCGATCCGCATATCGAGAAGTTCCCGGTGCGCTACGAAATAGACACTCTGCGATGCATCTACTGCGGCCTGTGCGTCGAGGCGTGCCCTTGCGACGCGATTCGGATGGATACCTATGTGCATCCGCGCATCTGGGGTTTCGACCGCAAGGATTTCGTCGAGACCAAGGAGATGCTGATGCATCGCTCGCACGTCATCGCGAAAGATGGGCGCGACGGCAATATGAACGAGATGCTGGCGTGGTACCGCGAGCAGGATGCGCAGGTGTTCGATCCGCTGCGGCCGGAGCTGCGCAAGTACACCGAGCGCGGACTTCCTGAAGATCAGAAAGACTACGAAGAGACGGCCAAGCCGGTAAACCTGCCGGTGATCGATCGACATACCGCGCGCGGCCGCGAATAGGCCGCCGCGCAATCGGCGGCCAGCCTGAAGACAGATGACCCGCGTCACGATTCTGCTGACTCTCATCGGACTCGCGATTTTGTTCGTCGCGTACGGCTACGGCGTGCACGTGATCCACGGCGGCAGCGTGCTCGAGCATATGTACTGGGCGACGGCCGCGATGTTCTTCGTGGCGCTGGCGAACTTTATCGCGATCGCGCATCTCGCGCGCTCCGAGCGGATGATCCGCGAGCTGCGCACGCTGTGCGAAAAAAATGGCATCGCCTACGGCGAGGACTAGGATAGATTGTCGATAGCGGACGCCCGCGTCCGCCGAGGTGTCGAGATGACCCAGATTGAATCCGCGCGCAAAGGAATTATCACCCGCGAAATCGCCGAAGTCGCCGAGGACGAAGGGCTTGCGCCCGAAGAAATCCGCGCGCTGGTCGCGTCGGGCGAGGTGGTGATTCCGCACAACGCGCATCATCAGTTCCGCGCAATCGGAATCGGCAAACGGCTGCGCACCAAGGTCAACGCCAATATCGGCGCGTCGAATTTCCATCAACTGCTCGAAGAGGAAGTCGAGAAGCTCTACACCGCGGTGCGCTACGGGGCCGACTCGGTGATGGATCTTTCGACCGGCACCGACCTCGACAAGATTCGCGGCGAGCTGCTCTCACGATGCTCGATCATCCTCGGCACCGTGCCGATCTACCAGGTCGCTTCCGAGCATTCGATCATGGAGCTCGACGCCGCGTACTTTCTCGAAGTGATCGAGCGCCAGGCGCGTCAGGGCGTCGATTACATGACGCTCCATTGCGGCGTCACGCGCGATTCGGTTGCCAAACTGCGCGGGCATCAGCGGATCGAAGGAATCGTGTCGCGCGGCGGCGCGCTGCTGGCCGCGTGGATTGAGCGCACCGGCAACGAGAATCCTCTGTACGAACACTATGACGAGGTCTGCGCGATCCTGCGCGAGCACGACGTGACCATCTCGCTCGGCGACGGTCTGCGCCCCGGCGCAACCGGCGATGCGACCGACCGCGGCCAGCTTGCCGAACTTCTGGTGCTGGGCGAGTTGACCGAACGCGCGCGCGCGCAAGGCGTGCAGGTGATGATCGAAGGTCCGGGACATGTCCCGCTCGACCAGATCGAGGCGAACGTGAAGCTCGAAAAGCGGGTATGCGGCGGTGCTCCGTTCTATGTGCTGGGACCGCTGACCTGCGACGTTGCGCCCGGCTACGATCACATCACCGGCGCGATCGGCGGCGCGATCGCCTCTGCCGCCGGCACCGATTTCCTTTGCTACGTGACTCCCGCCGAGCATCTGCGCCTGCCCGATAATGACGACGTGCGCGAAGGCGTAATCGCCACCCGAATCGCAGCGCATTCCGGCGACCTGGTAAAGGGCGTGCGCGCGGCCAAAGTCTGGAACGATCAGATGTCGCGCTATCGCAAGTCGCTCAACTGGGAAGGGATGTATGCGATGGCGATGGACCCGGACAAGGCGCGCCGCTACAAAGAGGAAAGCGAGGCGTCCGGCTCTAACGTGTGCTCGATGTGCGGGTCGCTGTGCTCGGTCAATATCGATAACGCCGCGATCAAGTTCACCCAGCGCCGCGCGATTGCCGAAGCTCATCCAGAGGTCCAGCCGCATGCCTGAAGATCGCGCAGTAAAGGCTGAACCCAATCTTGCCGAGGCACTCGCACTCGAGCTGCGCGACGATCGTGGCGAGGCGCGCCGTCTTTCGGATTATCGCGGGCACAACGTCGTGCTGTATTTCTACCCGATGGACGACACACCGGGATGCACCGTCGAGGGCAAGGAGTTTCGCGACCTCTACGATCAATTCGCCGCGCTCGACGCGGTGATAATCGGCGCCAGCACCGATTCGGTGCAGCGTCATCGCGTTTTCTCCGACAAGCACGCGTTTCCATTCGCGCTGCTCTCCGATCCCGAGGGGCAACTCGCCCAGGCATTTGGCGTGCTCTCGGGCGGCCGCGCCGCGCGCTCGACCTTTGTGCTCGATCACGATCTGCACCTACGCCGCGCGTTTCACGACGTGACGCCGCGCGGACACGCCGCCGCGATCCTGAATTTCGTGCGCACCCTGGTCGAATCGCACCGAATGCTGGGCGGTTGATCGATGCCCTGACCCTGCCCGAGCGGCGCGCGTGCTTCGCGATGGTTATAGCTATATAGAGGAATGAGAATCCGCCCCCGAACGGAGCGAGAAAGCGTATGGCCAAGACTTCAAAAAATATTCTCGACGAAGCGCGCAAAGAAATTAAGCAGATCGATATCGACGAAGCGCGCCGGATGCTGGACAAGGGCGCCGCGATTATCGACGTGCGCGAGAGCGACGAATGGCGCCAGGGACATATCCCGCAGGCGATCGGAATCCCGCGCGGATTCCTGGAGATCCGGGTCGAAGAGAAAGTGCCCGACCGCAAGACCCCGGTGATCATGCAGTGCGCCTCTGGCACGCGCTCGGCGTATGCGTCACGCGCGATGCGCGAGCTTGGGTACGAGAATGTGTACAACCTGACCGGCGGTTTCAACGCGTGGAAAGATCGCGGACTGCCGTGGGAGGCCGACCGCCAGTTCTCGCAGGACGAGCTCACGCGCTACTCGCGCCATTTTGTGATTCCCGAAGTCGGCGAGAAAGGGCAGGCGAAACTGCTCGACTCGAAGGTGCTGCTGCTCGGCGCCGGCGCGCTCGGCTCTCCGGTCGCGCTTTACCTTGCAGCGGCGGGAGTCGGCACGCTCGGACTGGTTGATTTCGACGTGGTCGATCTCTCGAACCTGCAGCGCCAGATCATCCACACCGTCGATCGAATCGGGATGCTCAAAACCGAATCGGCGCAGAAACAGATCGCCGCGATGAACCCGGGCATCAAGGTGATTCGCCACGACGTGCGGCTCACCTCCGAGAACGTGATGGAGATTATCGCGCCGTACGATGTCATTGTGAATTGCGGCGACAATTTTCCGACTCGCTACCTGATCAACGACGCGTGCGTGTTCGCGAAAAAGCCGCTGGTTGACGGCGCGATCTTCCGCTTCGAAGGTAACGCAACCGTTTTCTATGCCGACAAGGGCGGGCCTTGCTACCGATGCCTCTATCCCGAGCCTGCGCCTCCCGATATGGCGCCCTCGTGCGCGGAGGCTGGAGTGCTCGGCGCGCTGCCGGGCCTTATCGGATCGATCGAGGCGCTCGAGGCGATCAAACTGCTGCTCGGCGCGGGCCATCCGCTTATCGGCAAGATGGTCTACTTCGACACGCTGTCGGATCGCGACTACGTGCGGATTCTGAAGATTCGCAAGGACCCCGCCTGCCCCGTCTGCAGCGAGCATCCGACGCAGACTGGCCTTATCGACTACGAGGCGTTCTGCGGACTCGGGCCAAGTGCGAACAACGGCGCATCATCGGACGCGCACGCACCGGCGCAGGCGTCGAGCGCCGCGGCGCGCTGATTGCGGACAGAATCGCAAGCACCAAGCGGGCGCCTAAATGGCGCCCGTTTTTTTGGGTCGCGTTTTTCCGGGGACGCGCCTATCTTGGAGCCGAATTCATTTGGGGTTGCGCTTTTCTTGAGAGCGCGCTTTTTTGGGGATTAACCATGGCTCTCGGACCATTCTACGTGGCGCAAAAACTCAAACAAGCTGGAGGACTGAAGGGCGTCGCGCTCCTGATGCGCCACGGCGAAACCGCGTGGAACCGCTCGGGCCGCGTGATGGGCCGAAATCCCATCGAGCTCGACGCGCAAGGCCGCGCCCAGGTCGAGCGCGCCGTCCCCTTCGCACGCGAGCTTGCAATCGATCTGATCGTCACCAGCCCGCTGCCGCGCGCGCGCCAATCGGCGGAGCTTATCGCGGAAGGAATCGGCAGCCCCGCGGTAAGCGAAGATCCGAAACTTTCCGAAGTGCAATACGGCCGCTGGGAAGGAATGGTCTTCGACGATCTGATCAAGGATCCGGAATACGTGCGCTACCGCGAGCGTCCGCTGGACCATCCCACTCCCGGCGGCGAGACGATCCTGCACGTGCAGACCCGCGGCGTCGAGGCGATCGCCCGTGCGATCGGCGCCAACCCCGACAAACGCATCCTGTTCGTCTCGCACGGAGATATAATCCGCACCGTCCTGAGCCACTTCATGGGGCTGGAGCTCGCACAATTCCGCCGCCTGCGGATCGACAACGCGACCTTCTCGGCGTTTCAGCTCGCCGGCGATTTCGCCGAAATCAAATTCCTGAATCTCCTGCCTGACCCCGGCCGCGCCTTCATCGCCCCGTTTACTCCCAAAACCAAACCCGCCGAGTGAAATAACATCGCCGCATCGGCGGTATAGCCCGTAGGCCAGATAATCGGCGTGCAAAGACGGGCGCGTCACGACGCGCCCCTACGAATCGATCGTCATTCTTTGGAGGGTCAGATCGCACCTGTCTTCGTAGGGGCGGCCGCCCGTCTTCCGCGCAGCCTGTAGCCGCAGGCAATTCTGTCCGTCATCGTGAGCCTTAAGCGAAGGATCGCCGCGAAGCGATAGTCTGTCATGCCCAAGGGCTTTGACTCGGTTGCAAAGCTGGTCTAGTAACTAACCAGTTACATGGCACCTCGGCATCCATCCGGACGGCGCGCTGTCATTCGTCGAACAACGCCGGCCGTATCCCGCAAACCCCGCTCGAACGCGCCCGCCCGCGACCCTGAGCGCAGCCGCGGACGAATCCTTGCCGCGGCGCTGGCCGAGTTCTCGCAGCACGGCTTCGCCGGCGCGCGAGTCGATCGGATCGCGCGGCGCGCGCGAATCAACAAGCGGATGTTGTACTGCTATTTCGGCGACAAGAACGCGCTCTACCGCGAGACGATGCGCCGGCGCTTCGCGCTGCGCGCGGCGCAGATCGAGCGCTCGCCATATGGCGACCCGGAAGGCGCCGCTGCTTTCTGGTGGCGCTTCGGATGCGAGGATCCCGTGTGGATGCGCCTGATGGGATGGGAGGCGCTCGACGCGCAGGCACGCGCAACTATCTGCAGCACAGAACGCAGCCGCGCCTATGCGCGCGCGGTAACGCAGTTCCGCCAGTTTATCGCCCGCGGCGATTTGACCGACAGGATCAATCCGCGCCACGCGCTGCTGTTCAACATGGCGATAACCGGTTTTCCGATCGCGTTTCCGCAACTGACGCGCTTGGTCACCGGCGTCGGCCCGGAGAGCCGCCGCTTTCAATCCGATTGGAACGATTTCCTGCGCATCATCATGCGCCAGTTGAAGCCCGCTCCCGCCGCGCGGCGCCGAAAGCTGAAAGTGTCAGGGGACGCGTAGATGTGGATCGTACAACTCGCGCTTAGAAGGCCGGTCACTATCGCAGTGATGGCGGCGCTGATGCTGCTGCTCGGGATCGTCTCGCTCGGCACCATGAACTTCGACATCTTTCCGGCGATCGATGTGCCGGTCGTCGATCTGGTCTGGAATTATCCGGGACTGTCGGCCGAAGAGATGGAGCAGCGCGTCGTCAATATCAGCGAGCGCGCATCCTCGACCACGGTCAACGGTGTGGATCATATCGAGTCGGAATCGCTCAACGGTATCGGGCTTTTGAAATTCTACTTTCAGCCCGGCGCCGACACCGCGCTCGCGATCGCACAACTGACCTCCGTTTCCGAGGCGATCAAGAACATCCTGCCGCCCGGCATCAATCCGCCAAGCGTGATCGACTACAACGCGACCAACGTCCCGGTCGTGTATATCGTCTATTCGAGCGAAGTCCTCTCCCAGAGCCGGATTTACGACTTCGGCGCGAACTTTGGACGCCTGTTCCTATTCACGATTCCCGGCCTCTCGACCCCGGCACCCTTCGGCGGCGCGCAGCGCCAGGTGATGGTCAATATCGATCCGTCGCAGATGTACTCGCGCGGCGTGTCGCCCGCCGACGTGGTCAGCGCGCTGCAGCGGCAGAACGTGATCATCCCGGGCGGCACCGCAAAGATCGGCAACACCGAGTACGACGTGGTGATGAACGGCAGCCCGGTTACGGTGGCCGCGCTCAACCGCCTGCCGATCAAGTACGTCGACGGCGCTCCGGTCTATATCGGCGACGTCGCGAAAGTCAGTGATAGCCACGCGGTGCAGACCGACGTGGTGACGGTCAACGGCAATTCCGCGATCTACATGCTGATTCTGAAGCATCCCGCGGCTTCGACTCTCAGCGTGGTCAATGCGGTCAAAAAGGTGATGCCGCAGATGCGCGCGATCGCGCCCAAGGGTCTGGATATCAGCCTCGCGTTCGATCAGTCGGTGTTCGTCCGGCGCGCGCTCGACGACGTGCTGCAAGAAGGCGTGCTCGCCGCCGCCCTGGTCGGAGTGATGGTGCTGCTGTTTCTCGGCTCGTGGCGCTCTACGCTGATCGTAATCCTGTCGATCCCGCTTGCGATCTTCACGTCGATCATCGGGCTAAAGCTTTCCGGACAGACGATCAACATCATGACGCTCGGCGGACTCGCGCTCGCGGTCGGGATGCTGGTGGACGACGCGACCGTCGAGATCGAGAACATCCACCGCAACCACGCGATGGGCAAGCCACTCGGAGTCGCGATTCTCGACGGCGCGCGCCAGATCGCGGTCCCAACCTTCATCGGCACCCTCGCGATCTGCATCGTGTTCTCGCCGGTCATCGGATTATCCGGTGTTGCGCGCTTCCTGTTCACTCCGCTCGCGCTGGCGGTGGTGTACGCGATGCTGGCGTCGTACCTGCTCTCGCGGACTCTCGTCACCAGCATGGCGCTGCATCTGCTGGCCGAGGAGCCCGAAGAGCATCATACAAGTGGATGGCTCGGAACAATCACGCTGGGTTTCGAACACTGGTTCGAGCGCCAGCGCTCGCGCTACCAACGCAGCCTCACCAGTGTGATGCGGCATCGCGGCCTGGTGCTGGCATGCATCAGCGTGATCGTGGTCGCGTCACTGTTGCTGATGCCGCTGGTGGGCGAAGATTTCTTTCCGCAGGTCGACACCGGGATGATTCGGCTGCACGTGCGGGTTCCGGTCGGTACCCGGATCGAAGAAAGCGCGCGAATCATGAACGGAGTCGAGCGCACGATTCGCTCGGTGATCCCGCACAATGAACTCGCGCTGATGACCGACCATATCGGGCTGCCGGTGTATTGGGCGTTGCTGTTCTACCAGACCGATTCGATCGGGCCGCAGGACGCGGACCTGCAGATTCAGCTTTCGGAAGACCATCATCCGACCGACGGCTATATCAAGGCGATCCGCAACGCGGTCCATCGCGATTTCCCCGACGTGACGATCTATCCGCAAGCCGCCGACATCATCAGCCAGGTGTTGAGCTTCGGACTGTCGGCGCCGATCGATGTGCAAATCGTGGGAAGAGATCTCTCGAGCGACTTCAAAATCGCCGAGGAGCTGAAGTCTCAGGTCGAAACGATTCCCGGCGCTGCCGACGTGCGGATCGCGCAGGTGCTCAACTACCCGACCCTGCGGGTGAAAGTTGATCGCGACAAGGCCGTCCAGCTCGGCATCTCACAGCTCGACGTGACTGGCAGCATCCTGACCTCGCTCAGTTCGAGCGTGGTGACTTCTCCAAACCAGTGGCTCGATACCAAGAACGGCGTCAGCTACAGCGTCGCGGTGCAGACGCCCCAACATAAAGTCGATTCGATCCAGGCTATCGGACGCACGCCGATAACCGGCACCCTTCCGAACACGCATCCCGGTGATCCGCAATTTCTTTCCAACCTCTCCGGCGTCAGCCATGAAATCCAGGCGCAAGGCATCAATCATTACACCGTGCAGCGCGTGGTCGATCTGAACTTGGGAGTCGAAGATCGCGACCTCGGCAGCGTGACTGACGCAGTGCAGAAAAAGATCAATGCGCTCAAGGACGTGCCGCCCGGCACCAGGATCGCGATCGCGGGCGAGAGTGCCGCGATGCACCAATCGTTCAGCAGCATGGCGTCGGGTTTGGTGCTCGCGATCGTGCTGGTCTATCTGCTAATGGCGACCAATTTCCAATCGTGGCTCGACCCGTTGATTATCATGATGGCAGTGCCGGGAGCGCTGGCCGGCGTGCTGTGGATGCTGATGTTCACGCATACGACGCTGAACGTCGAATCGATGATGGGCACGATCATGGCCGTTGGAGTCGGCGTCGCCAACGGTAACCTGCTAATCACCTTTGCCAACGATCTGCGCGAGCAGGGCCGCGACGCGATCAGTGCGGCGATTGAAGCGGCCGAGGTGCGCATGCGCCCCGTCATCATGACTGCGCTCGCGATGATCCTCGGGATGTTGCCGATGTCGCTGGCGATGGGCGAAGGCGGCGAGCAGAACGCACCTCTGGGCCGCGCGGTTATCGGCGGACTGGTCGCGGCAACCTTCATGACGCTGGTGGTGGTGCCGATCGTGTACTCGATGTTCACGCACGAACGTATCGGCAAGCGCCAGCGTGACGCGCAGGTCGGGCTACTGGTCGAACAAGCGGAGAAAGATTGAGCGTCGGGCGCCGCGTCGTGAAAATGGAGAATCATCATGGCTGATAACATGGACAACGCGCCAAAGAGGAGCAGCACCCTGCTCTACCTCGGATGGCTGGGCGCGGTTGTGATTGTGCTCATCGCGCTCGGAGGGTTGGTGCTCGCGCGCGATCTGCAAATCTCGCGGCAGACCGACACGCTGCAGCATCAGGAGGATCTCGGGCCGCTGGTGATGGTGGCACCGGTCGAACGCGCACCAATGAAACGCACCATCAGCTACCCCGGCAACATCCACGGCTTCTTCGAAAGCGCGATCTATCCAAAGGTCTCCGGTTACGTGAAGTCGATGCTGGTCGATAAGGGTATGCGCGTGAAACAGGGCCAACTGCTCGCGGTGATCGTCTCGCCCGAGCTCGATCAGCAGGTGGACAATGCGCTGGCTACCTATCGGATCGCAAAAATCACCGACGACCGCTTCCAGCGCCTGGTCCACGCCCAGGTCGTGCCGCAGCAGACCGCTGACGAGTCGCACGCCACGATGCTCGCGGACAAAGCGCAGTGGGATTCGCTGCGCGCGCAGCAAGGATACGAGCGGCTGCTCGCTCCGTTCGATGGGGTGATCACCGGCCGCAACCTCGACCCGGGCGCGCTGGTCGCGATGGCGACCGCGCAGGCCGGCGCGGTGGCGATCGTCACGATGGCGACGCTCAAGCCGGTGCGCGTCTATATCAACATGCCGCAGGACGACGCGGTCTTCATGCGCGACGGCGATGCCGCGCGCGTCACCGTCACCCAGTTCCCGAACCGAGCGTTCACCGGCACTGTCACGCGCCATCCTGAGGCGCTGCTGACCGCATCGCGCACGATGCTGGTCGAGGTCGATCTGCCCAACGCCGACGAGTCGCTGCTGCCGGGCATGTACGCGCATGTCGATATCTCGCTCAACGGAAATTCCGGAGCGCCGATGGTCGCCGACGACTCGCTGGTGTTCAACGGCGGCAGCATCTTCGTCCCGGTCATCGCGAACAACCATGTGCATCTGGTCAAGGTGAAACTCGGCCTCGACGACGGAGTCAAGAGCGAAGTGGTAGAAGGCCTGACCGGCAACGAGATGGTCGCGATCAACCTCGGACAGGTAGCGCGCGATGGACAACTGGTCCGCACCGCCGAGGAACCGCACCGCTGACTGGCGCGTTAGGGAGCGTCGGGGCTTGAGGCGTAAGCGTGGGAGCCGCCCACTTCCACGCCTTTGCGCACGCGCACCGCGGCCTCGGTGTGAGTCGGAACATCAACGTGAACGCTGCGGTAGCCGCCGGCCGAGGCGTCCGGAGCGACAAATCCGATAGTGTATTGCTCGCGCAGCTCGAGGCTGATCTGCTCGCACGCAGCGCGCAACTGCGCTCCGTCTCCGACCTGATGAATGATATACGTGCGCGCGCCGGTTTCTTTCGATAGCGTGGTAAGCGTGGCCGCATCCACCCGCTCGATTCCGCCGCCGCCCAGCACCAGCGGCCCGATTGCCAGGCTGGGCGTGAACTCCGACGCATTCGGATCTCCAATCCCGATCGAATAAACCAGCACCCCCAGCCGCCGCGCCTCCCCGACGACTCCTTCCACCGTCTCGCGGCTCTGGTTGTCCATCCCGTCGGTGACGACCAGCAACGCCTTCTTGTCGTAGCGCCCGTGCTCGACCATATCCAATGCGCGCATGATCGTATCGAACAGCGCGGTCTCGCCGTTGGCGCGCAACAGGCCGAGCTTCTGCATCACCAAGGAATGGTTCATCGTGAACGGCTGCAGGAGATACGGTTTGTCGGAGAATGCGAACAGGAAGACGTCGTCGCGATCGTTCAAGTCGCGCAGGAATTGCGCGATCGCAATCCGCGCCTGCGGAATCTTGGGCTGCATGCTGCCCGAAGTGTCCACCACGATTCCAATCGAGACCGGGGTGTTCGTGTCCTGGCGGAAAAACTGGATCGGCTGCATGTGACCGTCGAGCTGGAGCTTGAAGTCGTCTTTCTTGAGTCCCGTCAGATAACTGCCGCGCGGATCGGTCACCGTCACCGTGACTTGCGCGTAGCCCGGCTGCTCGCGCAGCTCGCGGGTCGGCAGCTCGAGCGCCTGGCCTTGCTGTGGCTGCTGCATCTGCGGCGGGATATTCAGCGATGCGCTGGGCTGCTGCGGCGTTGTGGGCAGTTCGAGCGTCGATCCGCTGGCGCCGCCCTGGCTCTGCGGGACCACCATCTGCCGCGACGCCTGCGCCAGCGCCTGCGCTGACGCGTGCGGCGCCCACACATACGCCATCAGCAGCATCACGCCGAGCGCAATAGCCATACGATTCGCAGCGGAGCGCGTTCGGATGCATGTGGTGCGGGGGGGGATTGTCTTCATCGGTTTCAGAGTGATCTTCCTATGACCCGCCCCGTCACACAACAGATCTTCCCACTGCAACGCTGCGCGATCGAATGATCTGTTAGACGTACCGCACCGCCGGACGCTTCAGCCGGCGGTGGCCCGATTGCCCGCGAAACGATTTCGCGGCATGATCTTCAACGATCGGTTTCGGCTGGAGATATGAACAAGATTTCAGAATCCGCTCAGCGCACCACTTCCACCTCGCGTACGCCCGCATTCGTGATGGATGGCGCGGGCATCGTGGTGGATTGGAGTATAGCGGCCGAGCAGCAGTTCGGATGGTCGCGTGACGAAGCGATCGGCCGTAAGCTTTCCGAGTTGATTATCCCCGAGCGTCATCGCGCCGCCCACGAAGCCGGGCTCAAGCACTTCATGGCGTCGAAGGGACGCGGTGCCTTGCTCGATCGAAAGCTGGACCTGGTGATGCTGCATCGCGACGGCCACGAATTTCCGCTGGCGATAACTATCGGCTCCGAGGAAGCCGGCGGCGCGCACCTGTTCCCGACTTACATCGAGCGCGACTGACTGCGCAACTCAGCAATGGCAATTGGCGGCGTCATCGGGTACAACGCAGGTTCCGGGAGTCAACGCCGAGCGCATCTTGATCGCGGTTCCCGTCCCGATGGCATGGCTGTTGCTTTCGGGATCGGACCGATCAGACTGATCAACATCCAATGCCCACAGCATCTGAAAACTCTGCGAATGCGGCCGCCCGCCCTTCTCTTTCAGCTAATGCGGCGCTGGAAGTTGCACTCTCGCGACAGAGTGCGCGCGCGCATGAAACGTCTCGCGTAGCCGCCGCTCCCGACAATCGCGAGGGCGCGTTGCGCGTGACCGCAGGCGCGCTGATCTTTCTGACGGTTCAGTTCGTTTATATCCACGGCGACCTGGATCTGGCGCAGGGTTTAAGAGATTCTTTCGTCCTGCGGCATCTCGCCAACGTGGTCGTGATGGCGCTGTGCGCGGCCGCGATGCGGCACCCGCGCCTGATCCGCTACTGGCGGCAGGTCGCACTGGCGGGATGCAGTTTCATCGCGCTCAATGGCGCGTATTCAGGCCTGTTGATTCACTCTCCGCTCAACCAGCTGTTCGCGGTAATCGTCATCGCGGTTGGCAGCGCGGCGTTGCTGCCGTGGAACGGCCGGTGGCAGGGAGCGATGAATTTGGTCTGCGCGGGAACCTATGCAATCACGTCGCTCGCGACCTCGGGCCGCAACTTCGATTCGCATTTCTGGCCGGTTCTGTTAGGCGCGATCGCAGTCGCGCAGGCCACCACGGTTTTCGCCGAACGGATGCGCGTGGAGCGCCGCAGCTTCGAGCGCGCGTTGCGTGAAAACGCAGCCAAATTCGAAAGCGTCTTTCGTCACAGCCTCGACCCAATCTCGATTCAGAACCTCGCCGATCTCAAATTTATCGACGTTAACGACGCGTTCCTGCGTGCCTCGGGATATTCGCGCGACGAGGTACTCGGACGCGATCCGTTCGAGCTCGAAATGATCGCGTCGAACGAGGAATTGTCCCGGGTCGGAGTCGCCCTTGCCAAACACGGCAAGGCCCACAACGTCGAAGTGCGGTTCCGCAAGCGCGACGGCGCAACTACGCCGACTCTTGTCTCAGCCTCGATCCTTGAGCTCGGCGGCTACGATTGCGTGCTCGTGATCATGCGCGATATCGCCGCACTCAAGCTGGCGGAAGCGCAGATCGTCGCCGCCAGCGAGGCCGCGCAGGCCGCGACCCGGGCCAAGTCCGAATTTCTTGCCGGAATGAGCCACGAAATCCGCACCCCGATGAACGCGATGCTGGGGATGGCCGATCTGCTGTGGGAGTCGCGCCTGGCTCCCGAACAGCGCGAGTACCTCCGCATCTTTCGCACGACCGCGAACTCGATGCTGAAGCTGATCGACGATATTCTCGACCTGTCCAAGGTCGAAGCCGGACGCCTGACGCTGGAATCCGCCGAGTTCGATCTGCGCGACAGTATCGCCAACACGATCGAGGCGCTGGAAATTCGCTCGCGCGAAAAAGGTCTCGCCCTGACCTGCGAGATCGATCCCGAAGTGCCCGCCGTCGCAACCGGCGACGCTCTGCGCCTGCGCCAGATCCTGTTCAATATCGTCGGCAACGCGATCAAGTTTACCGAGCGCGGCACCGTCGCGGTGCGCGTGACCCCGGTCGCGGCCGCGGACGGCGCGCGCGCAATTGGTTTCGCGATCAGCGATACCGGAATCGGAATCCCGTCCGACCGGATCGAGCAGATTTTCGAAGAGTTCACGCAAGTCGATTCCTCCACCACGCGCAAATACGGCGGCACCGGCCTGGGCCTGGCGATCGCGAATCGCCTGGTTCATCTGATGGGCGGCGCAATCGAGGCCGAAAGTGAACTCGGACGCGGCAGCACGTTTCACTTCGTGGTGCCGTTCGCTCCCGGCGCACCCGTCGCCGCAAACCCGCTCAGCGCCGAACCGGAACCGCCCGCGCCCGCGCGCTCGGCGGCTGGATCGACCCAGTGGCGCGCGCTCAAGATTCTTCTGGCCGAAGACGCCGAAGATAATCGCGCGCTCATCCGCGCGTATCTCGCAAAGACTCGCCACCTGATCGATACCGCCGAAGATGGCGCCGCGGCGGTCGAGAAATACCGCACCGGCAACTACGACATCGTCCTGATGGACGTGCAGATGCCAGTGATGGACGGACACAGCGCGGCGCGCGCGATTCGCGACTTCGAGCGCGAGACCGGCAGGCCGCGCACCCCGATCTATACACTGACCGCGTTTGCTTTCCGCGATGACGCCGAAAAGACTCGCGCCGCCGGCTGCGACGGCCATCTGACCAAGCCGATCAAAAAAGCCACCCTGCTCGCGCTGCTCGAAGATCATCTGCGCACGCTCGCCGAGCATCGGCTTTCCGCCGCGGGCTTCTAAATTTCGCGTCCGCAAGATTTCCCTCGCGTCCTCTCGTGAACGCATGTTACGCTCGCGGCTGCGCGGGAGCTGCGCTAGCGCGGCATCGAGCAAAATCCGCGCGCGCAGTCCGCGATGCAGCAGCTAACCGAAATCGAAATCATTCGATTCCTGTTCCAGATCGGCCTTCTGCTGACCGTCAGTCGGATCCTTGCCGATCTGATGAAGCGCATTGGCCAGGCCGCGGTGATTGGCGAGTTGCTGGCCGGAATCCTGCTCGGCCCTTCGCTTCTGGGACAGATCGCGCCGGGCGTGTATGCGCTGATCTTTCCGGAGAGCCTGGTCGCGATGCATCTGCTCGAGGGCATCGCGTGGGTTGGCGCGGTAACTCTCCTGCTCTTCATCGGGCTGGAGACGGACCTTGGGTTGCTTCGCGGAAAAGGACGCGCGGTCGCGCTGATCTCCGGCTTTGGGATTTCGATTCCGCTGGCGAGCGGAGTAGCGCTGGGCCTGCTGATTCCGGCCGAGAACCTGGTCGCGCCGGAGCATCGAATTATCTTTGCGCTGTTTCTCGGAGTCGCGATTTCAATTTCCGCGGTCCCTGTGATCGCAAAAATCCTGCTCGATCTCGGCCTCATGCGCCGCGACTTGGGCATGCTGATCCTCGCGGCCGGAATCCTTGACGATTCAATCGGATGGCTCTTGCTCTCGATCGTCGCAGGTCTCGCCGAACGCGGGGTTGTCGACCTCATGTCGATCTCGAAACTCGGGGCGGAGACCGCCGCGTTCCTGGGCTTCTGCTATTTCATCGGCACTCCGCTCGCCGGACGTTTCCTGCGCTGGGTTGACGATCGCACCTACGTCGAGCATGCGAAGCTGAGCGCAATGCTGGCGATCGCGATGGCCTGTGCGGTGATCGCGCAGGCGATCGGCCTGAATGTGGTGTTTGGCGCCTTTATCGCCGGCCTGATGATGACGCAATCGGCACGCGTGAAACCCGCCGACGTGAGCGAGATCGAAGGAATCGCGACCGGATTCCTGGCGCCGATTTTCTTTGCTTACTCGGGCCTGCGCGCGGACCTCTCGGCGCTGCGAACGCCCGGCGTCGCGATCCTTATCCTGGCCGTCGGATGCACCACCAAGCTGGTCGGCTGCGGCGCCGGCGGCAAGCTCGGCGGGCTTAAATGGCGCGAGGCGCTGGCCGTCGCAATCGGGATGAACGCGCGCGGCGGCATGGGTATTATCGTCGCGCTGATTGGACTGACCCTCGGCGTGCTGACTCCTTCGATGTACACGGTGCTGCTGCTGTTCGCGATGGTCACGTCGCTGATGACGCCGCCGCTGCTCAGTTGGTCGATCGGCGAGACCACGCAGCATCCGAGCGAGGCCGATCGCCTGGAGCGGGAGAAACTGCTCGCGCGGCTGCCGTTTTCGCACGAGGGCACCAAGCTTCTGGTGCTGAGCGGCGGCGGCCCGCATGCGGACCTCGCGGCGCATCTGGCCGCGGCGCTGGCCAACGACAAAGACGCCAGCATCACGGTGTTCCGCGCGGCGACTCCCGGCACCCCCGCGAAGTCGGCGGAGTTCGACGCGCAATTCGCGCGCATGAAGGCGATCGCGGAACAGGCGGGCGCAAAAAACGTCCACCAGCGCGTCGCCAGCGCCGACTCGATCGCAGAGGCGATCACCAGCGAGGCGGCGCGAGGCTATGACGCGATCTTCGCGGGCGCATCGCATCTGGGCGGCTACGACAATCTGGGCGGCGACGTTTTGCGCAGCCTCGTCAGCACCGCGCATGCGCCGGTGGTAATCGTGCGCGGAGGCAACACCGCGGTGCCGTTCATGCGCGTGCTGACTCCCACTACCGGAGCGGCGTTTGCCCGCTTGGGCGCGACCATCGCAATGCACTACGCGCGCGTTTTCGGCTCACAGGTGACGGCGCTCTATGTGCGCGAAGCCTCGATGATCCCGCTACCGATTTTTGGTGCGAGCAAGTCTCCCGGCACCGACGAGGGCCGCGAATTCGTCGAGGAGATCTCGAAGCTCGGCCAAGAGCTCGGCGTCAACGTCGAGGCACGGCTTGGCTCCGGCCGCAAAATCGAAAACGTGATCCTGTCCACCGTCGCCAAAGACGACGTCGGGCTGCTGGTGATGGGCGTGCTGTTTCGCTCTTCGGACGAACGCCTGTTCTTCGGCCGCAAGGTCAGCGAGATCGTCCAAAAAGCGCGCTGCGCCGTAGCCGTAGTCGTGCCCCCCCAGCAAACCAACGGCGGAGCCTGACGATTGGACGGCGAGCTATCGCCGATGCTACTCAAATCGCTGGAGGCATTGATGGATCCGCATCAGGAGATTTGCCGCGCAATCGACGCATATCGCGAAACCGCGGTCGCCACCAGCCACGCGATTCATGAGCGTCCCGAGCCGCGGTTTGAGGAAGTTTTCGCCGCCGAACAATTGTCCGGTGCGGCAGCCGCCCTGGGGCTGCACGTCGAGCGCGAAATCGCCGGACTCAAAACCGCGTTTCGCGCCGAGTTCGGCGGACACGGGCCGACCGTTGCGATCTTTGCCGAGTACGACGCGCTGCCCAACGGCCATTCGTGTGGACATAACCTGATCGCGGGCGCCGCGCTCGCCGCCGTCGCCGGATTGCACGCGATCGCGCCGCAACTCAAGGGCAAGATCGTTTTCATGGGCACGCCGGCCGAAGAAGGCGGCGGCGGAAAAGTCATCTTGATGAATCGCGGCGCACTAAAAGGCGTGGACGCCGCGATGATGGCGCATCCGATGGACTGCGAATGGTCCACGATGCCCGCGCTGGCGACCCACGGCGTCCGGCTCAAGTTTCGCGGCAAAGCCTCGCATGCGGCAATCGCACCGTGGGACGGCTCGAGCGCGCTGGCCGCGATGTTGCTGACGTTTCACGCGGTGGATATGGCGCGGCTGCATTTTCGCGATGGCTCGCGCGTCCACGGAATCATCACTAACGGCGGACAGGCGGCAAATATCATCCCCGAGCTGACCGAATGCCAATTCACCACACGCGCATACACCAGCAAGTACGCCGAGGAGATGGCCCGGCGAGTGATCCAATGCGCGCGCGGCGCCGCGATGGCCGTAGGAACGCAAGTCGAGGAGACGAATTTCAGCGGCTACAAGAACATGGTCACGAATCTGACGCTCGCCCATCGCTATGCGGAACATTCGCAGGCGCTTGGAACGCTGTCGCCCGATCCTCCGCTCGGCCTTCCGACCGGCAGCACCGACATGGGCGATATCAGCCATCGCATGGTCGCGATTCATCCGGTATTCGCGATCGCGAGCCCCGGCGAGGGCACTTGCCACGAGGACGCATTCGCCCGCCACGCCGATTCTCCGCGCGGCTACGCCGCGATGATCCGGGTCGCGAAGGCACTCGCGATGACGGCGTACGATCTGCTCGCGGAGCCCGAGCTACTCACATCGGCCAAGGCAGAATTCGCACAGAGTGCCGAGAGCTGAGCTGATTTCGCAAAGCGTGCGGGCGCTTCGCGCCGGCCGACGAGCCGTCGGCTACCACTGGTAGAAGAGGATCCTCACGGCGAGATCGACCTCCAAATTGAGCCGACCCGACGGATGACTTTTATTTTTTTTCGTCAGTGGTGGCGGACGGCCCGGCCGCCACCACTGACGGAAAGGAAGCTCACCGTGGTCGCGGGAAGCTCGAATGATCCGTCTGCGGCGCACGGAAACTCGATCACTTCCATGACCGCGTCTAGGTTGAGGTCTCCATACAAATGCGGGAACAGGCCCGCGCGCGGCTCTGCTTCCACCGAACCGGCGGGTGGCGCTGCGGATTCGTAGCGCAGCGGCGCGGCGAGCGTGCGCTCATCGATGTGAAGCAGAACTAAATCGCGTTGTCCGTAGAAAAATCGGTTGGCGGTCGCGAGCGCTTGCGCGAGCGTCGAGCAGTGGATGAAGCCGTCTTGCTCGAACGCGGCGGGCCGATACCAGCCGCGCGTCCGCGCACTATCCCATTCAGCGCGTCTGGCAATGTGCAGGATCACGCGCGCCTAGTGGCAACCGCATCCGCCGCCGCAGCATCCGCCGCCGCCCGTGAAGCGACCGGCGTTGCTTGAAGCGATCGCCTGCACGCCGGCCGCGGTCGCGTCGGCATTCGAACCGCGCGCGGCAAAGGTGGACATCTCGCGCGCCAAGTGTGCGCCGCCGCATCGCGGACATTGCGCGCCGTCGTCGCCGCGGCCCGGCCGCGCAAAGCTCTCGAACGCCCGCGCGCAATCGGTGCATCGATATTCGTAGATCGGCACGATAGCTATTCCTCAAGCGGCTGCGCGTACTCGACCAGCACGCCGCACGTCGCCTTGGGATGCAAAAAGCAGATCATCCCGGCCAGTCCGGCGCGCGGCTTCTGGTCGATCATTTGAATGCCTTTCGCCTTCGCTGCGTCGAGTTCGCGCTCGACGTCGTCGGTCTCGAAACACACGTGATGCAGCCCGCCGCCGCGGCGCGCGAGGAACTTCGCCACGCCGCCATCGGGATTTATCGGCTCGAGCAGCTCGATCTCGCTCCCGCCGATCTTCAGCAGGGCGGCGCGGACCCCCTGCTCTTCGATCGTCGCGCTCTTCGTCAAGCGAAGTCCCAGAGTATCGCACCAGAACTTGAGTCCCGCGTCCAGGTCCGGCACGACCACGCCCACATGATGAATCCGCTTCAGCATCGCATGCGCTTGCCTACTTCTTCAGGCAGATTTTCTTCTGCAACAGATCCCATCGCGAGAGCATCTCGGGCGATCCAAGAGTAGGATGCTCGGCGCGCGTCGATGCGAGCTTGTTGCACGCACCGGCGATATTGCCCTGTTTCGCGTATACATCCGCGATCTGGTACTTGGCCTCGTACCATAGCGGATCGGACTCCGCCGCAGTGCTTTCGACGTTGGTCCACAAGGTCACAGCGTCCTTCATATCGCCCTTGGCCTGCGCGATTCGCGCCAGTCCCGCGTTGGCGTCGGGCGATGCGGCGTCGGCCTTCACCACCTGATCGAAAATGGTCTTGGCCTGATCCACGTTGTTCTGCGCGATATACGCCTGTCCCAGAATCGAAAGTGTGCCGGTCAGATTCTTGGCCGGGGTCTTCCCCGTCAGAACCTCATTCTCGAAGAAATCGTAGGCGGTCTGCGTCAGTTTGGCGTTGGCGACGTAGGCCTTCTGGTCGCCCTTGGCCTCGGCCGCCTGCGCGGCGTGCCAGAAGTCCAATCCCAACTCCTTGATGAAGTCGGTGTTGGGGTTTTTCATCGTCTTGTATCTTGCCACCACCGCCTGCACATCTTTCTGCACATCGTCGTAGCGGCCGAGCTGATCGAGCGCCGTGATGCGCCATTCCTGCACGTCGCTGAACTTGTCGCTCATCGCGGGATACTGCGTTTCGTAGTTCATCAGCAAATCGGCGATCTGTTTCGGATCGGCGTTCTTCTGCCCCTGGATCAGACCGGCCAGCATATAGATCGCGCGGCCCTTGGTTTCGTGGATGAACTTCTTCTGAGCCGCGCTGCCGGCAGTGCGCTCGCCCTCGGGCTCCATCCGGATAGTATCCTGCAGGTCCTTGACCGTCTGCGCGCGGAGCTGATCCATGTTGACCGGCGGCGCGTTCTTCTCGTTCTTGCTGTTGCCCGCGGCGGCCAAAGCCTGGTAATCGCACTCGGCCGAATTGTACTTCGCGGTGAAGCTGTACTCGTTGTTGCCGGTCACCTGCTGATACAGTTTCGATGCCTCGAGGAAGTTGCGCTGGCGCTGCAAGCGCTCGGCCAGCCGGAAGCGCATCTCGGGCGCATACTGGCCGCCCGAATATTTCGAGACGTAATCGGTCGCGGCTTTGACCCACTGGTCTTCGAGCTGGGTATTCTTCATCCCGCTCGACTCCCACTGGCCGCGGGGGAGCTTGTATTTCATGTAGGCGGCCCACTGCGCATCAGCGCCGCCGGCCCGCTCGACGTCGGTCAGGAGCTGCTCGACCTGGTCGAAGCGCTTTTCGTTGAAGTAGATGTCGGCCGCGTACCGATAGCCCTTGGCATACTTCGAGCTGCCGCGCGCCGCATCGACGTAATACTTTGCCGCGCCGGCCTGGTCTTTGCGCGAGAGCAGAACGTTGGCGGTCAGCCACTTCTCGAACGGATCATTCGAGCTGCCGAATTCCTGGGTCACGCTCTGCGAATATTTGGACACCGCGGCGATCGCGATCGCCCATTTCTCCTTGTCGCCCTCGGTGGTCTTGAGCTTGTCGACAATCTGGGTGTGATAGGCCGCCTTCTTCGCCGAGTCGTGGGTGGCGTTCTCCGCGGTGAACAGCGCCTGAAGCTGCAGCATCTCGCCGCCGCCCGAGGACGTCGCCTGCGCGCCCATGCACTTGGCGCCCTCCTCGCTGTTACCCATCTGCATGTAGGTAGTGCACAACCCCTGATGGGCAGGGTTATACTGGGCGGTCTGCGTGCCGCCTTCCATGATCTGCTTGAAGTCGGCGATCGCCTTGTCGTATTCCGATTTGTCGAACTTGCCGAGTTCGCGCTCGGCATAGGCGCGGCCGAGCAGGTTCTCGCGCACCAGGTTGGGCTCGAAGATCACCAGCGTGCTCTCGGTGAAGCCGTCGATCGCTTCGTTGAGCAGCTTCTTGGACATCGTCGAGTCGCCGGAATAAACCGTGGTCGCACCCTGGAACCGCAGCCACGAGAGTGGATACAACGCCTGCAGCGAAAGCTTTTCAGGCTCGGTGTAGTCGCACTGACCACCGTTATCCATCTGCTCGATACAGTCGTCCTTCTTTTTCTTCCACGTGCTGTACATCGTGCTGAGCGCGTCGTCGAGCTGGTTGTACGTGGGTCCCAGCGCCGACCGATCGACCTTGCCGCTCGAAGAGACTTTGGCGAACTGCGCCTCGAGCCGGTCGAGACCGCTTATCACCTCGCCCGCCGTACTCGGATCGGTTCTGGCCGCGGACATCTTGCCCTGGATACTGGAGAGCTGGGATTGGATGTCGCCCAGGCTCTGCGCACGCACGGCGCTGGTGGCGAACACCAACGCGCCGACAACCGCAATTGTCACCGACGCGCGGTGAACCATCGAAAATGACTTCATTTTTATACGCCCCACGTGGTCTGGCTTGGAAAAGACTCGCCCTAAATAAGGATAATCCCCATAAATCGTCAAGCGATCTTCAATCTTTGCGTAACCATGCTCAGATTGGCAAGCGAGTTGATCCGGGCCGCGCGAGCCTGGCTGAGCTCCGGCACACTCAGCGCCGGATCGATCAGAACCGCGAAAAACCCCAGCTCGCGCGCAGGCTCGAAGTCATGAGGGATCGAATCGCCCACGTGCATCGCGTCGGTGGCGCTTATCCGATGCCGCGCGAGGGCGGCGTCGAAAATCTCGCGCTGCGGCTTCGCGTATCCCGCTTCCGAAGATATCGTGATCGAGTCGAAGTATGCGCCGAGCCCAAGCCCCTCGAGCAATCGATAGAGCCGAAAATCGAAGTTCGAGATCACCCCCAGCTCGAACCCCGCCTGCTTGAGACCGGCCAGCGTCACTGCCGCCGCCGGATCGGCCTCCCAATGGGCAGGATCGGCAAAATACTCGAACAGCGCCTCGAAGCATTCATCGAAATCTGGAAACGCACCCAATCCCGCGAAGCTGTCTGCCACCACCGCGCGCCACCATCCGCGCTCGAGCGCGCGCAACTCGCCCGCGTGATGCCCCCGGCCGAACGCGATCACCGGCGCCGCCGCGAACGCGCGCCTGAAGCCCTGGACCACCGCCGCCTCGGACGCGTCGAGGCCGTGCTCGCGCGCGATTCGCGCGTAGGTGCGCCCGACCGGCTCGCGCGCCTCGAACAGGGTTCCGGCCGCATCGAAGAAAACCGCCTTCAACATGATTTCCCGGCGCGCCGCGCCTACTCTTCCTGCTCTGCGCTCCAGAGCTGGATCAGCACGCCAAACGCGTCGCGCGGGGAGACGTAGGCCTCCTTCTCGCCGCGCCAGTTGATCGATTCATCGACGACTCGCACTCCGCCCGCCTTGAGCTTCGCGACCGTCGCGTCAAAATCCTTCAGCACCAGCGTGATGTGATGCATCCCCTCGCCGTAGCGGTCGATAAATTTTGCGACGAAATCATTTTTGGAGCCGCCCGGCGGGCTCTGGATAAACTCGACCTTCAAACCCGCGACCTGCATATGCCCGAGCGCGAAGCTGCCGTTATCGACCAGATGCTGGTCGTGGTCGATCGAGGTCGGCGTGAAATATTTCGTGAAAAAATCGTAAGCGTGGCTGATATCGCGCACAGCCAGCGACACGTGATCGAACTTCGCGCGATCGTCACGCGGCGGATTCTGCTTGTGGTCGGCGTCGAAGTCGGGCACTTGCCAGAACTGCACCAGCGCGCCGAACGCGGAGCGCGGCGAAATGAACGCGGTGGCGGAGCCAGACGGATATTTCTGTTCGTCGACGACCCGCACTCCACCAGCACGCAATTTGGCCACGACCGGATCGAGACGGTCCACCTCGATCGACAGATGATGCATCCCCTCGCCGTGCTTATTTATAAACTTGGTGACGAAGCCGGGATTGTCCGGCAGATCCTCGATCAGCTCGACCACGAAACCCCCGAGATGAAAATCCTGCCAGTAAAACGCGCCGCTCACCTGATCGTCGCGGGTCTTGGGGCTGCGCTGGACCACGGGAAAATAGCGGGTGAAGAACTCGGCCGCCCGATCGATTGATTTGACCGCGATCGACACATGGTCGAAACGCATCCGGACCTCTGTTGCCGCTGCCATCGTGAACCAGTCTCCTTTCCAGGCGTCGAAATCCGCGTATCCGATGCGGCTTTCCGCGTCCGCCCGCGTGGCGCGCTTTGAGAGTTGCGCGCGCGGGATAGCGTTTTGATTCCAAGGATTTCGCGGCGCGAACGCGCCGGAAACAGCCATGGTTCGAGAGCCTAGAGAATCATGTTTAGCGCCGCCGGTCGAGTTCCCGGACGGGCTTTATCGGCGCGCGCGCAGCCGCGGCCGATAGCGCGCCAGCAACCGAAACGCGCTCCGCCACACCATCGGCCATCCGTTGTGAATCTTGCTTGCGTACACGCCGAACGATTGTCCCGCGCGCGAGAGCCGCGGCACGTCAAAGAAACTCGAGCCGGGCGCTCAG
>JBARDN010000096.1:0-5525 GCA_049795175.1 Binataceae bacterium (SeqCode) | reverse complement strand
CGCGCGCAAGATGGCGCTCTACTGCCTGCGCGATCTCGCACCCGCAGGAGCCGAAGTTCTTCACGCCGCGACGCTTGCCAGTGCCGCCGACGACACGCACGTCCGCCTGGCGAGCCTTGCGATTCTCCCGCGTCTGCCGGCTTACCAGCGCGAGGCGTCGGCGATCGCCACGCGACTTCTTGAATCCGATCCGAATCCCGGCGTGCGCCGCGCCGCCGCCGCCGCGCTGGGGCTGATCAATGACGCGTCCCCGCAGGTGCTCGAAGCGCTCGAACGCGCCGCCGGCCGCGAGCTAGATTCCGGACTCTCACGAGCCGCGCGGGCCGCGCTGAAACGCCTTGCGGGAATCGCAACCGGAGGCTGACGGGAGACTGAAACGATGAGCGAGCCGATCGCCGTGCTCGAGGAACCGCGCGTGCGCGATTTTCTTTCCGCCGCGCGAATCGCACATCTGGCCACCGCCGACGCGGCCGCAACGCCGCACGCGGTGCCGCTGTGTTACTGGTTTGACGGCGCGCACTTTTATTTCGTGATCGACGAGAAGCCCAAGCGGCGCGGACCCGGCGGCGCGATCAAACGGATGCGCAATATCGCCGCAAATCCGTCGGTCGCGATTATCGTCGATCACTATGAAGAAGACTGGAGCCAGCTCGCGTTCGTGATGGTGCGCGGGCGGGCAACAATCGTCGCCGACGGGGAGGAATACATGCTCGCGCTGCGCAACCTGCGCGACAAGTACATCCAGTACCGCGCGATGACGCTCGCGCCGGAGCGCAACCCGATTGTGCGAATCGATCCCGAGCGCGTGAACCTGTGGGGCGCGCGTTTCGCGCCGGCTGGCGGTGCATCTTGACGCAGCGGTTTGCAGAAATTTCCCGCGCGCTGGCAGCCGCCGGACTCGACGGTTGGCTCTTCTATGATTTCCGCCTGAGCGATCCGATCGCGTACCGCGTGCTCGGACTCTCGGAGCACGGCACGACCACGCGGCGATGGTTCTGCTACGTGGCGGCGCGTGGCGACGCGCGCGCGCTCGTCTCAGCGGTCGAAGCGCATCGGCTCGACTCGCTTGGCCTCGAGCCAGTCGTCTATCAATCAAGCGAGCAGATGATCGCGGGATTGAGCACGATTCTTTCCGGCGCGCGGCGCGTCGCGATGAACTATTCGCCGCGCGGTGCGATTCCGTACGTGTCGCGCGTCGACGCCGGCACGGTCGAGCTGGTCCGCTCGCTCGGAGTGGAAGTAGTTTCGGCCGCCGATCTGATCCAGGAATTCGAAGCGACGCTCAGCATCGCGCAGATCGAAGGTCATCGGCGAGCGGGCACCGCGCTTGGCGCGGTCGTGGATCAGACCTTCGCCGAGATTGCGCGGCGCGTCGCCGCAGGCGGCGGCGCGACTGAATACGCGATCCAGCGATTCATGCTCGAGCGAATCGAACGCGCGGGCCTCGTCACGCGCGAGCCGCCAATTGTCGCCGCCAACGCGCATAGCGCCGACCCGCATTTCGGCACCGCAGAGCGAGATTCCGCGCCAATCGGCCGCGGAGATTTCGTCCTGCTCGACTTGTGGGCCAAAGAGCCGGGCGCGGATTCCGTGTACGCCGATATCACGTGGACCGGTTTCGTCGGCGAAGCGGTGCCTGGCTATCACGGGGAGATCTTCGAGATCGTCCGCGCCGCACGCGACGGCGCGGTCGAGCTCGTGAAATCGCGCGTCGCGGACGGGCTGCCGCTAAGCGGGCGCGAGGCTGACCGCGCAGCGCGCGGCGTGATCGAGCGGGCAGGATTCGGCGCCGAATTCGTGCATCGCACCGGCCATTCGATCGGCCGCGAAGTTCACGGGATGGGCGCGAATCTGGATTCGCTCGAAACCGATGACGACCGCCGCCTGATCGATCGCACCTGCTTCTCGGTCGAGCCGGGAATCTATCTGCCGGACCGCTTCGGCGTCCGCAGCGAGCTCGACATGACGATCGAGTCTGGCCGTGCCGAAGTCTCTGCGCCCGCACCGCAGCGAGCGATCGTGCCGATCATGCGTAGCGTACGCGCAACCGTAAAATGATCCGCGCGATAATTTTCGATCTCGAGGGCACCCTGCTCGACGGCGATCGGCTGTATCCCGGCGCCGCCGAGTTCGTGCGCGAATGCGCCGAACGATTTCCGCTGATGCTCGCGACCGGAGCGTCGCGCCGGGACGCCGAGCATCGCCTGCGCGGCGCTCATCTGCGCGACGCGTTTCTCGACCTGCTCGGCGCCGAGGACGCGGAACGCTCCAAGCCCGCTCCCGATCTGTTTGTCGCAGCGCTCGGCCGAATTGGGTTTCTGCTCCGTCAGCGTGATCCGGTTGAACCTTCGCAATGCCTGGTGGTTGAGGATTCGGCCCCGGGAATCGAAGCGGCTCATCGTGCAGGCATGTACGTCCTGGCGATTGCGCATACGCGCCCGCCCGCTGCGCTGTCCGCAGCGGACTTCGTCCACCTCTCGTTCGCCGAGGTCGACCTCGACGCGATCCTGCGCATCTGCGCATCCTGACCCGCGCGTGTTATTCTAGCCCGCGATTCGGCTTCACCGCGCAGAGGATGATGATGACGGCAAGGCTCTACCAGTTCGCGGGCAGTCCATACTGCGCCAAGGTGCGCAAGATCCTTGACTTCAAGGGAATCGACTACGAGATCATCGAGGTCGATTATCTCGAACGCAAAGAACTGCTCGCCGTATCAGGGCAGTTGATGGTGCCAGCGCTCACGCTCGACGGCGGCGAGACGATCGTCGATTCTGCGCGAATCGCGCTGCGGCTCGAAGAGCTCCAGCCGGAGCCGACGCTCCTGCCGTCAGGTTGGCGCGGGATGCATCGGATGCTCGCCGGGGTCATCGACAATCAGCTCGAGGATGCGTTGTTCCGCGCCGCGATCCCGGACGAACTGGCATACTGGAGCGAGCGCGGCAGCGATCGCGCCGCACTGTGGCGGTTAATCCGCGAGCGTAAGTACGGTGCGGGCTTCGTCGATAAGATGATAGCGGAGCACAAGGCCGAGCTGGCGCTCGCGGCGCAGGCGCTTGCGCCGTTTGAAGAGGCGCTGGGAGAACGCCCGTTTCTGTTCGGCCGGATCGGACTGGCCGATTTCGCGCTCTATGGCCAGCTGTTCTATTTTGCGTTCCGGGGTGAACTGAAGCTCCCCGCGCAACTCGCCAATCTGGGCGCGTTCTATGGCCGGATGGATCGAATCTCCTCGGCGCCCGAACCCGCTTAGCTCGTCGCTCAGCGCAGCTCGTTTACCGCCGCGGTCAGAAACCCGCAGAAGACAGCGCCGGTCGAATCCAGCGCGACATCATAGAGCGAGGGCGTGCGCCCCGCCACGAATATCTGATGGCCCTCATCCAGGAAGGCCCACGCGACGCATATCGCCAGCGCCAGATACGGCCTCCCTACCAGAGGTCCATGCGCCAGCAGCCAATACAGCACGGCGTATTCGGTGAAATGCGCACACTTGCGGACCAGCGCGTGCGCGACGCCGAGCGAGGTCGGCGAGATCCCGGGTATCAGCCAAATCAAAACTGGATCAATGATGCGGCCCGTGTTCGCCGCCGAAAATGCCGAGGTCGACAACGTGAACATCACCGCGCCCCACAGCACCACCGGCAGCCACTCGGACAGATGCGAAGTAATCTCTGCGGTAGCGGCGGCAGAATCTCCGTTCATCGCGGCGTCCCCAAATTTCGCGGCGCGGCGGATTGCCAAGTGTGCCAAGCGTGCGAAGTGCAGTGAAATAACGGTTTCATGCGCGGCGGGTATTTATTGAGTATCAAGCAGGATGCGGCCAATCCAGCTAGCGCCTCGCGGCGCCGGCTGCGGTAGAGTCTTTCCCATGGATGAGATCCTGACCGTCCAACGCACGCGTCCGACCCCTCCTTCGACGATTGTGATTTTCGGCGCGTCAGGCGACCTCGCGCGGCGCAAGCTCCTGCCGGCGCTCTACAACCTGGTCCATTGCGGCGGCGGTATGATGCCGCCGAACAGCGCGGTGCTTGGCTTCGCGCGCACCGAGATGTCGCAGGAGGAGTTCCGCAAATCCTCGCGCGAGGCGGTGGACAAGTATTCGCGGCTCAAGGTCGAAGACCAGTGCTGGAGGAAATTTTCCGACTCGCTCGATTACCTGGGCGCGCTCGCCGCACCCGACGGAATGAAGCAGCTTCGCCAGCGCCTGGAGAAGATCGAGAAGGCGCGCGGACTGCCGCCCAACCGCGTGTTCTATCTCTCGATACCACCCGAGGCCGTCGGTGATTCGGTCGCGCGGCTGGCCGAGGCGGGCCTGATCGCGAAGCCTGAGGCTCCGCACTTCTCGCGGGTGGTGGTCGAGAAGCCGATCGGCCACGACCTTCCAAGCGCGTTAGAAATAAACCGCGTCCTGCTGAGCCATCTGGCCGAGTCTCAGATCTTCCGGATCGATCATTATCTCGGCAAGGAGACGGTGCAGAACCTATTGGTGTTGCGCTTTGCCAATTCGATCTTCGAGCGCCTGTGGGGCAGCCGCAACGTCGATCATGTGCAGATTACAGTCGCCGAGACCGAAGGCGTCGGCACCCGCGCCGGTTACTACGATCATTCGGGCGCGCTGCGCGACATGGTGCAGAACCATATTCTGCAAGTGCTCACGATGCTCACGATGGAGGCGCCGGTGACGCTCAGCGCGGCGGCGATCCGCGAGGCCAAGCTCAACGTGCTGCGCGCGATTCGTCCGATCCGCTCCGCCGAGGCGCGGGTGATGACGGTGCGCGGACGCTACACCGCCGGCACAATCGAACGCAAAGCGGTGCCCGGCTACCTCGAAGAAAAAGGTGTCGCCCGCGACTCGCGCACCGAAACCTTCGTCGCGCTGAAACTGCTGATCGACAATTGGCGCTGGTCCGGCGTTCCATTTTATCTGCGCACCGGCAAACGCCTGCCGCAGCGCGCCAGCTCGATTATCGTGCGCTTCAAGGACGTGCCGCAGATCCTGTTTAATCGCGAGGGCCTGCTCACGCCCAACCGCCTGACGATCCGGCTGCAGCCCGACGAGGGCTTTTCCTTCGACGTGGTTTCCAAGCAGCCGGGCCTCGACATCGCGATCAAACCGGTGCGGATGAATCTTAGCTACGAAAGCGAATTCGGCGGCGAGAGCTCGCCTGACGCTTACGAGCGGCTGCTGCTCGACGTGATGGACGGCGACCATACGCTATTCCCGAGCGGCGAGTATGTGCAGAAGTCATGGGAGCTGATGCAGGGAATCCTGGACGCGTGGAGCGACGGCGACCGTGTGCCGATCGAGGAATATCCCGCAGGCGCCTGGGGGCCGAGCGCTGCCGAAAATCTGATCAGTGAACCCGGCCGAGCATGGCGCGAGCCATAGCGCCAGCATAACAGCGGAGGTGTCGCGTGGGACACGAGCATCATCATCACGGCGCCGACGATGACGCGCCGATCGCATGCAACCTGGGCGTCTTCACGCCCGAGCAGAAACGCAGGCATCAGGCGCTGGCGAAGAAGCTCGC